>NZ_JBBCBO010000023.1:0-95978 GCF_037203865.1 Variovorax sp. CCNWLW186 | reverse complement strand
GTGCACAGGGCATCGGGTGCTCCACGCAGCGAAATAAAGGAGGAGGGGCGCAGCCCCGGGGGACATTCGCGGAGGGGAGTACCCGGTGGCCTTTGCACTCGCCCTGAACAGCGGCGCCAAAACAGCGACGCCCCAAACAAAAACCCCGCAAGCAACGGCGTAAAAGCCGGCGCCCTCCCCGCAGTCAGCAGGAGAGGGCGCAGCACATTCAAGTCCGTGGTGCCTCGACCAGGTCGTCGTCGATGTGCGGATCAGCCGGCTGTCCCCGCAGCTTGCGCACAGTTCGCCGAATCCAGTGCTCGATGTCGTCCACATACGTGAACACAGCCGGCACCACCAAGAGACTCAACACGGTAGAGGTAATGAGCCCCCCGATCACCGCCATTGCCATCGGCGAGCGGAAGCTTGAGTCCGCCGTACCAAGACCCACCGCAATCGGCAACATGCCCGCGCCCATGGCCAGTGTGGTCATGATGATGGGCCGTGCACGCTTGTGGCAGGCGTCGCGCAGCGCATCCCAGCGGCTCATGCCATGGTCGCGCCGCGCCACGATGGCGTATTCGACCAGCAGGATCGAGTTCTTGGTCGCGATGCCCATCAGCATGATCAACCCGATCAGCGATGGCATCGAAAGCGCTTTCTGCCCGATCAGCAAACCGACGAACGCCCCGCCCAGTGCCAAAGGCAATGCGCAAAGAATCGTCACCGGATGCAGGAAGTCCTTGAACAGCAGCACCAGCACGATGTAGATGCACAGCACGCCCGTGAGCATCGCGAGGCCGAAGCTCGCGAACAGTTCGGTCATCACCTCCGCATCGCCGATCTCGGTCACGCGCACGCCGGGCGGCAGCTTCTGGATCGATGGCAGCGATGTCACCGCTGTCTTGGCATCTCCCAGGCCCACGCCCGAGAGCTCGATTTCGAAGTTCACGTTCCGCGAGCGGTCGTAGCGGTCGATGACGGCTGGGCCGCCTTCCATCGTCAATGACGCCACCTGGCTCAGCATGACCGGGCCGCGTGTACCCGGCACCGAAAGACGGCCGAGCAGATCCAGGTTCTTCCGCGCCGAATCTTCGAGCTTCACCACGATGGGCACCTGCCGTTGCGCGAGGTTGAGCTTGGCCAGCGCCTGGTCGTAGTCGCCCAGCGTGGCCACGCGCAAGGTCTCGGCAATGGCCGAGCTGGTCACGCCAAGATCGGCGGCGCGTGCGAAGTCAGGCCGCACCGCGATCTCGGGCCGAATCAGGCTCGCGGTGGAAGTGATGTTGCCCAGGCCGGGCACGGTGCGCAGGTCTTTTTCGACCGCACTGGCCGCACTCGCCAAGGCCGCAGGGTCTTCGCCCGTTAGGGCAAGAATGTATTTTTCGCCTGAGCCGCCAAGGCCCACGGTGCTGCGCACGCCGGGCAGCGTTTCGAGCGCGGCGCGAATCTGGTTTTCGATCACCTGCTTGCGCGGCCGGTCGCCGCGGTCGTCCAGCTTGATGGTGAGCGTGGCCTTGCGCGTTTCGGGCGTGCCGAAGTTGGCGAACGGGTCGCCGCCTGCGCTGCCGCCCGCCACCGTGGTGTAGACGCTCTTCACGTGCGCAATCTTCATCACGCGGTTTCGCGTTTCTTCCGCGGCGGCGGTGGTCTGCGCGAGCGTGGAGCCGGGCGCCAGCGAGAGATAGATCTGCGTCTGCGAGTTGTCGTCCGGCGGAATGAAGCCGGTCTTCAGCAGCGGAATCATCGCCAGCGAGCCGAAGAAGAAGAGGGTGGCGAACACCATCGTCTTGAAGCGGTGGTGCGTGCTCCACTCCACCGCGCGCATGTAGACCGTGAGCCAGCGCGGCTCTTTCTCGGCGCCGACCACCGGCTTCAGGATGTAGGCAGCCATCATCGGCGTGAGCACCCGCGCCACCACCAGCGACGCAAACACCGCCAGCGAAGCCGTCCAGCCGAACTGCTTGAAGAACTTGCCCGCCACGCCACTCATGAAGGCCGTGGGCAGAAACACCGCAATCAGCGTGAAGGTGGTGGCAATCACCGCCAGGCCGATTTCGTCGGCCGCCTCCATGGCCGCTTCATATGGCGACTTGCCCATGCGCAGGTGGCGCACGATGTTTTCGACCTCCACGATGGCGTCGTCCACCAATATGCCGACCACCAGCGAGAGCGCGAGCAGGGAGATCACGTTGACCGAGAAGCCCAGCAGGTGCATGCCGATGAAGGCCGGAATCACGGACATGGGCAGTGCCACGGCCGAGACGAAAGTGGCGCGCCAGTCGCGCAGGAACAGCCACACCACGATCACAGCCAGGATGGCGCCTTCGTACAGGAGGTGCAGCGAGCCGTCGTACTCTTCTTCCACCGGGTCGACGAAGTTGAAGGCCTCGGTCAGTTCGATGTCGGGGCGCTGCACGCGCAGGTCGGCCAACGCCTTCTGGATGGCGCGGCCCACTTCCACTTCGCTGGCACCGCGGCTGCGCGCCACTTCGAAGCCGACCACCGGCTTGCCGTTGAGCAGCGCCGCGGCGCGCGGCTCGGCGATGGTGTCGCTGATGCGCGCCACCTGGTCGAGCCGGATGCGGCGGCCATCGGAAAGGGCGATCTGCATGTCCGCGAGCTGGTCGGCCGACTGCACGGTGGCCAGCGTGCGCACCGGCTGCTCGCTACCGCCCAGGTCGATGCGGCCGCCCGCGCTTTCGGTTTGCACCTGGCGCAACTGGCGCGAGATGTCGGCCGCCGAGGCGCCCAGTGCCTGCAGCTTGGCCGGATCGAGATCGACATGCACCTGGCGCGTGACGCCGCCCACGCGGTTGACCGCGCCTACGCCGGGCAGCGCGAGCAGCTTCTTGGTGATGTCGTTGTCGACGAACCAGCTCAACGCCTCGCTGTCCATGCGTGGCGAGGCGATGGTGAAGGCCAGCACCGGCTGGGCCGCGAAGTCGAGCTTGGTGACGACCGGGTCGCGCACGTCGGCCGGCAGGTCGGCGCGCACGCGCTGCACCGCGGAGCGCACGTCATCCACGGCCTCTTGCACCGGCTTCTCGAGGCGGAACTCGACGATGAGCGTCGCGGCGCCGTCCTGCACCTTGGTGGTGATGTGCTTCAGGCCCTGCACCGTGGCAATGGAGTTCTCGAGCTTGCGCGCAACGTCGGTTTCCAGCTGCGAAGGCGCGGCGCCGGGCAGCGATGCCGAGACCGTCACGGTCGGCAGGTCGATGTCCGGAAAGTTCTGCACCTTCATCGCGTTGAACGACAGCAGCCCACCGAAGGTGAGCAGCACGAACAGCATCACCGCCGGAATCGGGTTGCGGATGGACCATGCGGAAACGTTCATGGGCGTGCCTTTGTTTCGTTGGCGCCGGGGTTGCCCACGGGCGCCGATGCGGCGGATGCGGCAGGCTGGGCTCCGGCCGCCGCGGGTGCGGGTGCCGCCACAACGCGCACCAGGTCGCCATCATTCAGGAAGCCCGCGCCCTGCACCACGATCTGCGCGCCCTCCGGCAGCGCACTGGTGATTTCGACGCGTTCACCGACGCGGCGGCCGGTCTGCACCTTGAGCTGCGCCACGCGGTTGTCGGGCAGCAGCATGAAGACGTTGTTGAAGCCGTCGCGCGGAACGATGGAGCTCTGCGGCACGGTGGGCGCCGAGCTGCGGCCGAGTTCGAAGTCGCCGCGCGCGAACATGCCGGCCTTGATGCCGGTGTTCTGCTGCACGTTCGGCAGGTCGACATAGACCAGCGCCGCGCGCGTTTGCGGATCGACCGTGGGCGCAATGCTGCGCACCTTGCCGCGCACCTGCGCGCCGCTTGCGCTGACCACGAAGGCCGTGGTGCCCACTGCGATGCGGCTGAGCTCGGCCGAGGTCACCTCGGCACGCCATTCGAGCCGGCCCTGGCGGATCAGCCGGAACAGCTCGGTGCCCGCAGCCACCACGCTGCCGACCGTGGCGGTGCGCGAAGAGATCACGCCGTCGTCGGGCGCCAGCACCTGCGTGTTGCGGCCGCGCACTTCCTGCGCGGCCAGCACGGCTTCGGCCGCTTCGACGCGTGCCTTGGCAGTTTGCTCGGCCGTCTGGTACTGGTTGATCTGCTGCTGGCTCAGCGCGCCCGTGGCTTGCAGCGTGCGGGCGCGCGCCGCGTTGCCCGCGGCATCGGCCGCCGTGGCCCTGGCTTCGGCGAGCGAGGCGCGCGATTGAGCGATGTCGGCCCGCACAGTTTCCGGCGAGAACACGGCCAGCACCTGGCCCTTCTTCACCACATCGCCCACGTTCACGCGAACCTCTGCCAGCTTGAGGCCGCTCGATTCGGAGCCCACGCTGGCCTCTTGCCACGCTGCCACGTTGCCGTTGGCCGCCAGCGTGAGCGTCAGCTCGGTGGGCTCGGGTTTGGCGACGGTCACCGTCAACGTGGGCCGGGGCGGCGGTGCGCCGTCCTTGCCCTTGGCGGCCGCGGGCGCGGCGCCGGGCTCGCCCGCCGGCTTGCTGCGCGTCAGCCACAAGGCCGCGGCAACCACGATGACGAGCGCCAGCAGCGCGATGACGAGGGTAGAGCGTTTGATTCTTTTCATGGCGACGTCGCGACCTTGGCGGTCGGGTTGGAGGTCATAGAGGGCGATTCGGGGCGGGCCCATCCGCCGCCCATCGAGCGGTAGAGCGCAACCCAGGCTTCGGTGCGTTCGCGTTGCAGCGAGACGCGTGCGGTTTGCGCTGCATAGAGCGTGCGGCGCGAATCCTCGAGTTCGAACAGGCTGGCCAGGCCGCTCTGGTAGCGGGCCTGGGTGGCGTCGAACGAGGCCTGGTAGTTCTGCACGGCCGTGTCGGCATCGGTGGCGCGCGCGTTCGTGCTGTCGAGGTTGACCAGGGCTTCTTCCACCTCTCGCACGGCCTGGCGCACGTTGGCCCGGTAGAGCGAGACGGCTTCGGTGTAGCGCGCCTTCGCCGCTTCGGCGTTGGCGGCGCGCGTGCCGCCGTCGAACAGGGGCACGGTGAGCGACACAGGCCCCACGGTCCAGGTGTCGAGCGATTCGCGGAAGCCACTGGTGCGAATCTGCATGCGGCCGATGGAACCCGAAAGCGACAGGCGTGGATAGCGCGCGGCCTCGGCCGAACCCACGTCGGCGCTTGCTGCGGCAACGCCCAGTTCGGCGGAATACACGTCTGGCCGCTGCGAGATGGCCTGTGCCGGCACGCTGGCAATGCTGCCCACCGCCGGCAGGGCGCGCTGTGCCGGCGAGGCTGCGAGCTTTTGCTCCAGCGTTGTCTCGTCGATGCCGCTGAGCGCCACCAGCGCCTTGCGCTGCACTGCGCACAGTGCGCGTTGCTGGGTCAGGCGGCCGGAAGCATCGGATGCGCTGGCGCGTGCGAGCGCGGCATCTGCCGGCGCGGTAAATCCTGCGCGCGCCGAAAGGTCGGTAAGCCGCGCGGTTTCGCTGCGGGAGCGGGCATCGGATTCAGACACGCGCAACTGCTGCTGGCAGGCGCGCTCGGCGAAATAGGCGTTCGCGGTCTCGGCCGCTACGGCAACGCGTGCGTCGTGCCACTTGGCATCGGCACTTTCCTGCCGGTTGCGCGCGGCATCGCGGTCGGCGCGCAGCCGGCCGAACAGGTCGATTTCCCATTGCGATTGAAGTCCCGCCTGCAGCGTGGTCACCGGTGCAAGCGCGGTGGCGCCACCGCTGCCGGACGAGGCGCCTGAAGCGCCCGATCCGAGCGAAGAGCCCGAGACGCCGCGGCTGGCCGAAAGCGTGCCGTCCAAGTTGGGCAGCAGCGCCGCACCGGCCGCAATGCGGGTGGAGCGCGCCTCGGCCACGCGCGCCGCAGCGCTCGCAACGTTAGGGCTCGCCGCTTCGGCCGCGGCAATGAGTTCGACCAGCAGCGGGTCGTCGAGCTGGCGCCACCAGTCGGCCAGCGACGCGAGCGAGCCGCCGTGCGGCAGCGGCGCGTGCCACTGCGCGGGCATCGGCGCTTCCACCGCGGCGAGCGGCCTCATGAACCCGCAACCACCGAGCCCGAGCCCGATGCCGAGCGGCAGGCATAGCGTGTAAATCAATCGAAGTCTTCTCATGTCTTCTTTCTCCCGGATCGGACTTGTGCGGCCGCGGGCTTGGCGGCGGCCTGGCGGCGCAAGGCTTCGGCCTCGACCAGCGCAAGCGCGTAGCTGGTGAGGCGCTGGGCCCAGGTGTCGACGCTGCGCGGCGTGTTCAGCAAAGAGGGGCGTATGGCTTCGACGAGGTCCTGGCTCACGAAGAGCTGCATGGCCAGGCCGGTGATGGCGAAGGTCAGGCGATGCACGTCGTCGTCGGGCCGCGAAAGGCCGAGCCGGCGGCACAGAATGCCCGCAATGGCCTTGTGCGGCGCCTTGATGTCGCGTTCCATTTCTTCGGCCCACTGGCTGGTGGGCTCGAGCATTTCGCGCAGATGCAGCTGGATGCACTGCCGCACGATCTCGCCTTGCTTCAGCGGCTCGATCATGTGGGTGAAGAAGATGCGCAGCGCCTCTTCGATCGGCATGTCGGGTGCGTCGTAAAGCTGCACGAAGTCTCCGGCATTGCCGCCCATCGGCTCGCCGAAGGTGGCGGCATACAAACCGGCCTTGTCGCCGAAGTAGTAGCTGATGGCAGAGATGTTGACACCGGCGTTGCGCGCAATTTCGCGTGTGGAAGTCTTGGCGTAGCCGTTGGCGGCAAAGAGCGCGAGTGCGGCGTAGAGAAGGCGCTGGCGCGCTTCAACGCCGTCGCTTCGAGGCGCGCGGGCGGTAATGGCTTGAAGGGCGGAGGCGCTCATGCCCGCGATTAGACCATGCGAGTAATCAAACGATTGATTTACTTAAGACCGGATGAGGGCTTTAGTCGCACTCGTCGGTTGAATGTGAATTCTGGACAATTCCAGTGCCGCATTGATGTCCGATTTGTTGCGGATTGATGCACGCTACGATCCGCCCATGTCCGCCGCTCCGCCCGTCACCGCATCTTCCGCATTGCCCCTTGATGCCGAGGGCATCCTCGCGTTGGCCGCGCGCTCGATGTTCCATCTGTTCTCGAGCATCAGCCAGGGCATGTTCCTGGTCGACCGCAGCGGCCGCATCGTGTGGGTGAACGAAGGCTACCGGCGCTTCTTGCCTGCACTGGGCTTTTCTTCGATCGACCAGTTCCTGGGGCACATGGTCGAAGACGTGATTCCCAACACGCAGATGCGGCGCGTGCTCGAGACCGGCGAGCCGATATTGGTCGACCTGCTCACCAATAAAGCGGGTACTTTCGTCGTCAGCCGCATCCCGCTGCGCGCCGAGCACGACGGTCGCGAGGGTAGGGCGGGAGAGGTCATCGGCGCCATCGGCATCGTGCTGTTCGACCAGCCCGAAACCACGCTGCAGCCGCTCATCAGCAAGTTTGCGCTGCTGCAGCGCGACCTCGACGATGCGCGGCGCGAGCTGGCAACCCAGCGCAACAACCCGCTGTACCTGCATGCGGCCGACGGCCAGCGGCGCTCGAAATACACCTTTGCGAGTTTCATCGGCAGCAGCCCCGCGGCGGTAGAGGTAAAGCGCCATGCACGGCGCGCCGCGCAGTCGACCAGCCCGGTGCTGCTGCTCGGCGAAACCGGCACCGGCAAGGAACTGCTCGCGCATGCGATCCATGCGGCATCGGCGCGGGCCAAGGGGCAGTTCGTCAGCGTCAATATCGCGGCCGTGCCCGACACGCTGCTGGAGGCCGAGTTCTTCGGCTTTGCGCCCGGCGCATTCACCGGCGCCGACAGGCGTGGGCGCGAAGGCAAGTTCAAGCTGGCCGATGGCGGCAGCCTGTTTCTCGACGAGATTGGCGACATGCCGCTCGGCCTGCAGGCCAAGCTGCTGCGCGCGCTGCAAGAGGGCGAGATCGAGCCGCTCGGCTCCAACAAGCTCGTGCCCTTCGATGCGCGCGTGATCGCCGCCACCTCGCGCGATCTGCCCGAGCTGGTGCGCCGCGGCCAGTTTCGCGAAGACCTGTACTACCGCCTCAACGTGCTGCCATTGCGCGTGCCGCCGCTACGCGAGCGGCGCAGCGACATACCGGCGTTGGTCGAAGCCCTGGGCGAGGACATGGCGCTGCGCAGCGGCGAGGCGCCGCCCGAGCTCACACCCGATGCGCTGGCGCTGCTCGCAGGCCAGCATTGGCGCGGCAACATCCGCGAGCTGCGCAATGTGCTGGAGCAGGTGACCATGCGCAGCGATTCGCAGCGCATCGACGCCGCGCAGCTCGAACGCATCCTGCGCGAGGCGGGGCTGGAGCAGATCGAGTTGCCGGCCACGCTGCAGAGTGCGCACGATGCCGACGAGCAGGCGGCGCTGCTCCGGCCGCTTGCGCAACAGGTGGCCGAACTCGAGCGCAAGGCAATTGCAGCGGCGCTGGCGACCACCGGCGGCAACAAGCTGGCGACCGCGCGCTTGCTCGGTATTTCCCGTGCAACCCTGTATGAGCGGATGACGAGCCAGGAGCGGCAGGCGTAAAGCGCAAACGACCTGGCCTGCTCCGCAAAAACCCTGACTGATTGGCAGACATGTGATCAAAATTCAGACACGACAGTTGTTCTGAATTCAGTCGAATAGCGCTTCTTCCAAATGAAGAAGCGTTTGTTATCAATGAGTTAACCGCTGGCACGAAGTGTGCAATATTCAGTCACCTACCAAAGGAGACAAAGAATGAACCGTCGCCACCTCGTTGCCTTGGCCGCACTCGCCGCCTGCGCCGCCGCCGCACCCGCCTGGGCCCAGTCCAACGAAATCCGCATCGCGCACATCTACAGCAAGACCGGCCCGCTCGAGGCCTACGGCAAGCAGACGCAGACCGGCTTCACCATGGGCCTGGACTACGCCACCGGCGGCACGATGACCGTCAACGGCAAGAAGCTCGTGGTTATCGAGAAGGACGACCAGGGCAAGCCCGACCTCGGCAAGTCGCTTCTGGCGGCCGCCTACTCCGACGACAAGGCCGCGCTGGCGGTGGGCCCCACGGCTTCGGGCGTGGCACTGGCCATGTTGCCGGTGGCCGAGGAGTACAAGAAGATCCTCATCGTCGAGCCCGCGGTGGCCGATTCGATCACCGGCGACAAGTGGAACAAGTACATCTTCCGCACCGGCCGCAACTCGAGCCAAGACGCCATTTCCAATGCAGTGGCCATCGACAAGCAGGGCGTGACCGTTGCCACGCTCGCGCAGGACAACGCCTTCGGCCGCGATGGCGTCAAGGCCTTCGGTGCCGCGCTCAAGAAGGCGAAGCTGGTGCACGAGGAATACCTGCCGCCCGCCACCACGGATTTCACGGCCGGCGCACAGCGCCTGATCGACAAGCTCAAGGACCAGCCTGGCCGCAAGATCATCTGGATCGTGTGGGCTGGCGCGGGCAACCCGTTCAAGATTGTCGATCTGGACCTGAAGCGCTACGGCATCGAGATTGCCACCGGCGGCAACATCCTGCCGGCCATGGCGGCCTACAAGAACCTGCCGGGCATGGAAGGCGCGGCGTACTACTACTTCGGCATTCCGAAGAACCCGGTCAACGAGGCGCTGGTGTCGGCGCACTACAAGGAATTCAAGACGCCGCCGGACTTCTTCACGGCGGGCGGGTTCTCCGCTGCGATGGCGGTGGTCACGGCGCTCAAGAAGACGGGCGGCGACACCAACACCAACAAGCTCATCGGCGCCATGGAAGGCATGAGCTTCGACACGCCCAAGGGCAAGATGACCTTCCGCAAGGAAGACCACCAGGCGATGCAGTCGATGTACCACTTCAAGATCAAGGTCGATCCGGCGTTTGCCTGGGGCGTGCCCGAGCTGGTGCGCGAGATCAAGCCTGAAGAGATGGACATCCCCATCAAGAACAAGAGATAAGGGCTCGCCCCCAGTCTGCGCGCACTTCGTGTCGCTTCGCCAACCCCCTACCGGGGGCAACACCAGCGGCCCGGCAAAGCCGGTTCCGCGGTGTTCCTTGAATGTTCAGGGCCCAGGGACACGCCGCTAACTTTTCGCCCCGGGTGGCCGCCGGGCGAAGCGCCAGCTTGCGCCTTGCGGCGCGGGCGCGGCGTCACCAACGGCCGATTCGTCAGCAATCAAGCAAGCGTTCGACAAACCTACAAAAGGAGACAGCGATGGCAGCGATGCGATGGAACTGGAAGGGATTGGCCGCGGCTGCGGCAATGGCGTTTGGCGCGCATGCCTGTACGGCAACCGCGGCGGTGCCGCTGCCGTCGCTGGGCGCGAACCCGGCGGAGGTGAGCGTGTCCGGCCTCTCGGCGGGCGGCTTCATGGCGGTGCAATTGCACGTGGCCTATTCGGCCACCTTCAAGCGCGGTGCCGGCGTGGTGGCCGGCGGGCCGTACTACTGTGCCGAGGGCTCGGTGCTCAACGCCACCGGGCGCTGCATGACGCACAGCACCAGCATCCCGGTGTCGACGCTCGTGAGCACCACCAACAGCTGGGCCGCCAGCGGCGCGATCGACCCGGTGTCGAACATGACCGCTTCGAAGGTGTACCTTTTCTCCGGCACGTCGGACAACACCGTGAAGCCGGCGGTGATGAACGACCTGAAGACCTACTACCAGAGCTTTGTGCCCGCCGCCAACACGGTCTACAAGAACAACATCGGCGCCGGCCACGCCATGGTGACCGACGACTACGGCGGCGCCTGCAGCACTACCGCCGCGCCCTACATCAACAACTGCGGCTTCGATCTTGCGGGCGACATCCTGCAGCATCTCTACGGCCCGCTGAACCCGCGCAACAACGGCACGCTGGGAGGCACGTTCACCGAGTTCAACCAGTCCGAATTCATCACCGGCCACGGCGTGGCCGCGACGGGGTGGATCTACGTGCCGCAGGCCTGCACCACAGCTTCGTGCCGCGTGCACATGGTGCTGCACGGTTGCAAGCAGAACTACACCGACGTGGGCGACCAGTATGTGCGCAAGACCGGCTACAACCGCTGGGCCGACACGAACAACATCGTGCTGATCTATCCGCAGACCAGCACCGCGGCCACCAACAGCTGCTGGGACTGGTGGGGCTACGACAACGCGAACTACGCAAAGAAGTCGGGCCCGCAGATGGCGGCGCTCAAGGCGATGGTCGATCGCGTGACCGGCTCTGGCGGCGGCTCGTCTCTGCCGGCGCCCACTGGCGTGGGCACCTCGGGCGCGACCAGCAGCAGCATGGTGATTGGCTGGGCCGGCGTTTCGGGCGCGAGCGGCTACAACGTGTACCGCGGCGGCAGCAAGGTCAACGCCGCACCCGTGACGGGCACCAGCTACACGGACACCGGGCTGGCGGCATCTACCACCTACAGCTGGACCGTGGCGGCGCTGGACGCCAACAACGCGCAGGGTGCGATGTCGGGCGCGGCCACGGGCACCACGCTGGCCGGCAGCGGTGGTGGCGGCACCTGCTACACCGCCAGCAACTATGCGCATACCGTGGCCGGGCGCGCCTATGCGCTGTGGGGCCTCACGTATGCCTATGGCTCGGCGCAAGCCATGGGGCTGTGGAACATCTACGTGACCACGACGCTGAAGCAGACCGGCCCCAACTACTACGTGATCGGCACCTGTTGAGACCGAGCGGTCCGCGACTTTTATTTGCAATAGACCAACGATGCTTGAGACCCGAGACCTGACCATCCGCTTCGGCGGGCACGTGGCCGTCAATAACGTGAGCTGCGCCTTCTCGCCGGGCACGTTGACGGCCATCGTCGGCCCCAACGGCGCGGGCAAGACCACCTATTTCAACCTGATTTCGGGCCAGCTCAAGGCGAGCGCGGGCACGGTGTCGCTCGATGGGCAACTGCTCTCGGGGCTGTCGCCTTCGGCACGCACGCACGCGGGGTTGGGGCGAGCCTTTCAGCTCACCAACCTGTTCCCCAATCTCACGGTGCTGGAGAACGTGCGCCTTGCGGTGCAGGCCACGCGCGAAGGCGCGCACCGGCGCGGGCTCAACCTGTGGAGCATCTGGAGCGACCACAAGGCGCTGACTGAACGCGCGGACCAGATCCTGGCCGACGTGGCGCTGAAATCTCGCGAGCACGCCACCGTGGCGAGCCTGCCGCATGGCGACCAGCGCAAGCTGGAGGTGGCGCTCTTGATGGCGCTCGAACCCAAGGTCTTCATGTTCGACGAGCCAACCGCCGGCATGAACGCGGCCGAGGCGCCGGTCATTCTCGACCTGATCCGCAAGCTGAAGCAGGACAAGAGCAAGACCATTCTTTTGGTCGAGCACAAGATGGACGTGGTGCGCGAGCTCGCGGACCGCATCATCGTGCTGCACAACGGCACGCTGGTGGCCGATGGAGAACCGGCCGAGGTGATTGCCTCGCCGGTGGTGCAAGAGGCCTACCTGGGCATTGCGAAGGAGGCGGTTGCATGAAGGCGTCGATGAATTTCTCCCTCCCCGGCTGGGGGAGGGCGGGGATCGGGGCTCGCGGCCTTCGAACCGACGCGGCCTTTCAAGCGCCGCATGCCCCCATCCCAACCTTCCCCCGGAAGGGGAAGGAGCAAGACCGATGACAACTCAGAACCTGTTGACCCTCGAAGGCGTGCAGACGCACATCGGGGCTTATCACATCCTGCACGGCGTCGACCTTGCAGTGCCCAAAGGCCAGCTCACCATGCTGCTGGGCCGCAACGGCGCGGGCAAGACGACGACGCTGCGAACCATCATGGGCCTGTGGCACGCGTCGGAGGGCAGGGTGCGCTTCGGTGACAAGGACATCACGGCCATGCACACGCCGCAGATCGCGGAGCTCGGCATTGCCTATGTGCCCGAGAACATGGGTATCTTCTCCGACCTCACGGTGAAGGAGAACATGCTGCTCGCCGCGCGCGGTGCGAAGAACGCCGAGCAGATGGACGACACGCGCCTGAAGTGGATCTTCAAGCTCTTTCCGGCGGTCGAGAAGTTCTGGAACCATCCGGCCGGCAAGCTCTCGGGCGGGCAGAAGCAGATGCTGGCCGTGTCGCGCGCCATCGTGGAACCGCGCGAACTGCTCATCGTCGACGAGCCCAGCAAGGGGCTCGCACCGGCCATCATCAACAACATGATCGACGCGTTCGGTGAGCTCAAGCGCAGCGGCGTGACGATTCTGCTGGTGGAGCAGAACATCAACTTCGCCCAGCGGCTGGGCGACACGGTCGCGGTGATGGACAACGGCCGTGTAGTGCACAGCGGCTCGATGGCGGCGTTTTCCGCGGACGCGCAACTGCAGCAATCTCTTTTGGGTCTCGCGCTATGACGTACTTGATGTCTTGTCCCCTCTCCCTCTGGGAGAGGGCTAGGGTGAGGGCAGACGGCCTGTGCGATGGCTATGCTTTCGTATCGGCACTGCAGGCCCTCACCCCAACCCTCTCCCGCAAGCGGGAGAGGGAGCAAGAGAGGGGGGCGCAACAATGAAAACGATCGACTTCGACTGGAAGCCGTTGCTTCTCGCCCCCGTCCTCGCGGCGGTGGCGCTGCCGCTCACCGGCTCGTTCTCGACCTGGCTCACGCTCACGGTGGCGGGCTTGGCGATGGGCATGATCATCTTCATCATCGCCTCGGGCCTCACGCTGGTGTTCGGGCTGATGGATGTTCTCAACTTCGGCCACGGCGTGTTCATTGCGCTCGGCGCCTTCGTGGCGAGCAGCGTGCTCGGCCTGATGGGCGACTGGACCGGTTCGCAGGAACTGTGGCGCAACCTCGTCGCGGTGTTCCCCGCCATGCTGGTGGCCATGGCGGTGGCCGGCGCGGTGGGGCTGGCCTTCGAGCGCTTCATCGTGCGGCCCGTGTACGGCCAGCACCTGAAGCAGATCCTCATCACGATGGGCGGCATGATCATCGGGGAGGAGCTCATCAAGGTGATCTGGGGCCCTGCGCAGGTGCCGCTGCCATTGCCCGAAGCCTTGCGCGGCTCGCTGCTGATCGGCGATGCGGCCATCAGCAAGTACCGGCTGCTCGCGGTGGCGGTGGGCGTGGTGGTGTTCGGCCTGCTCGCATGGACGCTCGGCCGCACCAAGATCGGCCTGTTGATCCGTGCTGGCGTGCAAGACCGCGAAATGGTCGAGTCGCTCGGCTACCGCATCGGCCGGCTGTTCGTCGGCGTGTTCGTGGTGGGCAGCGCGCTGGCCGGCCTGGGCGGCGTGATGTGGGGGCTCTTCCAGCAGAACCTGGTGCCGCAGATGGGCGCACAGGTCAACGTGCTGATCTTCATCGTGATCATCATCGGCGGACTCGGCTCGACCGGCGGGGCGCTCATCGGCGCGCTGCTGGTGGGCCTCATGACCAACTACATCGGCTTCCTGCTGCCCACGCTCACGCAGTTTGCAAGCATCTTGCTGATGGTGGCGGTGCTGCTGTGGCGGCCGCAGGGGGTCTACCCCGTGGCCAATCGTTGAAAAGAAGACGCCATGTTCCTGAAAAGACTTCTCTCCAACGACATGCCCCGGAGCCGCATGCTGGCGCTGCTGCTGGTGGCACTGTTCATCGCACTGGCTTTTGCGCCGTTCATCTTTCCGGGTGTGAAGGCGCTCAGCGTCGCGGCCAAGATCCTGGTGTTTGTGGTGCTGGTGGCCAGCTTCGACTTGCTGCTGGGCTACACCGGCATCGTGAGCTTTGCGCACACCATGTTCTTCGGCATCGGCGCCTACGGCATCGCCATTTCGGCGTCGCGGCTCGGGCCCAGTTGGGGTGCGGTGCTGCTCGGGCTTGGGGCCGCACTCGCGATCTCGCTGGTGCTCTCGTTCGCCATCGGGTTGTTCTCGCTCCGGGTGCGCGCCATTTTCTTCGCGATGATCACGCTGGCGGTGGCCTCGGCCTTCCAGACGCTGGCGTCGCAGCTGTCTGACTTTACGGGCGGCGAAGACGGCCTGACCTTCAAGCTGCCCGAGCTCATTTCGCCGAGCTTCGAGTTCTCCGAAGAGCCCTTTCTCGGCGTTTCGCTCGATGGCCGGCTGCTGTGCTACTACCTGCTGTTCGTGGCCGCGGTGGTGCTGCTGCTGGCATTGCTGCGAATCGTGAACTCCCCGTTCGGCCGCGTGCTGCAGGCCATTCGCGAGAACGAGTTTCGTGCCGAGGCCATCGGCTACCGCGTGGTGGTCTATCGCACCACGGCGGCCGTGTTGTCGGCGCTTTTCGCGACACTTGCCGGAGCGATGCTCGCCATCTGGCTGCGCTACAACGGGCCAGACACGTCGCTGAGCTTCGAGATCATGATCGACGTGCTGCTGATCGTGGTGATCGGCGGCATGGGCACCATGTATGGCGCGGCCATCGGCGCGGTGCTGTTCGTGCTGGCGCAAAGCTACCTGCAGGACCTGCTGCGTGTCGGCAGCGAGGCGGCGAGCGGAATGCCGTGGCTTGCGGCGCTGCTGTCGCCCGACCGCTGGCTGCTGTGGCTGGGCGTGCTGTTCGTGCTCTCGGTGTATTACTTTCCGACCGGCATCGTCGGCAAGCTCAGGGCGAGGGCTGCGCGATGAGCAACGATCTTTCGGTTCCGGTCGTCTCCCGCTATGCGCAGCTCGCGGGCCGCGAGATTCATTGGCTCGATTGGGGCGCGCCCGATGCGCCGGTGATCATTGCGTGGCACGGCCTGGCACGCACCTGCCGCGACATGGACGAGCTGGCCCGGCACTTTGCCGCGCGCGGCTTCCGCGTGATCTGCCCCGACACCATCGGCCGGGGCCTGAGCCAATGGAGCCCGCTGCCGGACGAGGAATACCAGCTCTCGTTCTACGCGCGCCTTGCCGGCGCGCTGTGCGACGAGCTGCGCCTGGGCCGGGTGCACTGGGTCGGCACCTCCATGGGCGGCGCCATCGGCACGGTGTGCGCTTCAGGCCTGTTCGAGCCGCGGATGAGGGGGCGCATTGCGAGCCTGGTGCTCAACGACAACGCGCCTCAGCTTGCACAGGCGGCCATCGAGCGCATCCGTGCCTATGCCGGCGAGCCGCCCGCATTCGACACGGTGGCCGAGCTCGAGCTTTTCTTTCGCACCGTCTACAAGCCGTTCGGCTGGCTCAGCGATGCGCAGTGGCGCCGCCTTGCCGAGAGCTCTACTCGCCGCCTGCCCGACGGCCGCGTGACGCCGCACTACGACCCGGCAATGGTCCGGCAGTTCAGCGCACACGACAACGACTACCTGATCTGGCCGCACTACGACGTCATCGACATATCGGTGCTGTGCCTTCGCGGCGCCGAGTCGGACCTGGTGCTGCCCGAGGTCACGCAGCAGATGCAGCAAAGAGGGCCGGGCATTTCGGGCCGGCTGCAAGTGGTCGAAATCCAGGGGTGCGGCCACGCGCCCGCGCTCAACGTGCCGGAACAACTGGAGCTCATCGAAGGGTTTATTCGAGCCGCCGGTCGCTAGTGGCGAGTCGGCGAGACAATCGCCGCCGATTCCAACCACAAGGACTAACGCCATGGCGCTTTCGATGTACGACCTCTCCGTGCCGGTCTTCTCCCGCGGGCTCGGCCAGCTCACCCATCTGCTCGAAAAGAGCCTGGCGCATGCCAAGACCAACGACATCGATCCCGCAACGCTGGTGGATGCCAGGCTCGCGCCGGACATGCTCACGCTGGCCGGCCAGATCCAGCGCGCGAGCGATGCCTCGAAGCTCGGCGTGGCCCGCATCGCCGGCATCACGGCACCGAGCTTTCCCGATGAGGAAAAGACTTACGACGAGCTGCTGGCGCGCATCGTGAAGACGCAGGACTTTCTCGCAAGCGTAGACCGCGCGCTGATCGACGGCCACGAAGAACGCCCCGTGACCATCAAGGCCCGCGAAGGCGAAGCGCATTTCACCGCTCAGCGCTACCTGCTCCAGTTCGCACTGCCCGACTTCTTCTTCCACGTGACCACGGCCTATGGCGTGCTGCGCCACACGGGCATGCCGATCGGCAAGATGGACTACCTGGGCAAGTTCTAGGCGCGGGCCTTCCTGAGTTCTGGCGTTCTCAGATGCCGGCGGGCCGCTGCGTCGGCCAGCCCGCCAGGTTGCGTTCGGCAATACCCGCCAGCGCGGTGATCCACGCGGGGCTGTCGTTCAGGCACGGGATGTAGCTGAAGGCCTCGCCGCCTGCATGCATGAAGGCTTCGCGGCCCTCCATGGCAATTTCTTCCAGCGTTTCGAGGCAGTCGGCCGGAAAGCCCGGGCACACCACATCGACGCGCTTCACGCCGCTCGCGCCGAGCTCGCGCAACGTCGGCTCGGTGTAGGGCTCGAGCCATTTGGCGCGCCCGAAGCGCGACTGGAAGGTCACGCGATGCTTGGCCGCGGAGAGGCCGAGCCGTGCCGCAAGCAGGCGCGCGGTTTCGAGGCACTGCGCCTGGTAGGGGTCGCCGAGTTCGATGTTGCGCGCCGGAATGCCATGGAAGCTCATCAGCAAGACTTCGCCGCGGCCCTCTTTCTTCCAGTGCTGCTCGATACTTAGTGCAAGCGCCTCGATGTAGGCCGGGTCGTCGTGGTACTGGTTGACGAAGCGGAACTCCGGAATGCGCCGCTGGCGGCGGCTCCAGTCGTTCACCGCATCGATCACGCTGGCCGTGGTGGTGGCCGAATACTGCGGATAGGCCTGCAGCACCAAGACACGCGTGACGCCTTCGGCCTGCAGCGCATCGAGTCGCGAGGCGATAGACGGGCTGGCGTATCGCATGGCGTCGCGCACCGTCACACGGTGGCCGCGTTCACCGAGCCAGCCGGCAAGCAACGTGGCCTGCCTTTGTGTCCATACCTTCAGCGGCGAGCCTTCGGGCATCCAGATGCTCGCGTACTTGGCGGCCGACTTGGCGGGCCGCACGCGAAGGATGATGCCGTGCAGGATCAACGCCCACACCAGCCTTGGAACCTCGACCACGCGCGGATCGCCGAGAAACTCCGCAAGGTAGGGCCGAACGGCGGCCGCGGTGGGCGCGTCGGGTGAGCCCAGGTTGCACCAGAGGACGGCGGTGCGCCCGGCGATGGAACTGTCGTTCGTGTTGTCTTGAGGCATGCGATATTCTCGGGCATGACCTCCGCTTCCACGGCGCTAGCGAACGCCGCGCCCCTCGATATCAAGCGCATCGCCGCGATCTCGCTCGACCTGGATGACACCCTGTGGCCGATCTGGCCGACCATCGAGCGCGCCGAGACCGTGCTGCAGGAGTGGCTGTTGCGCGAGGCACCCAAGACCGCCTCGCTGCTGCTGACGCCAGGCATCTTGCGTGAACTGCGCGAAGCCACCGCCAAGGAGCGTTCAGACCTGGCGCACGACCTGAGCGCGCTGCGCCGCGAATCGATTCGCACGGCGCTGAAGCGCTCGGGCGAAGACCCGGCGCTGGCCGACCCGGCCTTCGACGCCTTCTTTGCCGAAAGGCAGCGCGTGACGCTGTACGAAGACGCGCTGCCCGCCCTCAAGTGGCTGAGCGAACGCTACCCGCTGGTGGCGGTGTCGAACGGCAACGCCGACATCCACCTGACCGGTGTCGGCCGCTGGTTTCGCACCGCCTTCAACGCGCGCGCGTTCGGCAGCGGCAAGCCGCATGCTCCGATCTTCCGCGCCGCGGCCGCGTCGGTCGGCCTGCTGCCGAAAGACGTGCTTCACGTGGGCGACGACGCGGAGCTGGACGTGGTGGGCGCGCTCAACGCCGGCATGCAGGCGGCCTGGCTGGTGCGCGACGAGCGCCCGTGGGTGCACGGTGCACGGCCGCAGCTGATCGTGCCGAACCTGCACGCCTTGTGCGTGGCGCTCGGCGCCTGAACTCCCGCTTTACGAAAACACGGGTCGGAAGAAGCTGCGCTCGTAGCTCACGATGCAGCGCGTATCTTCGGCGTACCTGAATGCGGCCTGGCATTCGGGGTCTTGCATCGAATCGGCCCGGTACTGCTCGTAGGCCGCCAGACTCGGAAAGCTGAACATCGCCAGCGCCACATTGTTGGTGCCTTCCGACGGCAGGAAGTAGCCATGGTGCTGACCGCCGAACTTCTCGACCAGCGGAATCCACAGCTTGCCGTAGTGCTCGAATTCCTTGAGCTTGTAGGGATCGACGATGTAGCGGAGATAGCAGGTGACCATGGTTCTTTCCGTGAACTGGTTGAGGTCGGCGATCGGACTTTTCAGTCCAGCTTGAATTGCTCGCGCAGCGCCGCGCAGAAGTCGGCGGTGCCGCTGAGCGAGAAGGTCACCGTGTCGAGCTCCGGCGCTTCGCTCGTCTGCTGCAGGTCGAAGTCCCAGGCGGCTCCGTCTTCCAGCGCGCCTTGCGCATTGGGGAAGGTGGCGTTGGCCCAGGCCAGCACCTGCGCAACCTCCGCAAGCACCTCGCGCGTATTGGCGGGCACCGTCGTGGCCATTGCATCGAAAGTGCCGTGGCCTTCGGTGTCTTCGCTGTAGTCGAAATCGAGATAACGCAGGTGGTTCATGGTGTGTTAAGAGCGTTGGCGGCGGCGAGCCCGCTGAGTACCGCGCCTTCGAGCGTGGCGGGATAGGGCCCTTCGGTGTAGTCGCCGCAGGCCTGCAGGCCGGGGGCGATTTTCGCAGGCGGCCGAGCGAGCGCCGGCGTGCACGCGAAGGTGGCGCGTTTCTCGACGACGGTCTGCACGAGCTGCAGCGAGGTCTGTCCCAACTGCGCGGCTGCCTGGGCCATCACCTGATGCTCCAGCGCTTCACGCGGAGTTTCATTCGCGCTCACGACCATGGCAAGCACGCCCTCCGGGCCGCCGAGTTGCGTGCGATCGAACACGAACTGCGCCGGTGCTGTGGCGGGATGGCTGCGCAGCGCAAGCATCGGCTCTGC
Organism: Variovorax sp. CCNWLW186; assembly: GCF_037203865.1. NCBI lineage: Bacteria > Pseudomonadati > Pseudomonadota > Betaproteobacteria > Burkholderiales > Comamonadaceae > Variovorax > Variovorax sp. CCNWLW186. Next base: position 76,235 of record NZ_JBBCBO010000023.1, on the reverse strand, counting down.
AAGGGGTGTTGCGCCGCGCACATAAACAGTGGCAATGGCTTCGAAGCGCAAGGCCTCGGTGGTTTCGCACCAGCGCTCTGCCGGTAGTCCGGATGCGCGCACCAGCCGGGCCGCGTCCCACGGCGCGCAGGCGAGCACGACTTGGTCGAAGCCCTCATCGTCCACGCGCCATTGCTCGCCTTGGCGCGAGATGGCGCGCACGCGCGTGCCGATGCGCAGCGCGGCGCCGTGTTGTGCGAGCCACGTCAAGGCCGCGTCAGGAAAAAGCGCACCCAGGTCCACACGCGGAATCAGCAGGTCGGCGCCGCCGCTGCCGCTGAAAAGTGCGTCGCGCAGCACGCGCAGGAACACTTCTCCGCTCGATTGATCGACCGGCGTGTTGAGGGCGGATACGCAAAGCGGCTCGATCAGCTCCTGCATCACGCGCGGCGTAAGGCCGGTGCAGAGCGCGCCAACGGTAGTGCCGGGCGCGCAGCGGAATCCGCCGAGGCGCCACTGCACGGCGGTGCGCAGCAAGGTGGATTTGTCGCGCCATGTCCAGCCGCGCGCGCTGAAGATGCCAGTCAGCAGGTCGAGCGGCGCTGGCAGCCGCGGCAGCTTCAAGCCGCCGCCGTCGGCAAAACGCAGCGAAAGCGGCATGCGCAGCAGCGCAGTGCTTGCATCGACGCCCACATCGCACATGAGCTTCAGCGTTGCGGTGTAGGCGCCGATGAGGATGTGCTGCCCGTTGTCGAGCGCCATCCCATGCATGTTGTCAACCCGCCGCGCGCGGCCGCCCGCCATGTGCGCGGCTTCGTAGAGCGTGACGGCATGGCCGAGGCGGGTGGCTTCGACGGCGCAGGCGAGGCCGGCCCAGCCGGCGCCGATGACGGCGATCTTCACTTGTCAGCGCCCTGGTGCCAAGCTGCCTAGCTTGGTCGACTGGGGGCTCGTCATATCCTCCCCAGCGCCTGAACCTTCCACGCCAGCCAGAACTTGCGCACCGGTGTCAGGCTCACGCGCTGGTTCAGCACCTGGAAGTTGTCGCGCTCTATTTCGCGCAGCAGGGTGCGGTAGATGCTGGCCATCATGAGGCCCGGTTTCTGGGCGCGGCGGTCCGCGGCGGGGAGGAGGGCGAGGGCTTCGTCGTACGCCGCATGGGCGCGTTCGGCCTGGAACTTCATCAGCGCGACGAAGCGCTCCGAATGCACGCGGTTGAGAATTTCGTGCGCCTTCACGTCGAACTTCTGCAGTTCGTTCACGGGCAGGTAGATGCGCCCGCGCAGCGCGTCTTCGCCCACGTCGCGAATGATGTTGGTGAGCTGCAGCGCCAGGCCGAGCTTGTGCGCATAGGCGGTGGTCTGCGGATCGGTCTGGCCGAAGATGCGCGCGGCCACCTCGCCGACCACGCCGGCCACCAGGTGGCAGTAGCGCGCCAGGCCCGGAAAGTCGAGATAGCGGGTTTGGTCGAGGTCCATCTGGCAGCCGTCGATCACTTCGTTGAGTTGCCGCGGCTCGATGCCGTAGGCGGCGGCATGCGGCACCAGCGCCTGCATCACCGGGTGCCGCGGCAGGCCGGAGAAAGATTGCGCCACCTCGGTGCGCCACCAGGCGAGCTTGGTCGCGGCCACGCCGGGGTCGCTGACCTCGTCGACCACGTCGTCGATCTCGCGGCAGAAGGCATAGAACGCCGTGATGGCCGCGCGCCTTTGCTTGGGCAGGAACAGGAAGGCGTAATAGAAACTGCTGCCCGAAGCGGCGGCTTTGTCTTGTACGTATTGCTCGGGAGTCATCGGGGGAGCGCTTTCATGGGCGGCAATTGTCTCCGCATCCGCAGGGCCCGCCAGACCAGCAGCGGGGCATCGGTCTTGCCGATCTTGGGGCGCTGCGAAAAGGTGTCGAAGCCCAGGTCTTCGATCTTGTCGAGAATGCGCAGGCCGCCTTGCACGACGAAGCGCAGCTCCCAGCCGGCGCGGCCCGGCAGCCGGTGGACCAGCGGCGCGCCCTGGGTCATCAGTTCGCGCGCCCATGCGCTTTCGACGGCGATGAGGTTGATGGCTTCCTGCGGAGGCGGCGAGTCGGCCAGGGGCGCGAAGACCTTGAAGCTCTCGCGCGTGAAGCCGCGCCGGGCGCAATCGGTGAGCGGAAAGTAAAAGCGGCGGCGTGGCAGGTCCACGCTCGGGTCCTGCCAGAAATTGATGAGTTGCAGCGCGCTGCAAATGGCGTCGCTCTGCGCCAGCGCTTCGGCATCGTTTACGCCATACAGATGCAGCAGCAGGCGGCCGACGGGGTTGGCGGAGCGGCGGCAGTAGTCGAGCAGTTCGGCGCGATCGGCGTAGGTTCCGCCGTCGCGGGTTTTCTCGATGTCCTGGATGAAGGCGCTCAGCAGGTCGGCCAGCAAGTCTTCGGGCAATGCGAACTGCGCGATGCTGTAGGCGAGCGGTCCGAACACCTCGGGCCAGCGAGAAGAGGGCGGCACAATGCCGAGCGCGGCGGCGCGGAGTTCTTCGCGGTAGGCGCGCAGGTCGGCCAGCCGCTCGCCGGGCGAAGCGTCGCCTTCGTCGGCGATGTCGTCGGCGGTCCGGGCGAAGTGGTAGATGGCGGCAATCGGCGCGCGCAGGTGCGGCGGGCACAGCCATGAGGCCACGGGAAAGTTTTCGTAGTGCGCCGGCGGGGCGGCAATATGGGATGGTGCGGACACGCGGCGATTGTCCGCGACGACCGAGGCCGCGGACTATGCTCGTGATGTCGCCATCACCAAGTTCCTGCTTTCATGAATCCATCGGCACCGGCTCCCTCTGCCCCGACACCAGCGCCCGGCGAGGCGCCTCATCCGGCAGGGCCCGGCCTGATGATTGCCGCGCTGGGCGTGGTGTTCGGCGACATCGGCACTTCGCCGCTCTATGCCTTCAAGGAAACGCTGAACCCCGAGCACGGCGTGGCGTTCACGCCCGATGCGGTGCTGGGGCTGCTCTCGCTCATCTTCTGGGGGCTGATGTTCGTGGTGACGCTCAAGTACGTGGTGTTTGTGCTGCGCGCCGACCACGACGGCGAGGGCGGCATCCTCGCGCTGCAGGCGCTTGCGCGCAGCGCGACGGCGGGTCCCCGCGCCCGACCGTGGGTGTGGAACGCGATCGGGGTGTTCGGCCTGGTGGGAGCGGCCATGTTCTATGGCGACACCCTGATCACACCGGCCATCTCGGTGCTGTCGGCGGTCGAGGGGCTGGAGGTGCAGGCGCCGGTTCTGCAGCGGGCGGTGATTCCGATCACCATCGTCATCCTGGTCGGGCTCTTCGCAGTGCAGCGCAAAGGCACCGGCGTGGTGGGCAAGGTGTTCGGGCCTGTCATGCTGCTGTGGTTTCTGGTGCTGGCGCTCGCCGGGGGCTGGCAGGTGCTGCAGAACCCGCAGGTGCTGGCGGCGCTTCACCCGGGGCGGGCCGTGGGCTTCCTGGTCGAGCATCGCGTCCAGTCGCTGGCGGTTCTGGGCGCCGTATTTCTTGCCTTCACAGGTGGCGAGGCGCTGTATGCGGACATGGGGCACTTCGGGGCCAGGCCGATCCGTCTCGCGTGGCTTTTCATCGCGCTGCCGGGCCTGGTGCTGAACTATTTCGGGCAGGGCGCGCTGGTGCTGGCAAACCCCGCGGCCGTCGACAACCCGTTCTTCCGGCTCTTTCCTTCGTGGGGCGTGGTGCCGATGGTGGTGCTTGCCGCGATGGCGACAGTGATTGCCTCCCAGGCCGTCATCTCGGGCGCCTTTTCCCTCACGGCGCACGCCATGCGCATGGGCTACCTGCCGCGCATGCGGGTGGTGCAGACCTCGGGCTCCGCCATCGGCCAGATCTATGTGCCGACGGTCAACTGGCTGCTGATGGTGGGGGTGCTGTTGCTGGTGCTGGGCTTTCGCAGTTCGGGCGCGTTGTCGGCGGCCTACGGCATTGCGGTGTCGATCACGATGGTGACCACCACGCTCTTGGCCGGCATCGTGGCCTGGGGGCTATGGCGCTGGAACCGGGTGGCGGTCGTGCTTGGCGTTGTGGCTTTTGCGGCGGTCGACCTGACCTTCGTGGTGGCCAACAGCCTCAAGGTGGCCGAGGGCGGCTGGCTCACGCTGGCGGTGGCGGTCGGGGTGATGGTGCTTTTCACCACCTGGGCCAAGGGGCGCCGTCTGGGGCTGGAAGCCGCAGCGGCCGAAAGCCTGCCGCTCAAGCCGTTCTTCGAGTCGCTGGCGCTGCACATGCCGCACCGAGTGAGCGGCACGGCGGTGTTCCTGAATGCCGATGCGACTTCAGTGCCGCATGCCTTGCTTCACAACCTCAAGCACAACCAGGTGCTGCACGAGCAGGTGATCGTGCTGCGGGTCTTGGCCTGCGACACGCCTCGCGTGGAGGCACGCATGCGCATCGAGGCTGAATCCCTGATGGAAGGCATCTGGGTGGTGACGGCGCGCCACGGCTTCATGGAGCGACCCGACGTGCCCGAATTCATCCGCATCCTCGCCTACCAGAAGGCATTGGCCATCGACTCGATGAAGACCTCCTATTTCGTTTCGCGCGCTTCGGTCGGAGAAGAAAACCTGCCAGGCATGAACCCGGTACGGCGCGCGCTTTTCGGTTGGCTGCAGCGCAACGCGGGCCGCGCGTCCGACTATTTCGAGATTCCGGGCAACCGGCTGGTGGAAATGGGGCAGCGAACCTAAGGCGAAGCTGGCCGGACTGTCACGCCGCGATTGACAGTGTTTAAGGTTTACCCTAGATTACTAACCGGTGGGTCAGTAATTGACCCGGTTCGACCTTTCTAGGGTGTCTCATGACCGCCTCTTCCGGCCTCTCTCCTCTTGCCCGCGGTGCCGCCTGGCTACTGCTTCCCGCCTTGTTCCTGGCCGGCTGTTCGCAGTCGAAGCCGGCCGAGGAACCTGTGCGCGCGGTCAAGCTGGTGACCGTCGGCACCAGCGACTTCGACGCCCAGCCCGAATTCTCGGCCGAGGTGCGGGCGCGTGTCGAATCGCGCTTGGGGTTTCGCGTGGCGGGCAAGATCATCAAGCGCCAGGCGGAACTGGGCCAGCACGTGCAGGCGGGGCAAGTGCTCGCGCAACTCGATCCGCAGGACTACCGGCTCGCAGCCGAAGCGGCGCGCGCCCAGTTGGCCGCGGCGCAGACCAACCGCGATCTCGCGGCGGCCGATCTCAAGCGCTATACCGAATTGCGGGCGCAGAACTTCATCAGCGGCGCCGAACTCGAGCGCCGCGAGTCCACCTGGAAAGCCGCGCAGGCGCAGCTGGAACAGGCACAGGCGCAGCTTTCGTCTCAAGGTAACCAGGCGAGCTACACCACCCTGGTGGCCGACGTGGCCGGCGTCATTACCGCGATCGAAGCCGAGCCCGGCCAGGTGGTGCAGGCCGGCACGCCCGTCGTTCGCATCGCGCAGGACGGCGCCCGCGACGTGGTGTTTGCGGTGCCCGAAGACCGGGCCGCGCTGATCAAGCCGGGCTCGCCGGTCATGGTGCGCGGCTGGTCGGGCGGCAACGAGCTGCAGGGCCAGGTGCGTGAAGTGGCGGCCAGCGCCGACGCGGTGACGCGCACTTACTCGGTCAAGGTATCGATCGATGCGGCAACCTCGCCGGCGCTCGGCGCCACGGTCTATGCGCGTCCGCAGGCGCTGGCGCGTGCGGGCGGCGCGGTCATCAAGCTGCCGACCAGCGCGTTGCGCCAGGAGGGCAAGGGCACCGCGGTGTGGGTGCTGGACAAGGCAACGATGACGGTGCGCTCGCAGCCGGTGCAGGTTGCCACGGCCGACGGCAATGAGGCCGTGATCGGCGGCGGACTTGCTCCCGGCATGATGGTCGTCGCCGCGGGCGTGCATGTGCTTTCGCCGGGGCAGAAGGTCACCATCTACCAGTCGAAGGAGGCTGCAGCCGCGGCCGCCAACGCCAATACCAACGAGTCGGCGAAGCCCGTCGAACCGGTTGCGGCCACGAAGAAGGAGATCGCTGCAGGTGCTTCCAAATGACGGAAGGCGCAGCAACCACCGACAAGCCCGCAGGCTTCAATCTCTCCAAATGGGCGCTCGACCACGGGCCGCTCACGCGCTACCTCATGGTGGTGCTGATGGTGCTGGGGGCCTTTGCCTACTTTGAGCTCGGACAGGACGAAGACCCGCCGTTCACCTTCCGCGCCATGGTGGTGCGCACCTACTGGCCCGGCGCCACGGCGCAGCAGGTGGCCGAGCAGGTGACCGACAAGCTCGAGCGCACGCTGCAGGAGGCACCCTACGCCGACAAGATCCGCAGCTATTCGAAGCCGGGCGAGTCGCAGATCATTTTCCAGATCAAGGATTCGTCCAAGGCCGCCGACGTGGCCAACGTCTGGTACACGGTGCGCAAGAAGATCGGCGACATGCGCAACACGCTGCCGCCGGGCGTGCAGGGCCCGTTCTTCAATGACGACTTCGGCGATGTGTATGGCGTGATCTACGCGCTGGAGAGCGAAGGCTTCAGCTACGCCGAGCTCAAGACGCTGGCCGACGAAGTGCGCCAGCAATTGCTGCGCGTGAAAGACGTTGCCAAGGTCGACCAGTTCGGCGTTCAGGACGAAAAGGTGTACGTCGAGATTTCGCAGAAGCGCGTGGCGCAGCTGGGGCTCGACTTCAACGCCGTGCTCGCGCAGCTCGGTTCGCAAAACGCGGTGGAAAGCGCGGGCACGATCCAGTCGCCGCTCGACGTGGTGCAGGTGCGTGTGGCGGGGCAGTTCACCAGCGTGGAGCAGCTGCGCGAAATGCCGATCCGCGGCAGTTCGGGCAACCAGCTGAAGCTCGGCGACATCGCCGAAATTCGCCGCGGTTATGTCGACCCGCCGGCCGTAAAGGTGCATCACCAGGGCAAGGAAGTCATTGCGCTGGGCGTCTCGATGACCAAGGGCGGCGACATCATCGCGCTGGGCGAGGCGTTGCGCGCCACCACCAAGCAGATCGACCAGCGCCTGCCGGCCGGCGTGAAGCTGGCGCAGGTGCAGGACCAGCCGGTGTCGGTGGCCAGCTCGGTCAATGAATTCGTCGGCGTGCTGATCGAGGCCGTGGCCATCGTGCTGGCCGTGAGCATCATTTCGCTCGGCCTGCACAAGGGCGGGCGCCTCGGCTGGTACATCGACATCCGCCCGGGGCTGGTGGTGGCCATCACCATTCCGCTGGTGCTGGCCGTCACGTTCCTGGCCATGAACTACTTCGGCATCGGGCTGCACAAGATATCGCTGGGGTCGCTGATCATTGCGCTCGGCCTCCTGGTGGACGACGCGATCATCGCGGTCGAGATGATGGTGCGGAAGATGGAAGAGGGCTACGACAAGGTGCGCGCCGCCACCTTTGCCTACGACGTCACCGCCAAGCCCATGCTCACCGGCACGCTCATCACGGCCGCGGGCTTCCTGCCCATCGGCATTGCCAAGTCGGTGACGGGTGAATACACCTTCGCCATCTTCGCGGTGACCGTCATTGCGCTGGTGCTGTCGTGGATCGTGTCAGTGTACTTCGTGCCTTACCTGGGCACGCTGCTGCTCAAGGTCAAGCCGCACGACCCGGATGCGCCGCCGCATGAGCTGTTCGACACCCGGTTCTACAACAGCTTTCGCCGCACGGTGAACTGGTGCGTGCAGCACCGCTGGCTGACCATCGGCGCCACGGTGCTGATCTTTGCGCTGGGCATCGTCGGCATGGGCAAGGTGCAGCAGCAGTTCTTCCCGGATTCGAGCCGGCCCGAGATCATGGTGGACATCTGGTTCCCGGAGGGCACCTCGTTCCCCGCGAACGAAGAGGTCGCCAAGCGCGTCGAGCAGCGCATCATGAAGGAAGAGGGCGTGAAGACGGTCAGCACCTGGATCGGCTCCGGCGTGCCGCGCTTCTACCTGCCGCTGGACCAGGTGTTTCCGCAGACCAACGTGTCGCAGCTCATCGTGCTGGCCAAGGACCTGAAGGTGCGCGAAAGCCTGCGCATCAAGCTGCCTGCGCTGCTGGCGGAGGAGTTTCCGGAAGTGCGCGGCCGCGTGAAGCTGCTGCCCAATGGGCCACCGGTGCCGTATCCGGTGCAGTTCCGCGTGATCGGCACCGACCCCGCCCAGCTGCGCGCGCATGCCGACGAGGTGAAGGCCGTGCTGCGTGAGAACGCCAACATGCGCGGCGTGAACGACAACTGGAACGAGTCGGTCAAGGTGATTCGCCTTGAGGTCGACCAGGCCAAGGCGCGCGCGCTCGGCGTGACCAGCCAGGCAATTGCCCAGGCTTCCAAGACGATGTTCTCCGGCACCACGGTGGGCCAATACCGCGAGAACGACCTGCTGATCGACATCGTGCTGCGCCAGTCGGCGGACGAGCGCGAGGCCATTTCGGACATCGGCAACGCCTACCTGCCGACGACCTCCGGGCGTTCGATTCCGCTCACGCAGATCGCGCGGCCGGTCTTCACCTGGGAGCCGGGCGTGATGTGGCGCGAGAACCGCGACTACGCCATTACGGTGCAGGGCGACGTGGTCGAAGGGCTGCAGGGCGCCACGGTCACCGAGCAGTTGCTCCCGCAGCTGCGCAAGCTCGAAGCCGGCTGGCATGCAGCGGGCGAGGGCGCCTACCGCATCGAGGTGGCGGGCGCCGTGGAGGAAAGCAGCAAGGGTTCGGCTTCCATCGTGGCGGGCGTGCCGATCATGCTGTTCCTGGTGTTCACGCTGCTGATGCTGCAGCTGCACAGCTTCAGCCGCTCTCTGTTGGTGTTCATTACCGGCCCCATGGGCATTGCCGGCGTTGCCGGGGCACTGCTGCTGCTGAACCGGCCGTTCGGCTTCGTCGCACTGCTGGGTGTGATTGCGCTCATGGGCATGATCCAGCGCAACGCGGTGATCCTGATCGACCAGATCGAGAGCGACCGCGCGGCGGGCGTGCCCGCCTGGGACGCCATCGTCGAGTCGGCGGTGCGGCGCCTGCGCCCCATCGTGCTGACCGCGGCGGCGGCGGTGCTGGCGATGATTCCGCTCTCGCGAAGCGTGTTCTGGGGGCCGATGGCGGTTGCCATCATGGGCGGGCTGATCGTGGCCACCGTATTGACCCTGCTGGCGCTGCCGGCAATGTACGCCGCTGCATTCCGCGTCAAGCGGGAGCCGAAAGAGGGTCTGATTAGCGCTTAAAATACGCGGTTGACCGATTTCAGGCGGACGGTCTTTGGGCGGCGCGTATTCGATATCGACGATATCGATGCCTGTGGCACCAGGGCCGTCCGCCTTTGCATTCACCTGAAAAAATTTGGCAAGCGCGGGTGGCGAAATTGGTAGACGCACCAGGTTTAGGTCCTGACGTTCGCAAGAACGTGCCGGTTCGAGTCCGGCCCCGCGCACCAGCCACACCCCTCACAAGGAAGACACCATGACCGTGACCGTTGAAACTCTCGAGAAGCTCGAACGCAAGATCACGCTGACCCTGCCGGTCGGCACCATCCAGTCCGAAGTCGATTCGCGCCTCAAGAAGCTCGCGCGCACCGTCAAGATGGATGGCTTCCGTCCGGGCAAGGTGCCAATGAATGTCGTGGCCCAGCGCTACGGTTACTCGGTGCACTACGAAGTCATGAACGACAAGGTCGGTGAAGCCTTCTCGCAAGCCGCCAACGAGGCCAAGCTGCGCGTGGCCGGCCAGCCCCGCATCACCGAGAAGGAAGAGTCGCCCGAAGGCCAACTCGCCTTCGACGCGGTGTTCGAAGTGTTCCCCGAAGTCAAGATCAAGGACCTGTCGGGTGCCGAAGTCGAGAAGCTCTCGGCCGAAGTGGGCGACGACGCCATCGACAAGACGCTCGACATCCTGCGCAAGCAGCGCCGCACCTTCGCCCAGCGCGCACAAGACGCCGTTGCGCAAGACAACGACCGCGTGACGGTCGATTTCGAAGGCAAGATCGACGGCGAGACCTTCCAGGGCGGCAAGGCCGAAGACTTCCAGTTCATCGTCGGCGAAGGCCAGATGCTGAAGGAATTCGAAGACGCCGTGCGCGGCATGAAGGCCGGCGACAGCCGCACCTTCCCGCTGTCGTTCCCGGCGGACTACCACGGCAAGGACGTGGCCGGCAAACAAGCCGACTTCATGGTCACCGTGAAGAAGATCGAGGCTTCGCACCTGCCTGAAGTCAACGAACAGCTCGCCAAGTCGCTCGGCATTGCCGAAGCCACGGTCGAAGGCCTGCGCGCCGACATCAAGAAGAACCTCGAGCGTGAAGTGAAATTCCGCCTGCTGGCCCGCAACAAGAACGCCGTGATGGACGCGCTGGTGGCCAACGCCGAGCTCGACCTGCCCAACGCCAGCGTGCAGTCCGAAGTGAATCGCATGATCGAAGGCGCCCGCGCCGAGCTCAAGCAGCGCGGCATCAAGGATGCCGACAAGGCGCCGATTCCCGAGGAAGTGTTCCGCCCGCAAGCCGAGCGCCGCGTGCGCCTGGGCCTGGTGGTCGCCGAACTGGTGCGTGCCAACAACCTGCAGGCCAAGCCCGAGCAGATCAAGGCCCACATCGACGAGCTGGCTGCCAGCTACGAAAAGCCGGCTGACGTCGTGCGCTGGTATTTCAGCGACAACAACCGCCTGGCCGAGGTCGAGGCAGTCGTCATCGAGAACAACGTGACTGAATTCGTGCTCAGCAAGGCCAAGGTCAACGAAAAGTCGGTTTCGTTCGACGAGTTGATGGCTCAGCAGCAAGGCTGAGCGCCGGGCCTGCCCGCCGCCCGCAACGCCAATGGGGCTTGTGCTTTACGGCACGAGCCCCATTTCACTCAGGCGTACAGTTAAATTCGAACAGCGAACGAACCTTTTCCGGAGAGCAAATCAATGAGCGCACAGGATATTAAGGCCCTCGGCATGATCCCGATGGTCATCGAGCAGTCGGGTCGCGGCGAGCGGTCTTACGACATTTATTCGCGTCTCCTCAAGGAGCGCATCATTTTCCTGGTGGGCGAAGTGAACGACCAGACCGCCAACCTCGTGGTGGCGCAGCTGCTGTTCCTCGAGAGCGAGAATCCGGACAAGGACATTTCGTTCTATATCAATTCTCCGGGCGGCAGCGTGAGCGCCGGCATGGCCATTTACGACACCATGCAGTTCATCAAGCCCGACGTTTCCACGATGTGCATCGGCTTTGCGGCCAGCATGGGCGCCTTTTTGCTGGCGGCCGGCGAAAAGGGCAAGCGCTTCTCGCTGCCCAATTCGAAGATCATGATCCACCAGGTGCTCGGCGGCGCTCGCGGCCAGGCTACGGACATCGAAATTCATGCCCGCGACATCCTGCGCACCAAGGACCAGATGAACCGCATCCTGGCCGAGCGCACGGGCCAGCCGCTGGAAAAAGTCAAGTCGGACACCGAACGCGACTATTTCCTGACCGCCGACGAAGCCAAGGAATACGGCCTGGTCGATCAGGTCATCGCAAAGCGCAGCTGATCAACCCAGCCCGCGCCGCGGCGCCGGTGGCGCCAAAAAGGCAAAGACGGCGTTTTCCCCACGGGAAACGCCGTTTTTGTTTAGTTATCATTGTCCTACCCCGTTAACGAGGCACCTGTCCATGGCCGAAAAAAAAGGCTCTTCCAGCGAAAAAACGCTTTATTGCTCGTTCTGCGGCAAGAGCCAGCATGAGGTCAAAAAGCTGATCGCGGGCCCTTCGGTCTTCATTTGCGACGAGTGCATCGACCTTTGCAACGAAATCATCCGCGACGAGCTCCCGGCCGGTGAAGAGGCGCGCGAGTCGCGCAGCGACCTGCCCACGCCGCTGGAGATCAAGACCAACCTCGACAACTACGTGATCGGCCAGGAGCCGGCCAAGCGCATGCTGTCGGTGGCGGTCTACAACCACTACAAGCGCCTGCGCCACAAGGAAAAGGCCAAGGGCGAGGACGTCGAGCTCAGCAAGAGCAACATCCTGTTGATTGGCCCCACGGGCTCGGGCAAGACCCTGCTTGCGCAAACCCTGGCGCGCATGCTCGACGTGCCCTTTGTCATGGCCGACGCCACCACGCTCACGGAAGCGGGCTATGTGGGCGAAGACGTCGAGAACATCATCCAGAAGCTGCTGCAGAGCTGCAACTACGAGGTCGAGCGCGCCCAGCGCGGCATCGTCTACATCGACGAAATCGACAAGATCTCGCGCAAGTCTGACAACCCTTCGATCACGCGCGACGTGTCGGGCGAGGGCGTGCAGCAGGCGCTGCTGAAGCTCATCGAAGGCACCATGGCCAGCGTGCCGCCCCAGGGCGGACGCAAGCACCCGAACCAGGACTTCCTGCAGATCGACACGACCAACATCCTGTTCATCTGCGGCGGCGCGTTTGCCGGCCTCGAGAAGGTCATCGAAAACCGCACCGAGGCTTCGGGCATCGGCTTCGGCGCTTCGGTCAAGAGCAAGGCGCAGCGCAGCATCACCGAGGTGTTCCGCGAAGTCGAGCCCGAAGACCTGATCAAGTTCGGCCTGATTCCCGAGCTCGTCGGCCGTATGCCTGTGGTGGCGTCGCTTGCTGAGCTGAGCGAAGACGCGCTGGTGCAGATTCTGACGGAGCCCAAGAACGCGGTGGTCAAGCAGTTCACCAAGCTGCTGCAAATGGAAGGTGTCGACCTCGAGATCCGACCCGCGGCGCTGAAGGCGATTGCCCGCAAGGCGCTGGCGCGCAAGACCGGGGCACGGGGCTTGCGTTCGATCCTCGAACAGTCGCTCATCGACACCATGTTCGAACTCCCGAATGCCACCAACGTCGACAAGGTTGTGGTCGAAGAATCCACAATCGATGAAAACAAGCCGCCGCTGCTCGTGTACCGAGAAGCGGCCAAGAAGGCTTGAGCGAGGCTTGAATGAACGCGGCGCCGGCTCTTTTCACCAAAGCTCTCGGCGCCTTCGACAAAGACCGGGTGCGCGGGCTTGAAATGCCCCAACACCCATCCATCTTTGCCTGATCAATCAAAGGATATTCATGTCCGGTCATACCCCCCTGCCTGCCGACGCGATCGACCTGCCGCTGCTGCCGCTGCGCGACGTCGTCGTGTTCCCCCACATGGTGATCCCGCTGTTCGTGGGGCGCCCCAAGAGCATCAAGGCGCTCGAGCTGGCCATGGAGGCCGAGCGCCGCATCATGCTGGTGGCGCAGAAAGCCGCTGCCAAGGACGAGCCCTCGGTCGAGGACATGTTCGAAGTGGGCTGCGTCTCCACCATTTTGCAGATGCTCAAGCTGCCCGACGGCACCGTGAAGGTGCTGGTCGAGGGCCAGCAGCGTGCACGCGTGAACCGCATCGACGACGGTGAAACCCACTTCACGGCCAACGTGACGCCCGTCGAGGCGCCCGAAGGCGGCGAGAAGGGCACCGAGGTCGAGGCACTGCGCCGCGCCGTGATGCAGCAGTTCGACCAGTACGTCAAGCTGAACAAGAAGATTCCACCCGAGATCCTCACCTCGATCTCAAGCATCGACGATCCGGGCCGCCTGGCCGACACCATTGCGGCGCACCTGCCGCTCAAGCTGGACAACAAGCAGGCCGTGCTCGACCTGGACGACGTGAAGTCGCGTCTCGAAAACCTGTTCGGCCAGCTCGAACGCGAGGTCGACATCCTCAACGTCGACAAGAAGATCCGCGGGCGCGTGAAGCGCCAGATGGAAAAGAACCAGCGCGACTTCTACCTCAACGAGCAGGTCAAGGCGATCCAGAAGGAGCTCGGCGAAGGCGAAGAGGGCGCGGACATCGAGGAGATCGAGAAAAAGATCAAGCTCGCCAAGATGCCCAAGGACGCGCTGAAGAAGGCCGAAGGCGAGCTCAAGAAGCTCAAGCTCATGTCGCCCATGTCGGCCGAAGCCACCGTGGTGCGCAACTACATCGACGTACTGGTGGGCTTGCCGTGGAGCAAGAAGACCAAGATCAAGCACGACCTGGCCAACGCCGAGGCGGTGCTCAATGCCGACCACTACGGCCTCGAAAAGGTCAAGGACCGCATCCTTGAATATCTCGCGGTGCAGCAGCGTGTCGACAAGGTCAAGGCGCCCATCCTGTGCCTGGTGGGCCCTCCGGGTGTGGGCAAGACCTCGCTCGGGCAGTCGATCGCCAAGGCGACCGGCCGCAAGTACACCCGCATGGCGCTCGGCGGCATGCGCGACGAAGCCGAGATTCGCGGCCACCGCCGCACCTACATCGGCGCGCTGCCGGGCAAGGTGCTGCAGGGGCTGAGCAAGATCGGCACGCGCAACCCGCTGTTCCTGCTCGACGAGATCGACAAGCTGGGGACCGACTTCCGCGGCGACCCGTCGAGCGCATTGCTCGAGGTGCTCGACCCGGAGCAGAACCACACCTTCGGCGACCACTACGTCGAGGTCGACTTCGACCTTTCCGACGTGATGTTCGTGGCTACGTCGAACTCGATGAACATCCCGCCGGCGCTGCTCGACCGGATGGAAGTCATTCGCCTCTCGGGCTACACCGAGGACGAGAAGACCAACATCGCGATCAAGTACCTGCTGCCCAAGCAGATGAAGAACAACGGCGTGAAGGAAGACGAGCTGCTCGTCACCGAAGAGGCCGTGCGCGACATCGTGCGCTACTACACGCGTGAAGCCGGCGTGCGTTCGCTGGAGCGCGAGCTCTCCAAGATCTGCCGCAAGGTGGTGAAGGGCCTCCTGCTCAAGCAGCTCACGCCCAAGGTCACGGTCGACGGTGCCAACCTCAACGACTTCCTCGGCGTGCGCAAGTACAGCTTCGGCTTGGCCGAGAAGCAGAACCAGGTCGGCCAGGTGGTTGGCCTCGCGTGGACCGAAGTCGGCGGCGACCTGCTCACCATTGAAGCCGTCACCATGCCGGGCAAGGGCGTAATCAGCCGCACGGGTTCGCTCGGCGACGTGATGAAGGAATCGGTCGAGGCCGCGCGCACCGTGGTGCGCAGCCGCTCGCGCCGCCTGGGCATCAAGGACGAGATCTTCGAGAAGCGCGACATCCACATCCACGTGCCCGACGGCGCAACGCCCAAGGACGGGCCGAGTGCGGGTGCCGCCATGACGACGGCCTTCGTCTCGGCGCTCACGGGCATTCCCGTGCGTGCGGACGTTGCCATGACCGGCGAGATCACGCTGCGAGGCGAGGTTACGGCCATCGGCGGGTTGAAGGAAAAGCTGCTGGCGGCATTGCGCGGCGGCATCAAGACCGTGCTCATTCCCGAAGAGAACGCGAAAGACCTGCAGGACATTCCCGAGAACGTGAAGAACGGCCTCGAGATCGTGCCTGTGAAGTGGATCGACAAGGTCCTGGAAATCGCGCTCGAGAAAATGCCGGAGCCGCTGTCCGACGAAGAAGTTGCGGCTTCCGCAGCTGCGGTGGCCGAGTTGGCCAAGCAGCGCGAAGCCCGGGCTTCAGAAGGTTCTGTCAAACATTGATCGGCAAAACTTGCCGGGCCCCGAAAAAGTGTTCTATAATTCGAGGCTCGAAACGCGGGAATAGCTCAGTTGGTAGAGCGCAACCTTGCCAAGGTTGAGGTCGAGAGTTCGAGACTCTTTTCCCGCTCCAGTTTTTGAAAAAGGGAAGCAATGCTTCCCTTTTTTTCGCGAGTTCGATTTCGTTTTCAGCGTGGCGCGATAGCAAAGCGGTTATGCAACGGATTGCAAATCCGTCTAGCCCGGTTCGACTCCGGGTCGCGCCTCCACCTCTCTCTGATCAAGTTCGATCCACCCTCCACTGAAAACGAGCCCCGCCAACCTGCGTTGCCGGGGCTCGTTTTGTTTGGGTTATCGTCGATGTTCAACCCGAGGCCCGGATGGTGAAATTGGTAGACACATCGGACTTAAAATCCGCCGCTTCCTTAATCGGGGCATACGGGTTCGACCCCCGTTCCGGGCACCACATCTAGACAAGGGAGCACACAATGCCTCGTTACAACGCTCCATTTGAAATTCATGTGCACGGCGACGTGCCGCTGCGGTCCGACGTCAGCTTCGACCAGATCCAGGAAGCTCTCAAGCCGCTGTGGGCCTATGCGGGCGCCAAGTCGCTGGCCGACGGTGCCACGAGCACCTACGAGGAAGAACCCGGCATTCGTTTCGAGCAGAAGGACCGCATGCTCCAGATGTGCTGGACGGTGCCGGGCGACGAAGACTTTCGTCAGGCGCTCGACGAGATGTGCATGGCGCTGAACGAGCTCTCGGAGCGCGGCGCGGCCATCGAGGTCACGTTCTACGACACCGACTTCGACGAAGAAGAGGGCGACCCCGAGGAAGAGTCTCGCGACGATTTCCTGATGCTGTTCGTCGGCCCCAATCCGGCCGCGATCATGCAGGTGCAGCGCGACCTGCTGGTCGAAGACGTCGTCAACCTCATGGAGCGCCACTTCGACGGCGCCGAGCTGGGCGGCGTGGTTTCCGAAATCGACCGTCTCTTCAGCGACCGCTTCGATGCGCTCGTGAACTCGCTCGAAATCGGCAAACGCCCGCGCGGCACCGGCGGCAGTGGCAGCGGCGGCGGGCATGGCGGCGGCCGCCGTCCGCGCCACCTGCACTGACTGACGCCGTCCGCGAAACGCCCGGCGCCCTGATCGACAACGCCTCATGGCGCTGTTTCCGTCCTCAGCCCTGAACCCCGGCGTGCGCAAGCGCGAGGTGTTCGGCTGGGCGATGTACGACTTTGCGAACTCGGGCTACACCACGGTCGTCATCACGGCCGTGTTCGCCGCTTACTTCGTGGGTGGCATCGCCAAGGGCGCGCCTTGGGCGGCCTTCGCATGGACCGCGGCGCTCAGCATCTCCTATGCCATCGTCATGCTCTCGATGCCTGCCATCGGTGCCTGGGCCGACCGGCGAGCAGCCAAGAAGCGCGTGCTTGCCGTGGCGACGCTGGGCTGCGTGGTTGCGACCGCAGCGCTCGCGCTCACACCCGGGTTTTCGGGCACCCAAGGCGTAGCCATTGCCATGGCATTGGTGATCGTCTCGAACACCTTCTATTCGTATGGCGAGTCGCTGACCGGCGCTTTCCTGCCTGAACTCGCGACAGCCGAGGGAATGGGCAAGGTCAGCGGATGGGGCTGGGGCTTCGGCTACATCGGCGGAATGCTCGCGCTCGGCCTGTGCCTGGCCTATGTGCTTTCGGCCCAAGCCAAAGGCCTGCCGGCGTCGCATTTCGTTCCGGTCACCATGCTGATCACGGCGGCCATCTACGGCGCGGCAGCCTCGGCCACGTTTGCATTGCTGCCGGAGCGCGCGCAGCCCCAGGCGGCGACCAGGGCAGTTGGCACGTGGCAGCAACTCCGCGCAACCTTCCGGCAAGCTCGCGCGTACCGCGACTTCATGCAGTTGCTGATCTGCACGGTCTTCTACCAAGGCGGCGTGGCGGTGGCCATCACGCTGGCCGCCATCTACGCAGAGCAGGTCATCGGCTTTGTTGCGAGCGAGACCATGGTACTGATTTTCGTGCTCAACCTGGCGGCCGCGCTGGGTGCCTTCAGCTTCGGCTATGTGCAAGACCGCGTGGGCCACAAGATCTCGCTGGCCGCTACGCTGGTGGCGTGGATTGCCGTGTGCGTGATTGCCGCCATGGCGACCACCAAGGGCGCCTTCTGGTGGGCCGCGGCCATCGCGGGGCTCGCCATGGGCTCGAGCCAGTCGGCCGGACGCGCGATGACCGGCTACCTCGCGCCGCCTCAGCAGCTTGCCGAGTTCTTCGGGCTCTGGACCTTTGCCACGCGGCTGGCGAGCATCATCGGTCCGCTCATGTTCGGCGCCATTACTTGGGCCGCGGGCGGCAACCAGCGCATTGCCATTCTCTCGACCGCGGTGTTGTTCGTGGCGGGCTTGCTGCTGTTGCTGCCCATCGACATGGCGCGTGGCCGCACAGCCGCTCTGCGCAGCCGGTAGAGCCCGCGGGTCAGGGCATCTGCTGTTGCTGCAGTGACTTCGGTACCCGGTAGCGCTCGCCGTCGTAGCGCAGCGTCACGTTGCTGAACCGCGCGGGCAGGGCCTTCTCGGTGCAGCCCTGGTCTTCCTGCATTTGTGCGTGGCTCTGAACCAGCGTGCGCGAGAGTTGCAGGTCGGCGTAGCCGTTGCTTGCAGACTTGCCCACCGAAAGCATGGTGCGCAGCTTCTCGAAGCGGCCGGTGCAGGTGCTGTCCCATTCGCCGCTGTCGTGGTCGAGCTCGACCTCCTGCAGCACCTGCCGCAGCTTGCTGCCGTGGTGCACGTAGAGGCGAATGGTTTCGCTCGCGGCCGAGCTGCCGGGCGCCGTGCTCCTGTAGCGCACGCGCAGGCCGAATGCGCGCGTGTCGGAAGACAGCACATAGCGTGAGGTGTCGATGCGAATGTCCTGAATGGCGGTCGCGCTGTCTTCGTCGAGCGCCTCCGGCTGGAAGACGCGGCCGATGACCGTGTCGCGCTCGGTATTGCCGTTGTCCGGGCGCTGGATGAGCAGCAGTTCCAGGTCGAACACCTTGGCGCCCGTGCTGCTGGTCTCGCGCGGCACCGGCAGCACCACGATGCTGCGCCCAGGAAACGCCGGCCAAGGCTTGCATGCGGCCAGTCGTTCGTCGAGCGCTCGATTCGGATACAGCTTGGCATGCATGCGCTCGGCCAGGCCGCTCTCGCAGGCTGCATGGCTCAGGCCGGCGGCCGAGAGGCACAGCAGGAGCAGGGTGCGGCGTAGAAACAGGCGCATGCCGAACGCTTCAGACGGCGCTCGCGGCCGGTATTGCCGCACTTTGTTGTCGGGGCTTTTGCAGCCAGTGCGCGACGGCCGCTTCGAGCACGGCCAGGTCGCCGCTGCCCTGCAAGACCAGTCCGCCCTCGCCGCTATCCGCAAGCCCGCCGAGCGAAGCCAGTACGCGCCGCGTTTGCTGAGCAACCGGTGCGCCGGTGTCGATGAAGCGCAGCGCAGGCGGTGCATGGCGCTGCAGCTCGCTCTTCACGAGCGGGTAGTGCGTGCAGCCGAGCACCACGGTGTCGACTTCGCCGGAGGCATGGCCGAAAGGCCCGGCCTCGGTCATGTAGCGTTCGCACAGTGCGGCAATGGCCGCGGTGTCGAGGCCTTCGATGGCCTTCACGAGCCCGTCGCAAGGCACGGCGCGAACGGCCGCTGATCCTGCAAAAGATTCCCGCAGCGCCGCGTACTTGGCACTGGCCAGCGTGCCGCGCGTGGCCATTACCGAGATGTGCCCGGTGCGGCTCGTTGCCACGGCGGGTTTGAGCGCGGGCTCCAGGCCCACGATGGGCAGCGCCGGATGCTCGGCGCGCAGAAGGTGTATTGCCGCCGTGGTGGCGGTGTTGCACGCCACCACGAGGGCCTTGATGGCGTGCTCGGCGATCAGTTGTTCCGTCACCTTGCGCGAACGCTCGATCACATAGGTGTCGCCGCGCTCGCCGTACGGCGCGTAGGCCGTGTCCGCAAAATAGACGAAGCGTTCGTGCGGCAACTCGGCGCGCAGCGCGGCGAGCACGCTGAGCCCGCCGACACCGCTGTCGAAGACACCAATCAGGCTCAAGCTTCTTCCATCATGATGGTCTTGAACTCGCCGCTGGCAATGCGCTTCTGCCACTCGGCCGGGCCGGTGATGTGCGCGCTGGTGCCGCCCGCGTCGACCGCCACCGTCACGGGCATGTCGACCACGTCGAATTCATAGATCGCTTCCATGCCCAGGTCTTCGAAGCCCACCACCTTGGCGGTCTTGATGGCCTTGCTCACCAGATAGGCGGCGCCGCCCACGGCCATGAGGTAGGCGCTCTTGTGCTTCTTGATGGCTTCGATGGCAACAGGGCCGCGCTCGGCCTTGCCGATCATCGCGATCAGGCCGGTCTTGGCCAGCATCATCTCGGTGAAGCCGTCCATGCGCGTAGCGGTGGTCGGGCCCGCGGGGCCCACGGCTTCGCCCTTCACCGGATCGACCGGGCCGACGTAGTAAATGACGCGGTTGGTGAAGTCCACCGGCAGCTTCTCGCCCTTGGCCAGCATGTCCTGGATGCGCTTGTGCGCGGCGTCGCGGCCGGTGAGCATCTTGCCGTTGAGCAGCAAGGTGTCGCCGGGCTTCCAGCTCGCCACTTCGGCGGGCGTGAGCTTGTCGAGGTCGACGCGCTTGCTCTTCTTTTCGTCGGGTGCCCAGTTCACGTCGGGCCACAGGTCGAGCGAAGGCGGATCGAGGTACACCGCGCCGCTGCCGTCCATCACGAAGTGTGCATGGCGGGTGGCCGCGCAGTTGGGAATCATCGCCACCGGCTTGCTGGCCGCGTGCGTCGGGTACATCTTGATCTTGATGTCGAGCACCGTGGCCAGGCCGCCCAGGCCCTGCGCGCCGATGCCCAGGGCGTTGACTTTCTCGTACAGCTCGATGCGCAGCGCCTCGACCTTGCTGAGTTCGGCGCCCGATGCCTTCTTGGCCTGCAGCTCGTGCATGTCGAGGTCGTCCATCAGGCTTTCCTTGGCCATCAGCGCGGCTTTCTCGGCCGTGCCGCCAATGCCGATGCCCAGCATGCCCGGCGGGCACCAGCCGGCGCCCATTGTGGGCACCGTCTTCAGCACCCAGTCGACCACGCTGTCGCCGGGGTTCAGCATGACCAGCTTGCTCTTGTTCTCGCTGCCGCCGCCCTTGGCCGCCACCGTCACTTCGACGGTGTTGCCCGGAACGATCTCGGTGAAGATCACCGCGGGCGTGTTGTCCTTGGTGTTCTTGCGGTCGAACTGCGGGTCGGCCACGACCGAGGCGCGCAGCGTGTTGTCGGGGTGGTTGTAGCCGCGGCGCACGCCTTCGTTGACGGCGTCTTCCAGGCTGCCCGTGAAGCCGCCCCAGCGCACGTCCATGCCCACCTTGAGGAACACGTTGACGATGCCGGTGTCCTGGCAGATCGGGCGGTGCCCGGTCGCGCTCATCTTGCTGTTGGTCAGGATCTGCGCAATGGCGTCCTTGGCGGCGGGGCTCTGCTCGCGCTCGTAGGCCTTGGCCAGGTGGGCGATGTAGTCGGCGGGGTGGTAGTAGCTGATGTACTGCAGCGCGGCGCTGATCGATTCGATCAGGTCGGCCTGCTGGATCGTGGTCGTCATGGTGGGGGGTGTTCTTTGGAGTGTGAAAACGCCCCCCGATTATCTCAGCCGCCGCGTTCTACCTGGCGGCGGCCCGGGCTTCCTCGATCCAGCCGTCGAATAGCGGCCGGTGCGCCCGGATCCAGCCGTCGGTATGGCGCTCCAGGTCTTGCTGGGTGTTGGCACCCTGGCTCATGCGCAGGTTCTGGGCGTTGATGTCGCCGATCGGCAGTTTCATCACCTCGAACAGCCTGCCGGCGGCCGGATTCTTCTCGACGAAAGCCCGGTTGGCGACGATCTGCTCCTGGTTGGCCTGGAAGCCGTAGTTCTTGCCGTTGGGAAGCTGCGTGTCCGCACCGCCGCCCTGGGAGGAAGAGAACGGCACCTGCAGCCACACCACGTCCGCACCCGGGCGCAGCACGGCGCTGACCCAGTAGGGCGTCCAGGTGTAGTACAGCACCGGCTTGTCCTGCTTGAAGCGGGCAATGGTGTCGGCCATCAGTGCGGCGTAGCTGCCCTGCTTGTGGGTGACGGTGTCGCGCAGCTGGTAGGCAGTAAGGTGGTTCTCGATGGCCAGTTCGCACCCCCAGCCGGGGTTGCAGCCCGTCAGGTCGGCCTTGCCGTCGCCGTCCGCATCGAAGAGCCTGGCGATCGCCGGATCCTTCAACTGCGCGATGTTGGTGATGTTGTATTGCTCGGCCGTCTTGCGGTCGATCAGGTAGCCCTGCACCGCGCCATCGGAGTACACGCCAGTGCGCGAGAGCTTCGCGTCGCCGCCGCTGTTCTTGTAGAAGTCCGCGTGCAGCAGGCTCCAGTGGTTGGCCATGAACGTGGCGTCTCCGTTGGCAATGGCCAGGTGCTCGGTGGCGGGCTCGAGGTCCTTCATGGGTTCCACCGTGTAGCCGAGCTTTTCGAGTGCGCGCATCACGAGCAGCGTCTGGAAAGCCTCTTCGGCGAGCGAACTCTTGAGCGGCTGCACGGTGACGCCTTTTCCGGGCAGGTCGTTGGCGGCCTGTGCGGTTGCGCCCATGGCGATGAAGCCGAGCGCGAGCAGGCCGCGGGCGATGAGAAGACGGGTTTTCTTCATGCGTTGATTTCCCTCCATGGCCTGTCATTGCGTGGAAAGCGCGGGAACGGGCGCGCCCGCATCGCGCGAAGGCGTGCCCACCAGGCGCTGCAGCATGCGCAGCGCAAGACCGGCAGGACCCGTGTGCCACCAGCGTCGCCCCGCGCTGCGGCGCGACTTGCCCATCGCCTGCGTCAGGCGGTCGAGCGAAATCGCCAGCAGCACAATGCCCAGGCCGCCGACGGTCGCCAAGCCCATGTCGAGCCGGCCGATGCCGCGCAGCACCATCTGGCCGAGGCCGCCCACCGCGATCATCGAAGCGATCACCACCATCGACAGCGACAGCATCAGCGCCTGGTTGATGCCCGCCATGATCGACGGCATGGCCAGCGGCAGCTGCACCTTCACCAGCATCTGCCAGGGCGAGGCGCCGTAGGCCCGCGCAGCCTCGATCAGGTCGGGCCGCACCTGGCGCAGGCCCAGGTTGGTCAGGCGCACCAACGGTGCCAGCGCGAAGATGATCGTCACGATCACGCCCGGCACATTGCCGATGCCGAACAGCATCACGACAGGCACGAGGTACACGAAGGCCGGCGTGGTCTGCATCGCGTCGAGCACGGGCCGCATGATCCGCTGGGCGCGGTCGCTGCTGGCCAGCAGCACCCCGAGCGGCAGGCCGATGATCATGCAGAAGACCAGCGAGGTCAGCACCAGCGACAGCGTGACCATCGCCTCGGGCCAGATGCCCAGCATGGCCACGAGCAGCAGCGCCGCCGTGGTGCCGATGGCGAGCGCGCGGCCCGCAAACTGCCAGGCGAAAAGGCCGATGAGCGCGATCATCGCGAGCGTCGGCAGGCCGGTCAGCAGGCCCTGCACCCAGTTCAGCGTGCTGTCGATGGGCAGGCGCACCGTCTGGAAAAAGGGGCGGAAATGCGCGACCACCCAGCCCAGGCCCTGGTTGATCCAGGATTCGACGGGCAGGGAGCCGTCCCAGAGCCGGTGCAGTTGAAAACCGCTGGTGGCGCTGTCGGCTTGGCCGGCGAGCTGATGGGCCGCGTTCACCGGCGCATCGAGCCAGGCGCTCGCGGCCGAGGCGTCGGGCGCGGCCGAGAGCGCCTCCCACGGATCGACGAAAGCCGCGGGCTCCGGGGCCGTGTTCAACGCGGCGCCGAGGCCCGGCGCGTTCAGGTCGGAAGGCAATGTGGTGTCGTTCATCGTTCGGTTGTCCTTCGTGAATTCAGTGCGGCTCGGCGGCGAGCGCGGGCGCTGCATGCGGCGAGACCGGCTCGATCGGCGGCGTGTCGCGGTCCAGGAACTTGAGCAGCGTCGTCTTGCTGATCGCGCCGCAGAAGCGGCCGTCGCCCGCCACCACCGGCAACGCGCACGGCGCTTGCGCGAGCTGGCCGATCAGGCCGGCCACCGGCGCCTCGGCGTCGATGCGCGGCAGGTCGGCCAGGAACGCGTGCTGCAGCCCGAGTGGACCCGAATGCCCGTCGAGCGCGCCGCGCAGCGTGTCGGCCGACACCACGCCGAGGAAGCGCTTGTTCGGGCTGGTCACGTAGGCGAAGTCGCGGTCCTGGTCTTCCAGCAGCTTGAGCGCCGCGCGCGCACCGCGCTCGGGGTGCTCGCACACCACGGTGAGCGACTTGCGCGCGATGTCCGCCGCCTTGAAGACGGCCGCCGCGTCCACGCCCCGCACAAAGCTGCGCACGTAGTCGTCGGCGGGGCTGCGCAGGATCTCGTCGGGCGTGCCGACCTGGATCACCTGACCGTCTTTCATGATCGCGATGCGGTCGCCGATGCGCATGGCTTCGTCCAGGTCGTGCGAGATGAAGACGATGGTGCGGCGCTGCTCCTGTTGCAGGCGCAGCAGCTCCGACTGCATCTCGGTGCGGATGATCGGGTCGAGCGCGGAGAAGGCCTCGTCCATCAACAGGATCGAAGGGTCCGAAGCCAGCGCGCGCGCCAGGCCCACGCGCTGCTGCATGCCGCCGGAGAGCTCGTCGGGATAGCTGTCGCCCCAGCCCGCAAGGCCCACCTGCGCGAGCGCCTTGTCGGCTTGCGCAAGGCGCTCCTTCTTGCTCGTGCCCGAGAGTTCCAGGCCGAACGCGGTGTTCTCGCGCACCGTCATGTGCGGCATCAGCGCAAACGACTGGAACACCATGCTGATGTCCTTGCGGCGCAGCGCGCGCAGCTGGGTGTCGGAGTGCCCGTTGATGTCGGCGCCGTCGATCACAATGCGCCCGGCGGTCGGCTCGATCAGCCGGTTCAAGAGGCGCACCAGCGTCGACTTGCCTGATCCCGAGAGACCCATGATCACGAAGATCTCGCCGGCCTGGATCTCGAAGGTGGCATCGAACACGCCGATCGACTGGCCCGTCTGCGCAAGGATTTCCTTCTTCGAAAAACCTTGCCGGACCAGTTCGAGTGCCTGCTCGGGCGAATCGCCGAACACCTTGAAGACATGGTCGATGAGAATTCCTTTGGCCATACGCCGGGGGCTCCTTGTGTGATGTTTGGACACAGCACCGCCCCTGAAGCAGAAGGCGGCAACGGTCACGCCATCAGCCGAGGGGCAGGCTGAACACAGAGCGCGAGAAAACGCGTGCAATGGCCCGGCGAACCCCTGGGGCTGCCGACAGGCACTGAAGACGACGTGGCGACGAAACCAGTGCCCGCCGAAAGGTGGCGTGGCAGTGGGACCGGAAACGATCCGGCCGGTTTTGCCGGGCAGGGCCCGGCGCGAGAACCTTGCACCGCGACGGGATTCGGAGATCCGCGAGTAGTGCAGGGCCGATCAACATGACTTGTTGGTCGTCTGGAGCCCATGATCATAACTTTTTGACATGACGCGAGTCAACCCAATGGGCGTAACGTGATGTTTGGCGGCGGGCCCAATGGCCCCGTCAAATGCGAGCCATTCTTATTGGCCGATACTGGAGCCCGCGCCCGATCAGGCGGCGCGACCATCCAAGACTGCGGAGCTTTTTCTCATGACGACTTCCCCCAAGACCCGTGCCGAGCGCGACACCTTCGGACCGATCGACGTGCCGGCCGACAAGCTGTGGGGCGCTCAAACGCAGCGCTCGCTGCAGAACTTCGATATTTCCGGCGAGCAGCAGCCGCGCGAGATCATCAAGGCGCTGGCGCAGGTCAAGCGCGCTTCGGCGGTGGTCAACCACGCGCTGGGCCTGCAGGACGAAAAAAAGACCAAAGCCATCGTGGCCGCGGCCGATGAAGTCATCGCCGGCAAGCACCCCGGTGAGTTTCCTCTCGTGGTGTGGCAGACCGGCTCGGGCACGCAGACCAACATGAACGTGAACGAGGTGCTGGCCAACCGCGCGAGCGAATTGCTCGGCGGCGAGCGCGGGGAAGGGCGCCTCGTGCACCCCAATGACGACGTCAACCGCAGCCAGTCGAGCAACGACGTGTTCCCGACCGCGATGCACGTGGCCGCCGTGGAGGCCATCACGCACAAGCTGCTGCCGGCCATTGCCAAGCTGCGCGGCACGCTCGAGCAAAAGTCGAAGGACTTTGCAGACATCGTGAAGATCGGCCGCACCCATCTGCAAGACGCCACCCCGCTCACGCTGGGCCAGGAGTTCTCGGGCTACGTGGCGCAGCTGGCGCACGGCGAAGCGCATGTGCGCGCCGCGTTGCCGCACCTGTGCGAACTGGCGCTCGGCGGTACGGCCGTGGGCACCGGGCTCAATGCGCCCAAGGGCTATGCCGAGCAGGTGGCGGCCGAACTCGCAAAGCTCACGGGCCTGCCTTTCGTGACGGCGCCGAACAAGTTCGAGGCCATGGCCAGCGTCGATGCGCTGGTGCATGCGCACGGCGCTCTCAAGACGCTCGCGGCCAGCATGACCAAGATTGCCAACGACGTGCGCTGGCTCGCAAGCGGCCCGCGCAGCGGCATCGGCGAACTCAGCATTCCCGAGAACGAACCCGGCTCGTCGATCATGCCGGGCAAGGTCAACCCGACGCAGAGCGAGGCGGTCACGATGCTGGCCGCGCAGGTGTTCGGCAACGACGTGGCCATCAACATTGGCGGCGCTTCAGGCAACTTCGAACTGAACGTGTTCCGCCCGATGGTGGCGCACAACTTCCTGCAGAGCGTGCGCCTCCTGGCCGACGGCATGGTGAGCTTCAACGACCACTGCGCGGTGGGCATCGAGCCGAACCGCGAGCGCATCACCGAGCTGGTGCAGCGCTCGCTGATGCTGGTGACGGCGCTCAACACGCACATCGGCTACGACAAGTCGGCCTACATCGCGAAGAAGGCGCACAAGGAAGGCACGAGCCTGCGCGAGGCGGCGATTGCCTCGGGGCACCTCACGGCCGAGCAGTTCGACCAGTGGGTGGTGCCTGAAAACATGACCGGCCGGTAAGACCGTCTCGCCCATGGAAAAAGGACCCGCGGGTCCTTTTTTGTTTGCCGGCCGATCAGTGGTCGATCAATAGCCGATGGTGTAGCGCTGGCGCGAGTGCGCTGGTTTCTCGAGCTCGTCGATGAACGCGATCGCGTAGTCCTCGAAAGTGATCCAGCTGCGGCCCTCGGCGCTCACCAGCAGGTCGTCCTTGCCGAGGCGGAACTTGCCGGTGCGCTCGCCTTCGACGAATTCGGCGGAGGGCGAGAGAAAGGTCCAGTCGAGTTCCTTCTCGGTGCGCAGCGCGTCGAGAAACACGCCACCGGCCGTGGCTTCGGCCCTGTAGGCGTCAGGGAAGTTCGGCGTGTCGATCACCTTCAGGCCCGGTGCCGCGAACAGGCTGCCCGCGCCGCCGACCACCAGCAGCCGCTTCACGCCCGCGCGCTTCACCGGCTCGATGATGGCCGCTGGCGGCACTGTGGAGAAGTGCGCGGCGCTGAACACCGCGTCGTGGCCGGCCACCGCCTTTTCGAGTGCGGCACCGTCGAGCACGTCGAGGTCCACCGCCTTCACGTTGGCGCGGCCGGAGAGCTTGTCGCTGGCCTTGCGTGCAATGGCCGTGACGGTGTGGCCGCGGCGCAGGGCCTCTTCGAGAAGGCGGCCGCCGGCGCGACCGGTGGCGCCGATGATGGCAATGTGGCTCATGAATGCTCCAGAAAAGTTGATTCGATGAAACGCATCTTAGGTTTCTGGTTTCGAAAGAAATACCTCGATTTACGCGTTTCTTTATTCCTAAAATCGTTCGAATGGATCGTTTGAACGCAATGCGGGTCTTCGTGACCGTGGTGGATTCGGGCAGCCTCTCGGCCGCAGCCGACAAGCTCGACCTTTCGCGGCCGGTGGTCACGCGCTATGTGGCCGAGTTGGAGCAATGGACCGGCGCGCGCCTCTTGCACCGCACCACGCGCCGCCTGAGCCTTACGGCGGCGGGCGAAGAACTGCTGCCGCGTTGCCGCCAGGTGCTCGAGCTCGCGGGCGACATGCAGGCCGCGGTGCGGCACCCGGCCGAGGCGCCGCGCGGGCAGTTGCGCATCACGGCCAGCACCTCGTTTGCGCAGGCCCAGCTGGCCGACGCCGTAGCCGACTATGTGCGGCTCTATCCCGGCGTCGCGGTCGACCTGGTGCTGCTCGACCGGGCAGTGAACCTGGTGGATGAGCGCATCGATCTCGCGATTCGGGTGGCGGTGGAGATCGACCCCAACCTGATTGCGCGCAGGCTGACCGATTGCCGTTCGGTGGTATGCGCTTCGCCCGGGTATCTGAAGGAGCACGGCGAGCCGCTGCGCGTGGAAGAACTGGCCCAGCGCAACTGCCTCACGCACTCTTACTTCGGACGCAGCCTCTGGCACTTCACGCGCAAGGACGACGGCACGCCCGTCTCGGTGGCTGTGGGCGGCAACGTGTCGACCAACGATGCCGCGAGCCTGATGCAGCTTGCGCGGTCTGGGGCCGGCATCACGATGCTGCCGACCTACCTGACCTCATGCCTTTTGAAGTCGGGCGAACTGGTGCGGCTGTTTCCGGAATTCGAGCCGCAGGTGGTGGGCATGTATGCGGTGTACGCCTCTCGCAAGCACATGCCGGCCACGCTGCGCACGATGCTCGACTTTCTGGCCGCGCGTTTCACCGAGGTACCGGCCTGGGACTTGCCGCGCGCCGGCTGAGCCCCCTGAGCCGGATCGGCTCGTGTCAGTGCCCGTTGCCGCGCGGCGCGTTCGACGCCATGAGCTTGTCGGTGTAGGCAATGGCCATGGCCGAGAACAGAAAGGCGATGTGAATCACCGTCTGCGCAATCAACACGCGATCGGTGTAGTTGTCAGCGTTGATGAAGGTCTTCAGCAGGTGGATCGAGCTGATGCCGATGATGGCTGTGGCCAGCTTGACCTTGAGCACCGAGGCGTTCACGTGGCTCAGCCACTCGGGCTGGTCGCGGTGGCCTTCCAGGTCCATGCGGCTCACAAAGGTTTCGTAGCCTCCCACGATCACCATGATGAGCAGGTTGGAGATCATCACCACGTCGATCAGCGCCAGCACCACCAGCATGATCACCGTTTCGTTGAGCGTGCCCACCGGTGCGGTGGTCTTGTAGCCGATGCTGGTGATCAGCGCCTGCAGCGCGTCCTTGTTGCCGAAGGCGGCTTCGACAAGGTGCAGCAGTTCGACGAGGAAGTGCACCACGTACACCGCCTGCGCCACGATCAGGCCCAGGTACAGCGGAAGCTGGAGCCAGCGGCTGGCAAAAATCAGCTTGGGCAGCGGCCGAAGCGGGGAGCCGCGGGCTGGTACGGGAGGGTTCCGGGTATCGAAAGGGTCGGGAGCGGACATCGGGAGGAAGGTTGGGAGCGACCGGAGATTCTAGGGGTGCCCTCGTGTCGGGCCCGTGATAACCCTGCGAACTAATATCGGACCGTCAGTGACCCGTAAGTGGGTCCGCCGACATTACGGCCGCACCTACCCAGGAGACAAGAGAATGAGCAGCAGCGCATCGAAGAACATCGAATCCGTTCTGGTCGAGAACCGCGTGTTCCCGCCCGACACCCGTGCCACCCAAGGTGCCCGCATTGCCGGCATGGCCGCCTACGAGGCGCTGTGCAAGGAGGCCGAGCAGGACTTCGAAGGCTTCTGGACCCGCCAGGCGCAAGCCAACCTCAACTGGACCAAGCCGTTCACCCGCACGCTCGACGAGTCGAAGGCGCCGTTCTACGAATGGTTCGGCGATGGCGAGCTCAATGCCAGTGCCAATTGCCTCGACAAGCACATGGGCACGCCGGTCGAGAACAAGACGGCCATCGTCTTCGAGGCCGACGACGGCACCGTCACCAACGTCACCTACAAGGAACTGCTCGGCCGCGTGAGCCAGTTTGCCAATGCGCTCAAGGCCGCCGGCATCCAGAAGGGCGACCGCGTCATCATCTACATGCCGATGACGGTCGAAGGCGTGATCGCCATGCAGGCCTGCGCGCGCATCGGCGCCACGCACAGCGTGGTGTTCGGCGGCTTCTCGGCCAAGGCGCTGCAGGAGCGGATCATCGACGCCGGCGCCGTGGCTGTCATTACCGCCAACTACCAGCTGCGCGGCGGCAAGGAACTGCCGCTCAAGGCCATCGTCGACGACGGCATTGCAATGGGCGGCTGCGAGTCGATCAAGACGGTGTTCGTCTACGAGCGCACGCCCTCCGCGTGGAACCGCGTCGAAGGCCGGGACAAGACATTCGACGAGGCACTGAAGGGCCAGAGCACCGATTGCCCGCCGGTGGCGGTCAACGCCGAGCATCCACTTTTCATCCTCTACACCTCGGGCTCCACCGGCAAGCCCAAGGGCGTGCAGCACGCCACCGGCGGCTACCTGCTGTGGGCCAAGCTCACGATGGACTGGACCTTCGACATCAAGCCCGAAGACGTGTTCTGGTGCACGGCCGACATCGGCTGGATCACCGGCCACACCTATGTGGCCTACGGTCCGCTCGCGGCCGGCGCCACGCAGGTGGTGTTCGAGGGCATTCCCACGTTCCCGCACGCGGGCCGCTTCTGGCAGATGATCGAGAAGCACAAGGTGTCGGTGTTCTACACCGCGCCTACGGCCATCCGCTCGCTCATCAAGGCGGCCGAAGGCGACGAGAAGGTGCACCCGAAGAACTGGGACCTGACCAGCCTGCGCATCCTCGGCTCGGTGGGCGAGCCCATCAACCCCGAGGCATGGATGTGGTACCACCGCAATATCGGCGGCGAGCGTTGCCCCATCGTCGACACCTTCTGGCAGACCGAAACCGGCGGCCACGTGATCACGCCGCTGCCGGGGGCCACGCCGCTGGTGCCGGGCTCGTGCACCTTGCCGCTGCCGGGCATCATGGCCGCCATCGTCGACGAAACCGGCAAGGACCTGCCCAACGGCGCGGGCGGCATGCTGGTCATCAAGCGGCCCTGGCCCTCGATGATCCGCACCATCTGGAATGACCCCGAGCGCTTCAAGAAGAGCTACTTTCCCGAAGAGATGGGCGGCACCATTTACCTCGCGGGCGACGGTGCCGTGCGCAGCGCAGACCGCGGCTATTTCCGGATCACCGGGCGCATCGACGACGTGCTCAACGTGTCGGGCCACCGTCTCGGCACGATGGAAATCGAATCGGCACTCGTCTCCAAGACCGACCTCGTGGCAGAAGCCGCCGTGGTCGGCCGCCCCGACGACGTGACGGGCGAGGCCGTGTGCGCCTTCGTCGTGCTCAAGCGCAGCCGCCCGACCGGGGAGGAGGCCAAGCAGATCGCCAACGAGCTGCGCGCTTGGGTGGCCAAGGAAATCGGGCCCATCGCCAAGCCCAAGGACATCCGCTTCGGCGACAACCTGCCCAAGACGCGCAGCGGCAAGATCATGCGGCGCCTGCTGCGCAGCATCGCCAAGGGCGAGGCCATCACGCAGGACACCTCCACGCTCGAAAATCCTGCAATTCTGGAACAGTTGTCACAGACCAATTGATTCGGTCTGTAGGACATGGCCGTTAGTGGGAAGCAGGGGCCGTTGCGGCCCGCGGCCTGAGGTACAACCAGCGAAGTTGCCGTGCGCCGGGGCGCGCATGGCAGGTTTCGTTGTGTTCGACCTGTCCGAAGGAGGCCCCCATGGGTGTGAGATCTGCTTTCCTGTTTGCCATTCTGCTGCTGATCGCGGCCCTTGCCGCGCTCAACTGGGGCACGCTGTCTTCGCCCGTGCCGGTTTCGCTGGGGTTCATGACCGTTTCCGCGCCGCTGGGCTTGATGATGCTGGGGCTCACCGTGGCCCTGGGCGTGTTCTTCCTGGTCTACGTGCTCTACCTGCACAGTTCGGTGCTGCTGGACGCCAAGCGCCACAACAAGGAAATGCAGGTGCAGCGCGACCTTGCCGACAAGGCCGAGGCTTCGCGCTTTACCGAGCTGCGCAACTTCCTGGAAGCACAAGAGAACAAGCACATGGCGGAGAACGCCGAGCGCCATGCCGCATTGATTGCGAGGCTGGGGCAGGTCGAGAGCGTGATCCGTCAGCGCTCGGAGCAGTCGGACAACACCGTGGCTGCGCACATCGGCCAGCTCGAAGACCGCATCGAGCGCCGGCCGTTGCCCACGGACATCGATCCGCGGGTCTGATCAGCGCGTCGACAGCACCCAGGCAGCGAGCTTCTTTGCGTCGGCTTCGCTGACCTGGTTGTTGGCCGGCATCGG
Source organism: Variovorax sp. CCNWLW186 (assembly GCF_037203865.1). Classification (NCBI taxonomy): domain Bacteria; kingdom Pseudomonadati; phylum Pseudomonadota; class Betaproteobacteria; order Burkholderiales; family Comamonadaceae; genus Variovorax; species Variovorax sp. CCNWLW186. The sequence goes on along the minus strand of NZ_JBBCBO010000023.1, from coordinate 44,564 downwards.
CACCGGCCCCCACACGCCCGAACCACCCTTGATGATCTTGGTTGCGAGCATGTCGGCGGCGCCGGCGTTGCCCTTGTACTTGGCGGCCACGTCCTTGAACGAGGGGCCGAGCACCTTGCGCTCCACCGCATGGCAGCTCATGCAGTTTTTCGAGGTGGCCAGCGCCAGGTCGGCAAAGGCAGGGGCGGCCAGGCCAAGGCCCAGGAGAGCGAACGACAGGAGTCTTTTCATGGGGCTTATTTCGTAATGGCTGGGTTACATTCGATCTAACGCGATTGTAGGTAGCGCCGTGTACCGGCGCCCGGAAGCGTTTCCAACAAAACCCGAGGGATTCGCGATGCTTTTTCTGTTGTTGGGCCTGCTGGGCATAGGCCTGAAATACTTCGAAGTGGGCATGGTCGCCGGCTGGAGCTGGTGGATCGTGCTGTCGCCGTTTGCGCTGGCCGTGGCGTGGTGGGCCTGGGCCGATTCGTCGGGCTATACCAAGCGCAAGGTCATCGAGCGCGAAGAGCGCCGCAAGCAGGCGCGCATCGACCGCCAGCGCAGCAACATGGGCCTGCCGCCCAACAACCGCCCGAAGCGCTGACACGCGGGCGCACGCGGCATCGTAAATTGCACGTGTTGCGGCCCACGCCATGGACGAGGAAACCATCCAGCAAGCGATGCTGGTTTTCGGGCTCTCGCTCCTGGTCGGGCCTGCCATCGGCGGATTGGCCGGATGGCTCAAGCGACGCTGTCGAGGTGCGCTACAGCATCGCCGACCCGGCGCAGGCGCTGGTCGCCGATTTCCAGAACATGTGGGGCCCCGTGTGGGGATTCGGCATGTTCGGGCTGTTCCCGACGATGTTCGGCCTGTTCTTCACCGGCATGGCCGTCAAGGAAGGCCGCCCCGCCAGCAAGCGGCCTGTGGAGCGCGCGGCCACACCGGCGCAGCAGCGCTGGCGCACGCGCGGCACCGTGCTGGCCAACCTTGTTTTCGTGGCCGGCTTCGCCGTGTGTTTTCTCTATCCGGGCGAGAGTTTGGGCAAGGCGCTCGGCGCCGGGTTCATGACCATCGGCGCCGGCGCGTTGCTGCACTTCGTGGTGCAGAGTTTCCCTCCGGCCATGGCGTTCGAATCCCGCAGCATCCTTGCGATCGTCGGCCTCGGGTTTCTGGCCTTCGGCTACGGCGCTTGGATGATGATGGCCTGAGGCTTTCTCAGAACTTGTCGAGCACCGCGCCCGAGCTGGCGCTCGAGGCATTGAATGCGAACTTGGCCTGCACGCCGCGCGTGTAGCGCGGAGCCGGCGGCTTCCAGCCTTCGCGGCGCTTGGCAAGCTCGGCTTCGGGCACGTTGAGTTCGAGCACCAGCTTGTGCGCATCAATGGTGATCGAGTCGCCTTCGTTCACGAACGCAATGGTGCCGCCGGCCGCCGCTTCGGGCGCCACGTGGCCGACCACCATGCCCCAGGTGCCGCCCGAGAAGCGGCCATCGGTGATCAGGCCCACGCTTTCGCCCAGGCCCGCGCCGATGAGCGCGCCCGTCGGCGCCAGCATTTCGGGCATGCCCGGGCCGCCCTTGGGGCCCAGGTAGCGCAGCACCATCACGTCGCCGGCCTTGATCTTGCCGTCGAGAATGGCCTTGAGCGCCGACTGCTCGTCGTCGAAGACGCGCGCAGGGCCGGTGATGACGGGGTTCTTCAGGCCGGTGATCTTGGCGACGGCGCCTTCGGGCGACAGGTTGCCCTTCAGGATGGCCAGGTGGCCTTCCTCGTACATCGGGTTGTTGATGGGGCGGATCACGTCCTGGTCGGCGCGCGGCACGTCGGGCACGTCCTTCAGCACCTCCGCAATCGTCTGGCCGCTGATGGTGATGCAGTCGCCGTGCAGCAGGCCCGCGTTCAGCAGCACCTTCATCACCTGCGGAATGCCGCCGGCCTGGTGGAGGTCGACCGCAAGATACTTGCCGCTCGGCTTCAGGTCGCAGATCACCGGCACCTTCTTGCGCATGCGCTCGAAGTCGTCGATGGTCCATTCGACCTCTGCCGCATGCGCAATCGCCAGGAAGTGCAGCACCGCGTTGGTCGAGCCGCCCGTGGCCATGATGACGGCCACTGCGTTCTCGATGGCCTTCTTGGTCACGATGTCGCGGGGCTTCAGGTCTTTCTTGATCGCCTCGATCAGCACCTTGGCCGATTCCTTGGCCGAGTTGGCCTTTTCGTCGTGCGGGTTGGCCATGGTCGACGAGTAGGGCAGCGAAATGCCCAGCGCCTCGAATGCGCTGGACATGGTGTTGGCCGTGTACATGCCGCCGCAGGAGCCGGTGCCCGGAATGGCGCGCTTCTCGATCTCCAGCAGGTCTTCGTCGCTCATGTTGCCGGCGGCGTTCTGGCCCACGGCTTCGAACACGCTCACGATGTTGAGGTCTTGCCCCTTGTACTTGCCCGGCAGGATGGTGCCGCCGTACACATAGATGGCCGGCACGTTGGCGCGCAGCATGCCCATGAGGCCGCCGGGCATGTTCTTGTCGCAGCCGCCGACCACCAGCACGCCGTCCATCCACTGGCCGCCCACGCAGGTCTCGATGCAGTCGGAGATGACCTCGCGGCTCACCAGCGAGTACTTCATGCCTTCGGTGCCCATGGCCATGCCGTCGGAAATGGTGGGGGTGCCGAACACCTGCGCGTTGCCGCCGGCTTCCTCGATGCCCGCAATGGCCGCGTCGGCCAGCTTCTGCAGGCCCGAGTTGCAGGGCGTGATGGTGCTGTGGCCGTTGGCCACGCCGACCATCGGCTTCTTGAAGTCGCTCTCTTCGTAGCCCATGGCGTAGAACATCGAGCGGTTGGGCGCGCGGCTCTTGCCTTCGACGATGTTCGCGCTGCGGCGATTGATCTGGATTGGCTTGGTGTCCATGGTCGGTGTCTCTTCTCGTGGGGAAATTCTCGGGGAGGGTCAAGTATCGGACTTCTCATTGATTCATTCCAATCCCTTTCTGTATGTGGATTGATATGCTCAGCATATGAAGGAAGCCTTGATCGACCTGCGTGCCTGGCGCCAGTTCGTGGCCGTGGCCGAAGAGCTGCATTTCGGCCGCGCCGCCGAGCGCCTGCACATGACCCAGCCGCCCGTCACGCAGGCCATTGCCCAGCTCGAGAAGACGCTGGGCGTGGCGCTGTTCGACCGGACGCGCCGGCGCGTGGCGCTCACGCCGGCCGGCGAAGCCTTGCTGCCCGACGTGCGCGAACTGCTGGCCCGCGCGCAGGCCCTGCCGGAGAGGGCCCGCGCCGCAGCGGCGGGGCAGGTGGGCCGGGTGCGCATTGCCTTTGTTTCGACCATCGGCTTCGAGAAGCTGCCGGCCTGGGTGCGCGAATTCCGCGTGCTGTGCCCCGAGGTGGCGCTGGAACTCGTCGAGGCCACCGGCGACGTACAGCTCGAAGCCTTTGCGCGCGGCCAGATCGACGCCGGCCTGATGCTCCATTCGCCGGGCGCCGCGCCGCCGGGGCTCGCGCGGCTGCCGGTGGAGCAGGAGCCGCTGGTGCTGGCCATGCCGGCGCAGCACGCGCTCGCGAGCGCAGCGCCCGTGCCGCTGGCACAGGTGCTGGCGGAACCGCTGGTGATCTTTCCGCGCCGCATCGTGCCTTCGCTGCACGACGCGATCCATGGTCTTTACCACTCGGCCGGGCGGACGCCCACCGTGGCGCAAGAGGCCATCCAGATGCAGACCATCGTCAACCTGGTTTCAGGCGGCATCGGCATGGCCTGGGTGCCGCAGAGCGTCATGCAGTTCAGGCGCGCCGGCGTGGTCTACCGCCAGGCCCAGGAGTTCAAAGGGCCGGGCCGCGCGCGGGTGGCGCTGCCCGCATGCGAAACCAGCCTGGTGTGGCCGGCGCATGCCGTGCATCCGGCGCTGGCGCGCTTCGTGGAGTTCGTTCGCGAGCGGACGCACAAACGTGGTTAGCCAGCCTTAACCAGCGGTTGACCACGCCGCCAAGGAACGCCACATGGCCGGGGCACAATCTGCGCCATGCTCATGTATCCGCAGATCAATCCCGTCGCCCTGCAGCTGGGGCCCGTCGCCATCCACTGGTACGGCCTGACCTACCTGGCCGCGTTCGCGCTTTTCTACTTTCTTGGCACGCGCCGCCTGCGGCATGAGCCGTATCGCTCGCTCGTCGGCACCGGCGCCTGGCAGCGCAAGGACATCGAGGACATTCTTTTTCTTGGCGTGATGGGCGTCATCGTGGGCGGGCGGCTCGGCTACTGCCTGTTCTACAAGCCCGAGTTCTATCTCGCGCATCCGCTCGAAATTCTTTACGTGTGGCAGGGCGGCATGAGCTTTCATGGCGGCCTGCTGGGCGTGATCGGCGCAATGATCTGGTTCGCGCGATCGCGCGCACGGCCGTTCTGGCAGGTGATGGACTTTGTTTCTCCCTGCGTGCCCACCGGCCTGGCGGCGGGCCGCGTGGGCAACTTCATCAATGGCGAACTCTGGGGCCGCTTCAGCAGTCCCGACCTGCCCTGGGGCATGGTGTTTCCGCAAAGCGGCTCAATGCTGCCGCGCCACCCTTCGCAGGTGTACCAGTTCCTGCTCGAGGGACTTCTGCTGTTCGTCATCATGTGGCTCTACGCGCGCAAGGAGCGTAAAGAAGGGCAGGTGGCCGCGGTGTTCCTCATCGGCTACGGCGTGCTGCGCTTCATTGCCGAATACTTCCGCGAGCCCGACGACTTTCTGGGCCTGCGTGCGCTGAACCTGAGCCAGGGGCAATGGCTCAGTGTGCCGATGGTGCTCTTCGGCATTGGCCTCTGGCTTTGGGCCGCAAGGCGCCCACGGCCCGCCACTGCCTGAGCGGCAAGCCCTCAGGGTAAGCCCGGGCTGCGCATTGGGCGCGCAGCCCTTGCGCTGCGCGGATTGCGGCCCCACAATTTTGCGTAATTACAGAAAATTACGATTCAAGCTCTCAGCCCGCCTTGTAGCTGTCCGCCTTCATGCGCCTTGTTCCCAATTCCCTGCACGACGAAGTCGCCGCCACGCTGCGCGAGCAGATCTTCGCGGGCGAGCTGGCGCCCGGCAGTTTCCTGGACGAAGCGGCACTGTGCGAAAGGCTGGCGATTTCCCGCACTCCCTTGCGCGAGGCACTGAAGGTGCTCACGGCCGAAGGCCTGCTGCGGCACGAGCCGCGGCGCGGCTGCTTCGTGCGCGAGGTGACGGAGCGCGATCTCGACGAGATATTTCCGGTCATTGCGCTGCTCGAAGGCCGCTGCGCCTACGAGGCCGCGCGCAATGCCAGCGACTCCGAGCTGCATGACCTCGATGGCTTGCATGAACGGCTGGTGCGCCACGCCAAGGCCAAGCGCATCAACGACTACTACGCCACCAACCACCTCATTCACGAGGCAATCATCCAGTTGGCCGACAACAAGTGGCTGGCGCAGGTGATCGGCGATCTGCGCAAGATTCTCAAGCTCGCACGGCTGCAGCAGTTGCATGCGCCGGGCCGTCTCGAGCAAAGCCTGTCTGAGCACCTCGCGGTTTTCGCGGCCCTCAAGGCGCGCGACAGCGAAGGCGCGGACGCCGCCATGCGCACGCACCTGACTCGCCAGCGAGAGGCATTGCGCGAGGTGGCGCGGCAGCAGAAATCAAGGGTGATGTCATGACCTGCACCAAGAACGGCATCTCCCCGTCCCACAGAATTGGAGTGTGTCGATGAGTGCGACCGAATGGTTCCAGGCGCGGCTGCGTTCTGGCGACAAGACCGGCAGCAAGGTGCCCGTGGCACCCGAGGGCGTCGCCCGCAGCGCGCCCAAGGCTGCCGCAAAGCCCAGCGCGCGCTCGACGGCCGAGCGCATGCAGGCCACCTTGCGCAAGGCCGACGAGGCCCTGTCGCCGCGTGCCTTGCGGCGCGTGCTCACGGCCTTGCAGTCGGTCATCGATCCGCGCGTGAGCGAGGTCGAGGGCGGCCGGAGGGCGCACGCCATCGCACTCGAATACGCGGCCGCCACGCCCGAAGAGCGCCGCGACTACTGGGCGCTGATGAGCGAGCATTTCGCGGCCGATCCGCAAAAGCTCAAGTCGGCGCGCGACCAGCACCAGGCGGCGGTCGGAACGCCCGACGAAGGCCAGGCCGAACTGCGGCTGCGGCGGGCGCTGGTGTCGCCCCGCATGCGGCTGCTGCAGCGCTTTGCAGTCGAGCCCGAGGGCATGCGCTTCCTGGTCGACCTGCGCGCCGAGCTGCTGCCTTTTCTCAAGTCCGACAAGCGGCTGATTGCGCTCGACGCCGAACTGGAGCACCTGTTCTCCACCTGGTTCGATGTCGCGTTTCTCGAGCTGCGCCGCATCGACTGGGATTCGCCGGCTTCGCTGATCGAGAAGCTGATCCGCTACGAGGCCGTGCACGACATCAAGAGCTGGACCGACGTGAAGAACCGGCTCGACGACAGCGACCGCCGGTGCTACGGTTTCTTCCATCCGCGGCTGCCCAACGAACCGCTGATCTTCGTCGAGGTGGCGCTGGTCGACCGCATCAGCGCCGGCATCATGCCGCTGCTCGACGAAACCGCCGTGCCCATCCAGCCGGCCAAGGCCACCACCGCAATCTTCTATTCGATCAGCAACACCCAGAACGGGCTGCGCGGCGTGAGCTTCGGCGATTCGCTCATCAAGCGCGTGGTCGAGACGCTGCAGGACGAGCTGCCGCGCCTGAAGACCTTTGCCACGCTCTCGCCGATTCCCGGTTTTCGCGCCTGGCTGGCCAAGAACGCCGCGGAGTTGCTGCCGCGCCTGGACGAAAAGCGCGAGGCCGAACTCGGCCGCCTCGTCGGTTCGCTGCCGCCCACCGCCGAGCGCCTGCTCGCGGCGGTGGACGGCGCGGCCACGCTCGACGCCAAGTCGCCGCTGCGCCAATGGCTTTTGCAGGCCGCCGCCGAATACCTGGGCCGCACGCTGATCGACGGCACGCCGGCCGATCCGGTGGCTCGCTTTCACCTGGGCAACGGTGCCCGGGTCGAGCGCCTCAACTGGGCCGGCGATCCGTCGCCCAAGGGGCAAAGGCAATCGTATGGCCTCATGGTCAATTACCTCTACGATCTCAAGCGGCTCGACAAGCATCGCGCATGGCTGGCCGAAGGCAAGGTGGCGGTTTCGGGAGATGTCGAAGGCCTGTTCTTCAAAAAAGGCTGAGAGTTCTGAAAGAAAGTCCGGCGCGCGAGGCGCCGGCGGCCGCATGCCGCGGCATTCCACAACGACAGGAGATGACAGATGACTCAGGGTTTTCAACGACGCGACGTGCTGCGCCTGGGCGCAGCCGGTGCAGCCGTTCTGTGCGGCGGTGCGCGTGCGCAGGGGGGTAATTGGCCAACGCGGCCGGTCAACATGATCGTGCCGTTCCCGGCCGGCGGCGGCACCGACGCCTTTGCGCGCCCGCTCTCGGCCCAGTTCTCCAAGGTGACCGGGCAAACGCTGGTGATCGACAACCGCGGCGGCGCCGGCGGCACCGTGGGCGCGAGCATTGCGGCCAAGGCCCAGCCCGACGGCTACACGCTCTTCATGGGCGCGGTTCACCACGCCATTGCACCGTCGATCTATCCCAAGCTCGACTACGACATCGAAAAGGATTTCGTACCCCTGATGCTGCTGGCCAACGTGCCGCAGGTGGTGGTGGTCAACCCCAAGCGCGTGACCGCAACCACGCTGCAGGAGTTCGTTGCCGCCGCCAAGCGCAACCCCGGCAAGCTCAACTACGGTTCGGCGGGTTCGGGCACCTCGCACCACCTGGCGGGCGAGCTGTTCAAGCTGCAGACCGGCACTTTCATCACCCACATTCCGTACCGCGGCGCGGGCCCGGCGCTGTCCGACCTGATTGCGGGCAACGTCGACCTGATGTTCGACGGCCTCGGCTCTTCCGCGCAGCACATCAAGGGCGGCCGCATCAAGGCGCTGATGGTGGCCGGCGCCAAGCGCAACCCGGCGTTCCCGGACGTGCCCTGCGCCGCCGAGGTCGGCCTGCCCGACTACACCGTGACCACCTGGTACGGCTTGTGGGCCCCCAAGGGCACGCCCGCCGACATGCAGGCACGCATCGTCGACGAGATGAAGAAGGCGCTGGCAACCGATGAGCTCAAGGCCATCTGGGCGCAGAACGGCTCGGAGATTCCGAGCCTCACCACGGCCTCGTACGGCGGCTTCGTCAATTCCGAGGTCAAGCGCTGGGCGTCGGTGGTGAAGGCCTCGGGCGCCAAGCTCGAGTAATGGGCGAGAGCACGGTCTCATTGCGCCGCGAGGGCCCGGTCGCGTTCGTCACCTTGTCGAACGCGGGGCGCCTCAATGCGATGACGCGCGCCATGTGGCGCGAACTGCGTGCGGTGTTCGAGGGCATCGGGCAAGCGGACGAGGCGGGGCTTCGGTGCGTGGTCATCCGCGGCGAGGGCGGTGCCTTCTGCGCGGGTGGCGACATTTCCGAGTACCCGTCGTTCCGTTTCGAAGAAAGCAGCTTGCGCGAATTCCACGAGAACGAAGTGTGGGCCGCGCTGCAGGCCATGCTCGATTGCCCGTTGCCCCTGGTCGCCCAGATCGAAGGCGCCTGCATGGGCGCCGGCATCGAGATAGCGAGCTGCTGCGACATCCGGCTCGCGGGCGCATCGGCGAAGTTCGGCGCTCCCATTGCCAAGCTGGGCTTCCCCATGGCGCCGCGAGAGGCCGCGCTGGTTCACGGCGCCATTGGCGACGTGCTCGCGCGCGACATGCTGCTGGCCGCGGGGGTGCACGGCGCACAGCGCCTGTACGACGCCGGCTTCTTGCTGCAAGTGCTGCCCGACGATGAAGTGGCTGCTGCCGCGCAAGCGCACGCCGCACGCATCGCCGCACTGGCACCGCAGGCCGCCCGGCTCCACAAGCGGACCTTCGCCATGCTGAAGGCGGGCGCGCAAACGACCGAGGCCCTGCTCGCAACCGCCTACGACTACGCCGACTCCGCCGAGCACCGCGAAGGCATTGCCGCCTTTCTTGCCAAGCGCAAACCGAATTTCTGAAGTACCTGCTCGATGAAGACGAAAGCCAACCCCAACCTGTTTGCCGCCTTGCGTGCGGCGTTTCCTGCCGACCTCGACGGCATTGCCGTTGAAACCGACAACGGCCTGTTCTATTCGTGGAGAGACCTCGAACGCGCGAGCGCAATGATCGCCAACCTGCTGGATGCGCTGGGCCTCGAAGAAGGCGCCCGCATCGCGGTGCAGGTCGAGAAGTCGGTCGAGGCGATGATGCTGTATCTCGCCACGCTGCGTGCCGGCTATGTGTTCCTGCCGCTCAACACCGCCTATCAAAGCGCCGAGATCGAATACTTCATCGGCAATGCAGAGCCCGCCGTGGTGGTGTGCACCAGCCGCAATGCCTCGTGGGTAGGCCCCATTGCCAATGCCGCGGGCACCCGGCACGTGTTCACGCTGGACGACGACCGCACCGGCACGCTGCTGGAGGTTGCCGCGCAGTGCAGTGACCGGCATGCGGTGGCGCACAAAAATACGGACGACCTGGCCGCCATTCTCTACACCAGCGGCACCACCGGCCGCAGCAAGGGCGCCATGCTCACGCACGGCAACCTGCTGTCGAATGCCGAGGTGCTCAAGGACTACTGGGGCTGGACGAAGGGCGACGTGCTGGTCCATGCGCTGCCCATCTTCCACGTGCACGGGCTCTTCGTTGCGCTGCACGGTGCGCTGCTCAACGGCAGCAAGATGATCTGGTTCTCGAAGTTCGACCCCAAGCGCGTGGTCGAAAAGCTGCCCGAAGCCACCGTGTTCATGGGCGTGCCCACGCTCTACGTGCGCCTGCTGGCCGAGCCGGGCCTCACGCGCGAGGCGGTGCGCAACATGCGGCTGTTCGTCGCGGGGTCGGCGCCGCTGCTTATCGAGACCTTCGACGAATGGCGCGAGCGCACCGGCCACACCATTCTCGAGCGCTACGGCATGAGCGAGACGGTGATGCTCACCTCCAACCCCTACAGCCCGGCGCAGGGCGAGCGCCGCGGCGGCACCGTCGGCTTTGCGCTGCCGGGCGTTCAGCTGCGCGTTTGCGACGACAGCGGCCGCGACTGCACCACCGACGAGATCGGCAACATCCAGGTCAGCGGCCCGAACGTGTTCGTCGGCTACTGGCGCATGCCCGAGAAGACGAAAGAAGAATTCACCGCCGACGGGTTCTTCAAGACGGGCGACGTCGGCAAGATCGACGGCCGCGGCTACATCACCATTGTCGGGCGCAGCAAGGACCTGATCATCAGCGGCGGCTACAACGTCTATCCCGCCGAGATCGAGGGCTACATCAACGAGTTGCCCGGCGTGGCCGAGAGCGCGGTGGTCGGCGTGCCGCACCCCGACTTCGGCGAGGTGGGCGTGGCCATCGTCATTCCCAAGCCGGGCGCCGCGCCGGACGCCGATGCCATCGTGGCGGCGCTCAAGTCGAAGCTCGCGAACTTCAAGATACCGAAGCGCTGCTTTGTGGTGAACGAGCTGCCGCGCAACACGATGGGCAAGGTACAGAAGGCGCTGCTGCGGGAGCAGCACAAGGGCCTGTTCGCCTAGGTTTTCGCGGCCTTCGGCGCTCTCGGTGCGAGGGCGGTGGTGCGCGGTTCATGAAAGATCATCGCGTCCACCACGCCGGGCGAAGGCCGGCGGAACTCCACCCCGTAGCCTTCGAGCGTGTCGACGTTGAAGCTGCGCCCATCGGCCGGAAGCAGCCGGTAGGTCGGCTGGCCCGGAATGGTCATGTTGAGTTCGCCCTCGGCGTCGAGCCTGATCTCGATGGTGCGGCCGCTGTGCAGGTAGTCGCCGGCGCACAGCCGGCGAAACGCCGGGTCCAGCACGTCGCCGGCCGCAACGCGGCGAAACACGATGTCGTCCACCATCTCCTCGAGAGGAAGCTCCACGCGATCGATGCGACCCTGGCGGTCGTAGCGGAAGGTGAGGGTCCGATTGCTGGGGTGCATCACGGTCGGCCGGTCGGGTGTGATGAACACGTCGTAGTGTCGATGCTCGAGCGGTTCCTCGAAGCCACGCCAGCGCCACGCGAGCCCGTCGGCAGTCTGCTCGATGTGGATTCGTCCGTACGCCGGATGCTCGTAGCCTCCCACATAGTCTTCCAGCGCGTGGCTCGGCCGGGTTCCGCTTCGGCGGACTTCCGCCTTGGCCTTCTTGTCGAGGGCCAGCTGTTCCAGGGCCTGTTTGCGCCGCGGCGCCAAGCGGCCGAACCAGTCGACCGGCACGCGGCCGCAAATGCGGTCGAGCACCGCGTAGGTGAGGATGGCGGTGGTGCTGCCCGGCGCCCGGTTGGTCAGCACCACCACGCCCGCGCGGCGTTCCGGCTGCATGGTCATGAGCGTGCTCCAGCCGGCCCAGGAGCCCGAATGCGCAATGGTGCGCTCGCCCCGGTACTGCTCGCAGAAAAGGCCGAGGCCGTAGTGCGAATCGCCGATCTCGGGGAATTCGGAGCGGCCCATGTGCACGCGCGGCGTGGTCATCTCGCGCAGCGCCTGGGCCGAAAGCAACTGGCGGCCATCCACCTTGCCGTCGAGCAGGAAGCGCGCCCATTTCGCCAGATCCGACACCGAGGCGTTGATGCCGCCCGCCGGCGTGGCGCGAATGGGCGAGAGCGGCGTGCGGTAACGCTCGTCGCCATCCATCGCATGGGGGCGGGCGGCGTCTTCGGCGACGCCAAGCGCCTCGATGGAAAAGCCGAAGTGCCTGAAGCCCAGGGGCTTCATCAAGCGTTCGGTGGTGAAGTCCTGGTAGCTCTGGCCGCTGATGCGCTCGGTGATCATTCCGGCAACCAGGTAGCCAAGGTTCGAATACTGGAAGGTGTCGCGCAGGTCCTTGTTCGGTGCAAGGTGCCTGAGTGCGGCCAGCATCTGGGCGTTGCTCAAGTCGCCGGGCATGTGGATCCAGTCGTGCCGCGGCAAGCCGCTGTGGTGGCACAGCAGGTCGCGCACCGTCAGCCGCTCGGTCGCCACCGGGTCGTGCAGGCGAAATTCCGGAAGCACCTCGCGCACCGGCCGGGACCATTCGAGCTTGCGCTCATCGACCAGCAAACCCAGCCCGGCCGCGGTGAACGACTTGGTGATGGAGCACAGCAGGAATTGCGTGTCCACCGTGACGGGCAGGCCCGTATCGGTGTCGCGCACGCCAAAGCCCTTGAGCACGGAAATCTCGCCGTCCTGGATCACGGCCAGGGCAAGCCCGGGTACTTTCCACTCCTGCATCGAGGCTTCGACGAGGCTGTCGAGTTCGCTCCACATGATCGGGTCCTTGCCTTTGCTTGCGCTTGAATAGGGCCGCGCATCCTAAAGCAAATGCCCGAAGTGCGGTTTTCTAGGCGGCGGCCAACCCATTCATGAGCCCGCTGCGGGCGTGGCAGTTGATGTACTCGTAGCTCTGTTCGTCCGCCTTGAGCACCGACACCTCGTGGTACACGCGCAGCTGCAGCTGGAAGTTCAGCGCCTGCACGTAGCGCATGAAGCTGCCGAAGATCGCAACGTGCGTGGGGTGCGACTCGGCCCAGCGCTCCATCTCGGCGAGCGACCGCCAGAAGCTCAGGCCGAACGATTTTTCGAGCGGCGTGCCCTTGGCGTCGAGATGGCGCATGTAGCGGTTGCTGTAGCAGCCGATGCCCAGTCCTTCGTCGCGCAAGAACTCCATGCCTTCGCGCAGGACCGGTTCCATCTCTTCCAGGTAGAGCGTGCGTTCGTGGCCGGCGGTGTCGGCCCACTCCTGACCGGAGCGGATCATCGCGATGTTCTCGTGGCCCGCGACGCGCACGCGCTGCCCCGGAGCCGGCGTGCCGGCCATTACGGCGCGTGTGCCAGAGGGTGCCATGGCATCGGTCTGCGAAAGCGGAATGCGGTCGCGCATCGAACCCCAGTAGCCGTGCTCCTGCAGTTCGCCGCTCACGCCGCCCATCACCACGCCCACGCCCTCGAGGCGGTCCGGCGTGTTGAACATGGTCTCGAAGTGCTCGACGCGCGGTGACACCATTTCGCGGAAGTAGCCGAGGCCGTCCGCCAACCGTTCTTCGGAGTGCCACCACGCATCCACCTCGGGCGCTGAGCACCAGCGTGCATGGGCGGCAGGATCGTCCCAGTACGCGATGGCGATCATGTTGTCGTAGCCGTCGGCATCGATGTGGTGTGCGAAGTCGTGGTGGCCCGGGCCGTCGGGCAGCGCGAAGGCGGCTGCGATCTTCATCAGCGCAGCGCAAGCTCGCCCTTGCATATCGGTGCCGCGCGATTGCACGCCGAAGTAGCCCATCACCACCTGCCCCACCGCGGCCGGCGCGCGCGCCGACCAGACGGGGTAGGGCGGCGCGTAGTCGTCTTCCACGCGGCGGTGGCGCGTGCGTGGGCACTTCAGGTGCTCTGCAATGGCTGATTCCATGGCGTGGCTCCTGCTGGCTCAGGCGGCCAACTGCTGGCGCGCCGCGGCGCCCGGCTCGGGCGTGGCGACGATGGCTTCGAAGGCGCCGCCTTCGACTTCGGGCGCACGCTGCAGCACCACCGGTTCGCGCCGCGTCTTGTTCAGCAGCAGCTGCGTGACGTCGGGCCGCGAGTAGTGGCCGCTCGGGTCGGCCGCGGCCTTGGCGAGCGCAATCATTCCAAGGTCGATGTCCGCAATCACCAGCCCTTCCTGGTCTTCGGCCAGGGGCGTACCGAGCGGCGAACCGTCGGGCGCGTAGATGCGCGCAAAGCCGCCGCCGACGCCCAGCAACTGCTGCTTGCCCGCATCGGTGCACAACAGTTCGCTCATCGCCTGTGAAACCGTGGCGCACGGCGCGACGACGAAGCATTGGCCCTCCGCTGCATACACCTGGCTGGCCGCATTGTTGAGCTCGGCGCCGAGCGCGAAAGCCGCGCCGCGGTAGAGCGAGAAGCTGGGCCAGGCGCCGCAGTGGATCTGCTCGTTCTGTGCGTACATCGCGTATTTGCTCAGCGGCTGCAGATGCTCCCAGCATGAGAGCGACCCGATGTTGCCGATGGCCGTGTCGGCCACGGCAAGGTCGGAGCCGTCGCCTTCGCCGAACACGGTGCGTTCCACGTGCGTGGGCTTGAGCTTGCGGCGCGTCTGCACGGTGTTGCCTTGGTCGTCGATCAGGGCCTGCGCAATGTAGAGGCTGCCCGCGGCCTTTTCGCTGTAGCCAAGGGACACCCAGATCCTTTGCTTGCGCGCGGCATCGCGAATGCGGTCGAACTCGCCCGAGCCGACGACCAGTGCGTTGTCGTGATAGCGCTGCACGAACTGCATGCCCCAGGCCGGCGAATCGAGCCAGATCCACCAGGGGTACCCCGGCACCCAGGTCTCGGGAAAGGCGATGAGCTTCACGCCCTGGCCGGCCGCCTGGGCCATGAGGTCGATGGTCTTGTCGATGGTGCCGTCGAGATCGAGGAACACGGGCGCGGCCTGCACGGCGGCAACGCGAAGCTTGGGATGACTGGTGGCGGGCATGGAGGGTCTCCAGGAGTGGGGGGTGAAACAACTTCGCACACCTCGCACCGGGTTTGCGCGGTGGCATGCGGGTTGCTTCAAGCGTAGATTCGCCGCCGCGAAACCCCTTGACCCGAACTTGCGGCGTTCTTGTTCCAGCGTTGCATGCCGGCTTTTCAAGAAATCCGAGGAACCCCGATGAACCAGTTGTTCAGCACCGATGCCGTTCCGCGCGACCAGCGGCTCGCCTACTGGACCGACATGATCTGCAATGTGTACGTGCAGCTCGGGTGCGATGCGGTGCGCAAGGACGATTCCGGCAATTTCGAAGGCAGCATCCGCCAGCACACGCTGCCGAGCCTCGATGTGTCGGTGGTCAAGTCGGGCCCGCAGAAGGTCATGCGCACGCCGGGGCACATCTCTCGGTCTGGCGACGACTATTTCCTGGTCAGCATCCAGGCGCGCGGCCAGGGCGTGGTGCGGCAGGATGGGCGCGACGCCGTGCTGGCGGCGGGCGACTTTGCGCTGTACGACAGCACCCGGCCCTACGAATTGCTGTTCGACCACGCGTTCGAGCAGATCGTGCTCAAGCTGCCTGGCGAACGCCTTCGCAGCGAACTGCACGACACCGAAGCACTGACGGCCACCACCGTGTCGGGACGCGAGGGTGCGGGGCACCTGCTGCTGGGCATGATCCGCACGCTGCGCGAAGACATCGACACTTTGCAGCCGGCGTCGGCACTCGCGGTGGCCAACGGGGTGCAGAGCATTCTGGTGGCAGGGCTCCAAACGCTGCCCGCGGCGCGCGCGCCGGGCCTCAGCAATCTCACGGCCTACCACCTGGCCCGCGTGAAGCGGCGCATCGACGAACAGCTGGCGGACCCGTCGCTGTCGGTAGGAAGCCTTGCGGCGGAGCTAGGCGTTTCAGCCAGCCACATTCACCGCATCTTCAAGAGCGAGCCGCTCACGCCTTCACAGTACATCTGGGAGCGCCGGCTCGAAGCGTGCAGCCGCGACCTGCTCGAGCCGCGGCTTGCCGGCCGGCCGGTCGCCGACATCGCCTATGGCCGCGGCTTCAATGACGCGGCGCACTTCAGCCGCGCATTCCGCGAACGCTTCGGCTGCTCGCCGCGCGAGTGGCGGCAGCAGCGCGTTCAATAACAACAAAAAGAGGGGTCGGCCTTCGCCGGGTTACTGCACCAGCAGCACCGAGGTGTCGGTCTCGGAAATGACCTTGGTGGCCACCGAGCCCATCAGCGCGCGGCCAAAAATGCCGTGGCCGTGGGTGCCCAGCACGATCAGCTGGGCATGCGCCGCAGTTGCCGACTTGAGGATTTCCTCGGCCGCATGGCCGTGGCGCTGGTCGACGGTGAAGTTGCTCACGTTGTTCTGCGCGAGCAAGGCCTTCACGGGGTCGAGCACCTTGGCGCTTTCTTCGGCGTAGTAGTCATCGACCACCTGTTTGCTCAGGTGGCGCGCCACATGGCCGTGGACGCCGGTGCACACATGCACGATGACCAGCTCATGCCCGTCCACGAACATGGCGCGGTTGGCGAGCAAGTAGTTGAGCGCCTTTTGCGTATAGGCGCTGCCGTCGACTGCGATGAGGATTTTCATGAGGCCGGTTATACGGCCCGCGCTTGCCTGCCGCAACGGGTCTCACCCAAGACCCAAGGGGCTTTCGCTCGAAGAACCGCGCAGTGTGCGAAGCTGCGCGATGGCTTGCTCAGCCCTGCAGCCCCTTCCAGAGCATGTAGGCGGCCAGCAGGTACAGGATGCTCGCGAACACGCGCTTGAGCTTTTTCACCGGCAGGTTGTGGGCGGCCTTGGCGCCGAGCGGAGCGGTGAGCACGCTGCACACCGCAATGACCGCGAGCGCAGGCAGCCAGATGTAGCCGAAGGCACCTTCAGGGAGGCCCTGCACCGACTGTCCGCTTACCGCATAGCCCAGCACGTTGGCCACCGCAATCGGAAAGCCGAGCGCGGCGCTGGTGGCTACCGCGTTGTGGATGGAGATGTTGCACCACGTCATGAACGGCACGCTGACGAAGCCGCCGCCCGCGCCCACCAGCCCCGAGATGAAGCCGATGGCGCCGCCCGCCGACAACTGGCCCACCGTGCCCGGCATCTGCCGCGTGGGCTTGGGCTTGCGGTCAAGAAACATCTGCGTGGCCGAGAAGCCCACGAACAGCGCAAACACGATGGCCAGCACCGTGCCCTTGAGCAGCGCGAACACGCCCAGGCTGCCCAGCAGGCTGCCGATGACAATGCCGGGCGCCAGGCGCCGCACGATGTCCCAGCGCACCGCGCCGCGCTTGTGATGCGCCCGCACGCTCGACACCGAAGTGAAGATGATCGTTGCCATCGAGGTGGCAATGGCCATCTTCACGGCCAAGTCGGAAGCCACTCCGCGGTGCCCCATGATGATGGTGATGAACGGCACCATGAGCATTCCGCCCCCAATGCCGAGCAAGCCCGCCAGAAAACCGGTGCCCAGGCCGAGTGCGGCCAATTCGGCGATCAGGAGGGGGTCGAGCAGGGAGTTCACGCAGCGGAGCCTTGAAAAAAAGCAACGGCCCCGTGCAGCGCTTGCCGGGGCCGTTTGAACGGAAAAAGGTGTCTGCAAGTGGGCGCCGAACCCGCATCCTGAACCAGGGTTCAGGTGGGCGAGGGCAGCAAGGCTTCGGGTTCATCTGACGCGAGATGATCACGCCCGCCAAGCGATGTACCAAGCCCGGCTCCGGAGAGCATTGGAACAAGGAAATATTAAGCCCGACGCGCACCGCAGACAGTTCGGATTTTACGCCTCGGACGAGCCGGGCGCTTCTCCTCAGAGTAAATGGTCATCGCCCGCAAGGGCTTGATCGAGTTTCTGAATGAGCTGGGCGGCCTTGGCGTCGTCCTCGCCGGCATCTGCGCCGGGCACCACGGTTGCCGGGGAGGCCGTCGGTGCAGGTGCGGCTGCCGCGGCCGCCTGCTGGGCGGCCAGGTCGAAGGCCAGGTTGAGCGAAGCAAGCACGGCAATGCGGTCGCGCGCCTTCACCTTGCCCGCATCGCGGATCTTGCACATGGCCGCGTCCACCCGGTCGACGGCCTCGCGCAGTTGGGCTTCGCCGCCCTCGGGGCAGCCGAGCAGATAGCTCTGGCCCATGATCTGAACTTCAATCTGCTTCATGCGGGGGAATCTTCGGAAGGTGGTTCGGCCGGCAGCCGCTCGAGCAGGGCGTCGAGACGGGTGCGGGCCGCGGCGAGCCGCGACTTCAGCGCATCGCGCTCGCGCGTGAGCGCTTCGACCTGCTCCTGCAGCAGCGCATTGGTGCGCTGCACCTCTTCATGACGCACGAGCAGGCGTTCCACACGCTCGGCGATCTGGTCGATGGGGCTGGAAGCGGGCATGGTTGGCGATTGTAGTTTCCCAGGGAGGCGGTCCCCCGTGGCGCCGAACGCCGCGTAGGACCGGGACGGATTCTGCGGCCTGCACCTTGCTCTTTCCAAACTTTCCGATGCGATGCGGACAACAGTCTGCGCAACTTTTGGCTTACTGCGCCCGCGAGAGGCCCTAGAATCCCGCCCGTTGGTGCCTGCGTCGTGGTTCACACGCCGCGGTTCAACGGGAAGCAGGAGTGAACGCCACCCGGAAACGGGACAAGGCCGAAGCCGCCTGCGCTGCCCCCGCAACGGTCAAGCAGTCGACGCCATGCGCGTCAACCTCATCCATCAAGCCACTGGGCGCCCTGAAACAGGCGCCTGGGAAGGCGGTGAGGTCGTACTGCCAGCCCGGATACCGGCCAACGAGGCGGCTGCCGCATGCGCGATCGATTCGCGCGCATGAAGCAGCCATTGCGCCCAAACGCTGGCGGGGAGGCCGGCGACGGGCATAGACGTTCGTTCGGTCCATTCATGATTTCCTGCGTTTCCCTTTCCCTCGGCCGTGTTCCCGCGCGCCGTCGCCGCCTTGCCTGCCTGCCGCTCGCACTGGCCTCCGCTTTCGGCGGCCTGGCGCTGATCCAGCTGCCCTCGGCAGCGCACGCCCAGCAAGAGGCGCGCGCGCTGGGCGAGACCGTGGTCACGGCCAACCGTACGCCGCAAGCCCTGTCCGACCTGGTGGGCGACGTGTCCATCATCGACCGCCAGACCATCGAGCGCAGCGGCGCCGTCGGCGTGGCCGACGTGCTGGCGCGCCTTCCCGGCATCGAGATGACGCGCAACGGCGGCTTGGGCAGCACCACCAGCCTGTTCGTCCGTGGCGCAGACACGCGCTTCACCGCCGTGTACATCGACGGGGTGCGCATCGATTCGCAATCGACCGGCGGCGCCGGCTGGGAGGGCATTCCCCTCGCGCAGATCGACCGCATCGAAGTGCTGCGCGGCCCCGCTGCGGCGGTGTACGGCTCCGACGCCGTGGGCGGCGTGGTCCAGCTCTTTACCCGCCGCGGCGAAGAGGGCGTGGCGCCCTACGCGGGCGTGGGCTTCGGCAGCCATGGCCTTCGCAAGGCCGAAGCGGGCGTGAGCGGGAAGTCGGGCGCGTTCGACTATTCGCTGGGTGTTGCGCATGAAGAGAGCAAGGGCTTCAACGCGCTGCCGATCGAAAAGCGCACCCCCTCCAGAGACGGCCTGACAGACCCCGACCGCGATGCATACCGTAATGATTCGGGCAACCTGCGGCTCGGCTACCAGATCAACCCGGCCCAGCGGCTCGAGGCCACGCTGCTCTACAGCGACACCGAAGCGGGCTACGACTCGCCGGTGAGCACCAGGACGCGGCCGCCGATCCGCTTTACCAACGACGTTTCCCAGAACACGCTGCGTACGGCGGGGCTTTCGTGGTCCGCCAAGTGGAACGACATCTACAGCACGCGCGTGCAGGTGACCGATTCGCAATCGGTCTACAAGACGCAGCCTTCGTTCTACCGCACCGAGACCAACCTTCGCGGCTACCTGTTCCAGAACGAATTGCGCTTCGGCCCGCACCTGGTGACGGCCACCCTCGAGCGCCGTGAAGACGCGCTCGAGAACGCACCCACCACCTTCACCGGCCTGCTGTCGCGCAAGCGCTCGCAGGATGCGGTTTCGCTGGGCTACGGTTTCGTGCAGGGGGCGCATTCGCTCCAGCTGCATGTGCGGCATGACGACGACAGCGAATTCGGCGGCAAGACCACCGGCAGCGCCGCGTACGGCTACGCCATCACGCCCAAGCTGCGCGCCACCGTGTCGGCCGGAACCGCATTCCGCGCGCCCACGCTGTACCAGCGCTTCAGCGAATACGGCACGCCGACCCTCAAGCCGGAGTCGAGCCGCAACGTCGAGCTTGGCTTGCAGTACGCCGACGGCGGCACGCATGCGGGCATCGTCGTGTACCAGAACCGCGTCAACGACCTGATCGTGTTCGACGGCGGGGCCACGAATTGCGATTCCGGCTTTGGCTGCTATGCCAGCACGGCGCGTGCGCGCTACCGGGGCATCACGCTTTCGGGCGGCCACCGCATCGGCGACGTGACGCTGCGCGCATCAGTGGACTTCCAGGATCCGCGCGACCTGGAAACCGACAACCTGCTCGCACGCCGCGCGCGCCGCCATGGCACGCTGGGTGCCGACTGGCGCGTTGCCGGCTGGACGCTGGGCGCCGAGGTGCAATCGTCGAGCAAGCGCTTCGACGATGCCGCCAACACCCGCACGCTGAGCGGCTACACCGTGCTGAACCTCGTGGCCAGCACGCAGATCACGCGCGACATCGGCCTGGTGGCGCGCGTCGACAATGTGGGCGACAAGGACTACACGCTGGCACGCGGCTACGCCACCGGCGGCCGCAATGCCTACATCGGCCTGAAGTGGACGCCGCATTAATCAGGCTTGCCGACGGCAACCCCGAAAGGAAGAAAGATGCCCACGACCATTGCGCATGAATTCATCCTCGGGGGCCAGAAAAGCGGCAAGTCGCGCCGCGCCGAGCAGCGCGCCATCGACTGGCTGGCCGAGGCGCCCGCTGCGCGGCGCGCCGTGCTCATCGCCACCGCGCAGGCGTTCGACGACGAGATGCGCGAGCGCATCGCGCGCCACCAGGCGGACCGCGCCCGGCGCGTGCCGGCCATGCGTACTGTGGAAGAACCGGTCGAACTGGCGCGCGCCATTGTTTCCGAGAGCGCGCCCGAAACGCTGGTGGTGGTCGATTGCCTCACGCTCTGGCTCACCAACCTGCTGATGCCGCTGCGCTCCGAGGCCGCCAAGCCCGCCACTCGCACGCCCCCGGCGCACGTCGCCATGCTGCTCATCGCGCTGCGCGAGGCGCGCGGGCCGGTGGTATTGGTCGGCAACGAAATCGGCCTGGGCGTGATTCCGCTTGGCCGGGAGACGCGTGCCTTCGTCGATACGCTCGGCCGCATGAACCAGGAGGTGGCAGCCGCATGCCATCGCGTGACGCTGATGGCGGCCGGGCTGCCGTTGACCTTGAAGGCGCCTGCCGCATGAAGATGAAGCACTGGATTCGATTTTTTTCCGCAGTATTCGGCCTTGGTGTTCTGTCGCTGGCCGCGCACGCTCTTGAAGTAACGGACGAGCGCGGCGTTACCGTGAGCCTGCCGCAGCCGCCGCAGCGCATCGTCACGCTGCTGCCGTCGTTGACCGAAGGGGTTTGCGCGCTCGGCGCCTGCTCGCGGCTGGTGGGTGTCGACAACTATTCCAACTCGCCGAGTGCGGTGCGCGCGCTGCCGCAACTGGGCGGAGGGCTCGACCCCAATGTCGAGGCCATCGTGGCGCTGCGGCCCGACGCGGTGCTGCTTGCCAAGTCGTCCCGCGTGACGCAGCGGCTCGAAGCGCTGGGCCTCAAGGTGGTGGTGCTCGAACCCAAGAGCCATGCCGACGTGCAGCGCGTGCTCGGCAAGCTCGACCAGGTGCTTGGCACCCGCGAGGCGCCGAACGTGTGGCGCGTGATCGACGCCAGCGTGTCGGCGGCGGCGCAATCGCTCCCCGACCGTGCGAAGGGCCTGCGCGTGTACTTCGAAGTCAACAGCGCGCCGTTTGCGGCCGGCGAGTCGTCGTTCATCGGCGAAACGCTCACGCGACTGGGCGCGAAGAACATCGTGCCGGCGTCGCTCGGGCCGTTTCCCAAGCTCAACCCCGAATACGTGGTGCGCGCCAATCCTGACCTCATCATGGTCAGCGTGCGCAGCGCGCAGGGGCTGGAGCAGCGCCCGGGTTGGGGCGGCATCCGTGCGGTGCGCGAAGGCCGCATCTGCCGCTTCAGCGCTGACGAGTCCGATGTGCTCGTGCGCCCCGGCCCGCGCATGGACGAGGCGGCGCGTTTGATGGCACGCTGCCTGACGGAAAAGTCCGGCTGAAAAGCGGCAAGAATTCTTCATGCACACGCACCATCAGCGCAGGGTCTGGCTTTTCGGCATTGCCTTGCTTGGCTTGGGCATTGCGTTCGCGCTGCTCGGGCTGGGCATCGGCAGCACCGGCTTCGAAAGCCTGCTGGCGGCATGGCGCGACCCGGTGGCACTGCAGATCGTGTGGGACATCCGGCTGCCGCGCACGCTCGGCGCCTGGCTCGCGGGCGCGTTGCTCGGGCTCGCGGGCGCGGTGGCGCAGGGCCTGTTTCGCAATCCGCTGGCCGATCCCTATCTGCTCGGCAGTGCATCGGGTGCTTCGCTCGGCGTGGCGGTGGCGCTCATGCTGTTCGGCGGCTCGGTCGCAAACATGCAATGGGCACTGCGCCTTGGCCTTACCGGTGCGGCCTTCGTGGGGGCGGTGCTCGCGGTGATGCTCACGCTGCTGCTCGCGCGCGGCGTGCAGCAGACACTTCGGCTGCTGCTGGCGGGCGTGATCGTCGGCGTGGTGCTCGGCGCCGCCAAAGACCTGATCACCATCGCTTCGGCCGATGTCCTGCAGGCCATACAGGGCTTCATTCTCGGCAGCACCGGCCTGGTCGGCTGGAGCGCATGCGCCGTGATGGCCGCTGCCGGTGTGGTGTGCCTGCTGCTGGGCTGGGCGCTTGCGCCGGTGCTCGACAGCCTTTCGCTGGGCGAGGCCACTGCAAGAAGCCTTGGCCTTCCGCTGGGCGCCATGCGCGCCGCGCTGGTGGTGGTGCTCGCGCTGGCCACCGGCGCGGCCGTGGCGCAAACGGGCCTGATCGCTTTCGTGGGCCTTGCCTCGCCGCACCTCGTGCGCTCGGTGGTCAAGACCACGCATGCCGGGTTGATCGTGCTGTCAACGGCCATGGGCGGACTGCTGCTGATGTCCGCCGACCTCGCAGCGCGCTGGCTCATTGCCCCGCAGGAGCTGCCCGTGGGCGTGCTCACGGCCGTGCTCGGAGGCAGCTACCTGCTGTGGCTGATGCACAGGCGCAGCGCGCGGGGAGGCGTGGCATGAGCGGCCGCATTCCCGCCATCGAAGTACGCGGCTTGAGTGCCACGCTCGGCAGCACCGAGGTGCTGCACGGCATCGAGCTGAAGCTGGGCGCCGCGCGGTGGACCAGCATCGTCGGGCCGAACGGCGCGGGAAAGTCGACCTTGCTCAAGGCGCTTGCAGGCCTGCTTCCGCACCGTGGCGAGGTTTTCCTTTTTGGCGAGCCGGCGGCCAAGGTGCCGGGCCGCATTCGCGCACAGCGCCTTTCATGGCTGGGCCAGAGCGGTGCGGCGGGCGAGGGCAGCGCCGACGACCTGATGGTCTACGACATTGCGATGCTCGGCCGCCTGCCGCACCAGCGCTGGCTTGCCGCGCCCAGCGCGGAAGACCGCGAGGCCGTGGAGCGCGCATTGCGCAGCACGCAGGCCTGGGAGTGGCGCGAGCGGCCGTTGGGCCAGCTCTCCGGCGGCGAACGGCAGCGCGTGCTGATGGCGCGCGCGCTCGCGGTCGAGGCCGAGCTGCTGCTGATGGACGAGCCGCTCGCCAACCTCGATCCGCCCCACCAGGCCGACTGGATGCAGACCGCGCGTGCCTTGGTGGCCGAAGGCCGCACCGTGGTCAGCGTGCTGCACGAACTGCCCATGGCACTTGCGGCCGACGAGCTGGTCGTGATGAATCATGGCCGCGTGGTGCACCACGGCGGCAGCAGCGACCCGGCCACGCACGCAGCGCTCGAGCAGGTGTTCGATCACCGCATTCGTGTGCATCGCGTGGCGGACCAGTGGATTGCCTTGCCGAATTGAACGACTTTCCGAACACCACACCATGCAGATCGAAACTCCCCCCAGCGACAAGCCCTACGAAAAACCCGAAGGCGAACGCCGCGGCATCGTCATCGTCAACACCGGTGACGGCAAGGGCAAGAGCACGGCCGCCTTCGGCTTGGCGTTGCGTGCGCACGGCCGCGGCAAGGCGGTGAAGATCTACCAGTTCATGAAAGTGCCCTCCGCCCGTTTCGGCGAGCACCGCATGTTCGAGCAGATCGGCATTCCCATCGAAGGCCTGGGCGACGGCTTCAGCTGGAAGAGCCAGGATCTCGAGCGCTCGGGCCAGCTTGCGCGCGACGGCTGGGAAAAGGCCAGGGCGGCCATTCTTTCGGGCGAGTTCTTTCTGGTGGTGCTCGACGAGATCACCTATCCGCTGATCTACGGCTGGCTGCCGCTCGACGGTGTGCTCGAAACGCTGCGCGAGCGGCCGAAGCATGTGCACGTGGTGCTCACCGGCCGTCGCTGTCCGCCTGAGATCGTCGAGCTGGCCGACACCGTGACCGACATGACCATGGTCAAGCACGCCTTCAAGGCCGGGATTCCCGCGCAGCGCGGCATCGAGGATTGAGCCTTTGGCTTCCGCAGCCGCCTTGTGGCTTGCGCTGGCCATCGACCGTTGGCTGGGCGAGCCGGCGGTGCGCTGGCATCCCGTGGTGTGGATGGGGCACTACCTTGGTTGGTTCGGCTCCCGCCTTGCGCCACTCGCGGCCGATGCAAGGCCGCGCGATCTGTCGCTGTTCCTGAAGGGCGCGCTGGCCTGGTGCGTTGGTGCAATGGTCGTTGGCGCCATGGCCCTGACGGTGCAGGCAACCGCACTGCAATGGCTGCCCGGCTGGGCAACTGCCGTAGTGCTTGCTATTGCATTGAAGCCGCTCTTCGCATGGCGCATGCTGCGCAATGAAGTGCTGGCCGTGGAGGCGGCGCTCGCGGTGTCGCTGGAGGCGGGCCGCGCGCAACTCGCCCGGTTGGTGAGCCGGGACGTCTCCATGCTCGGTGAAAGCGAAGTGCGCGAAAGCGCCATCGAGTCGCTGGCCGAGAACCTCAACGATTCACTGGTGGCCCCGCTGTTCTGGTTTGTGCTGCTGGGCTTGCCGGGCGCCGCGGTCTATCGCTTCGCGAACACGGCCGATGCCATGTGGGGCTACCGCGGCGAGCGCGGCGGCCGCGACTGGACGTGGTTCGGCAAATGGGCCGCGCGCGCGGACGATGTGCTCTCGTGGCTGCCGGCACGGCTCACCGTGCTGCTGCTTGCGCTCGCGTCGCGGCAATGGCCACGCGGGCTGGCGCCAGAGGCGCGCCGCACGCCTTCGCCCAACAGCGGGTGGCCAATGGCGGCGATGGCATTGCTGCTTGGCGTGCGGCTGGCCAAGCCCGGCGTGTACGCCTTGAATGCGGAAGGGCGGCGCGCCGAAGCGGCCGACACGCAGCGCGCAGCGCAACTGGGCGGCAGGGCCGCGCTCGCGCTGGCGGCGTGTGCATCATTGGCGATCTTCGCCATCGCGAGGTGGGCATGACACTGGAACGAACGACACCAACCCATGCGCTGCATGGCGGCCCCGACGGCGCCGGTGCGGCGCGGCACGATTTCTCGACCAACGGCAATGCGGCGGGCCCGTGCCCTGCCGTTCTGGCAGCGTTGCGCGCGGCCGATGCAGCGCACTATCCTGACCCGGCCTACACCTCGCTGCGTCGCGCGCTGGCCGCCTTTCATGACGTGGCCGTCGAACGCGTGGTCATTGCGGGCAGTGCGAGCGAATTCATTCACCGCATCACAGCCGCCTGGGCGCAAGGCGGTGGACGGGAGGCCTGCCTGCCGATGCACAGCTATGGCGACTACGAGCGGGCGGCGTCGGCCTGGGGCTTGCAGACGTTGCGCACCGCCGACCCGCGCGGAAGGCCGGCACTGCGCTGGTGCTGCGAGCCCTCGAGCCCGCAGGGCCAGGCCGATCTCGTGCCGCACACGGACGCGAGCGGTGTCTGCGTGCTCGACATGGCTTACGAGCCGCTGCGTCTCGAAGGCCGGCCGTCGTTCGACGCCGCACAACGCAACCGCGTCTGGCAGCTGTGGACGCCGAACAAGGCGATGGGCTTGACCGGCATTCGCGCTGCCTATGCCATCGCACCCCAAAACGACATGGCCGCGGCGCTGAGTCAACGCATCGAGCAACTGTCGCCTTCATGGCCCATCGGCGCGCACGGCGTGGCAATGCTCGAAACCTGGGCCGGCGACGAAGCCCAGGCGTGGCTCGCGCAAAGCCTGAACACCTTGCGAGCATGGAAAGCGCAGCAGCGCGCCCTCTGCGAATCGCTGCGATGGGAGTGCCTGCCGAGCGACACCAACTTTTTCTGCGCGCGCACCGATGTGCCGTATCCGAAGCTCGCCGCAGAATTGCGCACTGAAGGCATCAAGCTGCGCGACTGCGCATCCTTCGGCCTGCCCGGCCACGTGCGGCTGGGTGTGTTGCCGCCGCAAAGCCAGCAGGCGCTGAAGGAGGCCTGGACACGAGCGGCAAAAGCAACCGAACATTGAACGGACACAAGCAGGAATCCGCCGCCACCATGCTCTACGCCATCACCACGCTCTTTCTTTGCCAACTGGCCGGCGAACTGCTCGTGCAGTGGCTTAGCCTGCCGATTCCCGGTCCTCTGATCGGCATGCTGCTGCTCTTCGTCGCGCTGCTCGTGCGTGGCGGCGTGCCCGAGGCATTGAGCGAGACCTCCAGCCATCTGCTGCGCAACCTCATGCTGCTGTTCATACCGGCGGTGACCGGCGTCATGCTGCACTTCGAACGGGTGGGGCGTGAGTGGCTGCCGTTCCTTGCAGCGGGCATCGTGGGCGCGGCCTTCACCATGACGGTGACCGCGCTCACGCTACGCTGGATGATCCGCATCACGGGCAAGGAGGCGGAATGACCGCCCCGGCAAAGCTATCTGAGATCTGGGTCTTCCTCGCGCAGTCGCCGCTGCTCTGGCTGTCGCTCACGCTGCTGGCCTACCTGGGCGCGCTGTGGCTGCACAAGCGCAGCGGCAGCAGGCCGCTGGTCAATCCGGTGCTGGTGTCGGTCGTCGTCATCGTCACGGTGCTGCTCGTCACGCGCACGCCCTACGACACGTATTTCGAGGGCGCAAAGTTCGTGCACTTTCTCATCGGCCCGGCCACGGTGGCGCTGGCCGTGCCGCTCTACGGCCAGCTCGCGCGGCTGCGCAGGCTGTGGCTGCCGATCGGCGTGGCGCTGCTGGTGGGCTCCGTTGCGGCCATTGTCTCGGCCATCGGCATTGCCTGGGTGCTGGGCGGCTCGCATGAGCTGATGATGTCGCTCGCACCCAAGTCGGCCACCATGCCGATCGCGATGGGCGTGGCCGAAAAGATCGGCGGGCTGCCGTCGCTCGCCGCCGTGGCCGCCGCCGTCGCGGGCATCTCGGGCGCCATCATGGCGACTGGCCTGCTGAACCTGCTGCGCATCAAGGAACCCGCGGTGCGCGGCTTTGCGGTAGGCATGGCGGCGCACGGCATCGGCACCGCGCGCGCCATCCAGGTGAATGAAACGGCAGGCGCCTTCTCGGCCCTGGCGTTGGGTCTGAACGGCATCGCCACCGCACTGCTGGTGCCGTTGCTGGTCAAGCTGCTGGGTGTTTTCTGACCCGGGTTTTCTGACGCAGAATGGCGCTCCCATCGACGTTGGAGCGCACGGCATGGCCCAGTACACGGCAGAAATTCTCTGGCAGCGAGGCGACCAAGACTTTCTCGGCAACAGCTACAGCAGAAGGCATTCGATGCGCTTCGACGGCGGCGCGGAAGTGCCGGGTTCCTCGTCGCCGCACGTGGTGCCCTTGCCGTTTTCGGATGCGGCGGCGGTCGACCCCGAAGAAGCCTTCGTCGCTTCGCTCTCGAGCTGCCACATGCTGTGGTTCCTCACCATGGCGGTAAAGCGCAAGTTCACCGTCGACCGTTACTTCGACGCGGCAAGCGGCATCATGGAAAAGAACGCCGAAGGCAAGCTCGCGATGACGGTGGTCACGCTCCGGCCCGAGGTCACGTTCTCCGGCGCCAACCTGCCCACGCGCGAGCAGGTCGAACACATGCACCACCGGGCGCATGAGGAGTGCTTCATTGCCAACTCGGTCAAGACCGAGGTGCGCTGCGAACCGGTGTTCGGCTGACTCCGTTCAAGCGGAGAACGGCTCAGCGCCGCTGCAGCCGCGGGTTCTTCGCAAACAGCTCGGCCGCCCAATCCACGAACGCCCGCACCTTCGCGCTCAGGTGGCGGTTGGGCGGGTAGACCACATGAATCGGCAGCGGGTCGCGGTGCCAGTCCGACAGCACCTCGATCAGCTCGCCGCTCTCCAGCAGCGGCTCGGCCATGAAGGTGATGCACTGCGAAATGCCGAAGCCGCCGAGCACCGCCGCCATGTGGGCGTTGCTCTCGTTCACCGACACGCGATACGGCCCGTTGAGCTCGATGGTCTCGTCGTCCTTCTTGAACTCGTGCGGGTAGATGCGCCGCGTGCTGCCCGAAAAGTAGCTCACCACGTGGTGCCGCTTCTCGATGTCGTTGGGGTGCTGCGGAATGCCGTAGCGCTTGATGTAGGCGGGCGATGCCACCGTCACGAAGTGCAGGGTGCCGATGCGCCGGGCCACCAGCGACTGGTCGCTCAGCTCGCCGGCCCGGATCACGCAGTCGACGTTGTCGGTGATGAGGTCGACCGTGCGGTCGCTCACGCCCAGGTCGACCTGAATTTCGGGATAGCGGTCGCAGAAGGTGGCCAGCGCGGGCAGGATGACCAGCCGCGCCACCGAGGTGCCCACGTCGATGCGCAGCCGCCCGGTGGGATTGGCCTGCGCATTGGTCATGCTGGCTTCGATGTCGTCGAAGTCGTTCAGGAGGCGCGCCGCGCGTTCGTAGTAGGCCGCGCCGTCGGGCGTTACCGTCACGCGCCGCGTGGTGCGGTTGAGCAGCTTCACCCGCAGGCGCGATTCCAGCGCCTGGATCTGCTTGGTGACCGTCCCCTTTGGCAGGGCGAGCGAATCCGCGGCCCGGGTGAAGGTGCCTGCTTCCACCACGCGGACAAAGATCCGCATTGCCTGGATTTGATCCATTGATGACTGTTCCTGGGAACCCGGCCCTTGCCGAGGGGAGCGGATTCTCACACAAGGTGACAATCCCTATCGTTTCCCGGATTGTTCGCCGTTTGGAAACAGAGTAGGGGCAGGTTGCCTGTTTAACACCACACTGGCCGCCTTATATTTCGACTATCGCCAATCCTCCTGAGGTTGCCTCCATGTCACCCCGTCCGTCGTCCCGCTCTGCCGAAGCCGCTGCCCTAGCCGCGGCGCAAGGCGTGGAAGCCGATCTTTCGATCGAGCTGCCCGGCCGCGCGCCGGTGGATGCCCGGGTCTACGGGCAACGCCCGCGCGGCGAAACGGTTCCGCTGGTGCTGCATTTCCACGGCGGCACCTTCGTTTGCGGCAACCTGGACAACGGGCGCAACGTGGCCCGGCTGCTGGCAGGGGCCGGTGCGGTGGTGGTGTCGGTGGCCTACCCGCTGGCACCCGAATCGCCGTTTCCCGAGCCCATTGAAGTGGGCTATGCAGCGCTCGAATGGCTCTACAAGCAGCGCGTCAAGCTCGGCGGCAAGGGCGCCCAGGTGTACCTGGCCGGCGAAGAAGCCGGCGGCAACCTGGCCGCCGGGGTGGCGCTGATCGCCCGCGACCGGGCGCATCCGCCGCTGGCGGGGCAAATTTTGCTGTCGCCCATGCTCGACCCGTGCGCGGGCACTGCGTCGCTGCGCAAGGCGACGAACGACGAGGCCGAATGCCGCTGGGCCAAGGGCTGGGAAAAGTACCTGAGCTGCCCCTCCAACGCGACCCATCCGTACGCGGTGCCGAGCGGATCGCTCCGGCTTGGTGCGTTGGCACCCGCGCTGGTGCTGGTGGGCGCCGACGACGCGATGCGCGACGAGGCGCTGACCTTTGCCGGGCGCCTGCGCGCGGCCGGCATCGAGGTGACGAGTGCCGTGTTGCCTGGTGCCGCGAACTGGCCCAAGGCGCTGTACGACCCCGAACCCTCGGGCTGCAAGGCCTGCGAAGCCAGCGTGCAGCAACACTTCCGCGAATTTTTCAGTGCCACCACGCCGCCTCCGGTAGCACCCAAGCCCAGCTAGGTGGGCCGGTCGCGGCAGCCCAGCCAGACGTCGCGACGCCTTTCCCCGGCCCACCGGTAATCCCGGTCATTTTCGAATTCCGCCTCCTGGTGCCAAAAGCGCCGGGGTGGCCTGTTGCATCCCAAAAAGTCATCGAGAAGGACGAACCATCATGTCGAACAATAAGCAAAAACTGTCTTCCGTCGCCCGCAAGGGCCTGTGGCCCACAGTGACCGGGCTCACCGCACTGCTGGCTGTGGCCGCCGCGGTGCTTGGCATGCAGAGCTTCAAGGCCGAGGCCACGGCACCCGCCGCGGCGCAACAGGGCACACCGGTATCCGTGGCCACCGTGGCCCAAAGCGAAGTCAACGCCTGGGACGAGTTCTCGGGCCGGCTCGAAGCCGTGCAGCGCGTCGATGTGCGCTCCCGCGTAGCGGGCGCCGTGCAGGCGGTGCACTTCCGCGAAGGCGCGTTGGTGAAGCAGGGCGACCTGCTGATCACCATCGATCCCGCACCGTATGCCGCCGAAGTGGAGCGTGCCGAAGCCCAAGTAGCCTCCGCCCAGGCCCGCCAGGCATTCAGCCGCAGCGAGCAGGAACGCGCCAAGCGCCTGTGGGACCAGCAGGCCATTGCCCAGCGCGAATATGACGAGCGCGTGAACGCCAGCCGCGAGGCCGATGCCAACCTGCGTGCCGCGCAAGCGACGCTGCAATCGGCGCGCCTCAACCTGGGCTACACGCAAGTGCGTGCGCCCGTGTCGGGCCGCATCGGCAAGCTCGAGGTGACCCAGGGCAACCTGGTGGCCGCGGGCCCCGGCGCGCCGGTGCTGACCACGCTGGTGTCGGTGAGCCCGATCTACGCGAGCTTCGATGCCGACGAGCAGGTGATCACCCGCGCCCTGAAAGACCTGCCGAGCGGCGCCAGCGCACGCGGCCAGATCGAGAGCATTCCCGTGCAGATGGGCACCTCGGGCTTCGACGGCACGCCCTTCGTCGGCAAGCTGCAGCTGATCGACAACCAGGTCGACGCCCGCAGCGGCACCGTGCGCGTGCGCGCCTCGTTTGACAACAAGGACGGCGCGCTCATTCCGGGCCAGTTTGCCCGCATCCGCATGGGCCAGGCGCGCAATGACTCCGCTCTGCTGGTGAGCGAACGCGCCATCGGCACCGACCAGAACAAGAAGTTCGTGATGGTCGTGGGCGAAGACAACAAGGCCATGTACCGCGAAGTGACGCTCGGTGCATCCGTCAATGGCCTGCGCGTGGTGAGCAAGGGCCTGAAGGCCGGCGAACGCGTGGTGGTGAACGGCCTGCAGCACATCCGCCCCGGCGCACTCGTGGTGCCGCAGAACGTGACGATGGACGCCAAGGCCGACACCAAGCAACAACAACCGGAACGCGTCGCGGAAGCCGCGAAGTCCTGAACTCGGAGGGGAGCGCATTTGCGCTCGCCGGAGAAACAACATGAATCTCTCTAAATTCTTCATCGACCGGCCGATCTTTGCCGGCGTGCTGTCGCTATTGATATTGATAGCCGGCCTGATCGCGCTGCGCGGGTTGCCGATTTCGGAATACCCCGAAGTCGCGCCGCCTTCGGTGGTCGTGCGTGCCCAGTACCCGGGCGCCAACCCCAAGGTGATTGCCGAAACCGTGGCAACGCCGCTCGAAGAGCAGATCAACGGCGTCGAAGGCATGCTCTACATGGGCAGCCAGGCTACCACCGACGGCGTGATGACGCTGACGGTGACCTTCCGCCTCGGCACCGATCCCGACAAGGCCCAGCAGCTGGTGCAGAACCGCGTCTCGCAAGCCGAGCCGCGCCTGCCGGAAGAAGTGCGGCGCCTTGGCATCACGACCGTCAAGAGCGCACCCGACCTGACGATGGTGGTTCACCTCGTTTCGCCGAACAACCGCTACGACATCAACTACCTGCGCAACTACGCGGTGCTGAACGTGAAAGACCCGCTCGCGCGCATCGAAGGCGTGGGCCAGGTGCAGATCTTCGGCGGCGGCGACTACTCGATGCGCGTGTGGCTCGACCCGCAGAAGGTTGCGCAGCGCGGCCTCTCGGCAAGCGACGTGGTGGCTGCGATCCGCGGCCAGAACGTGCAGGCCGCGGCCGGTGTGGTCGGCGCTTCGCCGGGCCTCTCGGGCGTGGACATGCAGCTCTCGATCAATGCGCAAGGGCGCCTGCAGAGCGAAGAAGAGTTCGGCGACATCATCGTGAAGAGCGGCACCGACGGCGCCGTGACCCGCCTGCGCGACATCGGCCGCCTGGAAATGGGCGCTGCCGACTATTCGCTGCGTTCGCTGCTGAACAACGACCCGGCCGTCGGCATGGGCGTGTTCCAGGCGCCGGGCTCCAACGCGCTCGACATCTCGTCCAACGTTCGCAAGACGATGGCCGAGCTCAACAAGAACATGCCTGAAGGCCTGGAATACCGCATTGCGTATGACCCGACGCAGTTCGTGCGCGCATCGATCGAATCGGTGATTCACACGCTGCTCGAAGCCATCTTGCTGGTGGTGCTGGTCGTGATCCTGTTCCTGCAGACGTGGCGCGCTTCCATCATTCCTCTGCTGGCCGTGCCGGTGTCGGTGATCGGTACCTTCGCGGTGCTGCACGTGCTGGGCTTTTCCATCAACGCGCTGAGCCTGTTCGGGCTGGTGCTGGCCATCGGTATCGTGGTGGACGACGCCATCGTGGTGGTGGAAAACGTCGAACGCAACATCGAGGCGGGGCTGACGCCGCGCGAAGCGACCTACCGCGCAATGCGCGAAGTGTCCGGGCCCATCATCGCAATCGCGCTGGTGCTGGTGGCCGTGTTCGTTCCGCTGGCTTTCATCAGCGGCCTCACGGGCCAGTTCTACAAGCAGTTTGCGGTGACCATCGCGATCTCGACGGTGATCTCGGCCATCAACTCGCTCACGCTGTCGCCGGCTCTCGCGGCACTGCTGCTGCGCGGCCATGACCAGCCCAAGGATGCGCTGACCCGCGGCATGGACAAGGCCTTCGGCTGGCTGTTCCGCGGCTTCAACAAGCTCTTCAGCCGCGGCTCGGAAGCCTACAGCGGCGGCGTCAAGAGCGTGATCTCGCGCAAGACGTTGATGCTGGTGATCTACCTCGCGCTGGTCGGCGTGACCTTCGGCCTCTTCAAGGCGGTTCCCAGCGGCTTCGTGCCGGCGCAGGACAAGCAATACCTGATCGGTTTTGCCCAGCTGCCCGACGGCGCCACGCTCGACCGCACCGACGAAGTGATCCAGCGCATGGGCGAGATCATGAAGAAGAACCCGAACGTGGAAGACGCCATCGCCTTCCCGGGCCTGTCGATCAACGGCTTCACCAACAGCTCGAACTCGGGCATCGTGTTTGCCACGCTCAAGCCCTTCGACCAGCGCAAGCGCGCCGACCAGAGCGGTGGTGCCGTGGCCGGCCAACTCAACGGTGCCTTCGCCAGCATCCAGGACGCGTTCATCGTGATGTTCCCGCCGCCGCCGGTGGCGGGCCTGGGCACCACGGGCGGCTTCAAGCTGCAGCTGGAAGACCGTGCATCGGTGGGCTACGACCAGATGGACGCCGCTGTGAAGGCCTTCATGGCCAAGGCCTATGCAGCGCCCGAACTCACGGGCATGTTCACGAGCTGGCAGGTCAACGTGCCGCAGCTGTATGCGGACATCGACCGCACCAAGGCGCGCCAGCTCGGCGTGCCGGTGACGGACATCTTCGACACCATGCAGATCTACCTCGGTAGCCTCTACGCGAACGATTTCAACAAGTTCGGCCGCACGTACAGCGTGCGCGTGCAGGCCGATGCGCCTTACCGCGCCCGCGCCGAAGACGTGGGCATGCTCAAGGTGCGCTCGACCACGGGCGAGATGGTGCCGCTGTCGGCGCTGATGAAGGTGAATTCGACCTTCGGCCCGGAACGCGCCATGCGCTACAACGGCTACCTGGCAGCCGACATCAACGGCGGCCCCGCTCCTGGCTATTCGTCGGGCCAGGCTCAGGACGCGATCACCAAGATTGCGGCCGAGACGCTGCCCAAGGGCGTGACCTTCGAGTGGACCGAGTTGACCTACCAGGAAATCCTGGCCGGCAACTCCGCCTTCCTGGTGTTCCCGCTGGCCATCCTGCTGGTGTTCCTGGTGCTGGCCGCGCAGTATGAAAGCCTGACGCTGCCGATCGCGATCATCTTGATCGTGCCCATGGGCATCCTGGCTGCGATGACGGGCGTATGGATATCGGGGGGTGACAACAACGTCTTCACGCAGATCGGGTTGATCGTGCTGGTGGGGCTGAGTGCGAAGAACGCGATCCTGATCGTGGAGTTTGCACGCGAGCTCGAGTTTGCCGGCCGCACGCCCATCCAGGCTGCGATCGAAGCCAGCCGCCTGCGCCTGCGCCCGATTCTCATGACCTCGCTGGCCTTCGTGATGGGCGTGCTGCCCCTCGTGCTGTCGACCGGCGCGGGCTCTGAAATGCGCAAGGCCATGGGCGTGGCGGTGTTCGCCGGAATGATCGGTGTGACGGCTTTCGGCCTGTTCCTGACGCCGGTGTTCTACGTGCTGATGCGCCGCCTGGCGGGCAACCGCGCACTCAAGCTACATGGCGACGTGCCGCATGGGGAAGACTTCGTTTCGGCGGCCCATCCCGCTGCACCGGCACCGTCGTCCCACGGTGGTTCGGGCGGCGGCGGGCTGCACCCGCTGCCTGCTGCGCCGCGCCCTTCGCACGGCTCGCACGACTGATCGAGAAGAAAGCTCATCATGAAATTCTCAGTACAACCTTGGGTCAAGCCGCTTCGCACCGCCTTGCTGCCGCTGGTGGCAGCCCTGGCGCTGGCCGGCTGCGCGACCGTGCCCTCCGGCGTGCCGGAGATCCAGACCACCGCCCAGTTCAAGGAGCAGGGCGCGGCCCCGCCCGCGGGCTGGACGCGTGCCGTGCCTTCCGAAGCGCAGGCCCGCGGCGCATGGTGGCTGGCCTTCAACGACCCGGTGCTCAATGCGCTGGTCGAAAAGGCGGACGTCAACAACAACAACATCCAGGCCGCCGCGGCCCGGCTTGCGGAAGCTCGCGCCCTGGCGCGCAGCGCCCAGGCCGACCGCCTGCCGCAAATCGGCCTGGGCGCCGGCGCCAATCGCGGTGCGGGCCTCGACAAGGCCACGGCCAGCACCCGGCCGGCCACGATGACCAACATCGGCGCCACGTTCTCGTACGAGGTCGACCTGTTCGGCCGGCTCTCGGGCGCCAGCAACGCGGCCAAGCTCGATGCGGCCAGCCGTGAAGCGCTGCTGCAAAGCACGCGCCTTGCCGTGCAGGCCGAGGTGGCGCAAACCTACCTGCAACTGCGTGCGCTCGACGCCGAGCGCGCCCTGGTGCGCGAGCAGGTCGAGGCCTACCGCGACACGCTGCGCCTGACGCAGCGCCGCCAACAGGCCGGCGACATCGCCGAGCTGGACGTGGCGCGCGTGCAGACCGAGGTGTCGTCGACCGAGTCGGATGCGCTCGCGCTCGACCGCCAGCGTGCGCAGGTCGAGCATGCGCTTGCGGTGCTGGTGGGCGATTCGGCCTCGAGCTTCGGCCTGCGTACCGACGAGTGGGCCACCGCGCTGCCGTCGGTGCCGCCGGGCGTGCCGGCCACGGTGCTCACGCGCCGCCCGGACGTCTCGGCCGCGCAGAACGCCGTGCTCGCGGCGCAGGCTCGCGTGGGCGTGGCACAGGCCGCGTGGTTCCCGGATATCTCGCTGACCGGGGCCGCCGGCTATGCGTCGCCGGAAATTGGCGACCTGTTCAAGTGGTCGGCCCGCTCGTGGGGCGTGGGTGCGCTGCTTTCGCTGCCGATCTTCGACGGCGGCCGCCGCGAAGCCGGTGTGCAGGGCGCCAACGCGCAGCTCGACGGTGCGCTGGCCAACTACCGCAGCCAGGTGCTGGTGGCGTTCCAGGAGGTGGAAGACCAACTCTC
Source organism: Variovorax sp. CCNWLW186 (assembly GCF_037203865.1). Taxonomy (NCBI): domain Bacteria; kingdom Pseudomonadati; phylum Pseudomonadota; class Betaproteobacteria; order Burkholderiales; family Comamonadaceae; genus Variovorax; species Variovorax sp. CCNWLW186. The sequence goes on along the minus strand of NZ_JBBCBO010000023.1, from coordinate 8,854 downwards.
CGCCATCCGCATCCTGCAGGAGCAGTCGACCGTGCAGGCGCAGGCCGTCACTTCGGCCCAGCGCGCGACCAGCTTGTCTGACACGCGCTACCGCAACGGCTACATCAGCCAGCTCGACCTGCTCGACGCCCGCCGCAGCGAACTGCGCAACCGTCGCCAGGCGCTGCAGGTGAAGTCGGCGCAATACCAGGCGGCCGTGGGGCTGATCCGCGCCATCGGCGGCGGGTGGGACGTGCCTGCCGCCACGGCGAAGGCGCAGCCTGAGCCCGGTGCGCCGGGCGCGGTGCAGACCGCGGCACGCTGAAACACCAAAGGGGCGCAAGCCCCTTTTTCTTTGGGCAGCCGCGCTTCGAGGAAAGTGGCATGCGGTGACAACGGACAATAGCCGCATGACAACCCGATGCGTGATGGTTCTGGGCACGACCAGTGGCGCCGGCAAGAGCTGGCTGGTCACTGCGCTGTGCCGCTGGTATGCGCGGCAGGGCCTGAAGGTGGCGCCTTTCAAGGCGCAGAACATGAGCAACAACGCCCGCGTGGTCGATGGCGGCGAGATCGGCAGCGCGCAATACTTTCAGGCGCTGGCGGCGCGCGCCGTGCCGCACGTGCGCATGAACCCGCTGCTGCTCAAGCCCGAGCGCGACACCCACAGCCAGGTGGTGCTGATGGGGCAGGTGAACCAAGAGCTCACGGCCATGCCCTGGCGCGGACGCAGCGAGCGCGTGTGGCCGCAGATTGCTTCGGCGTTCGACGAATTGCGCGCCGAGAACGACGTGGTAGTGATCGAAGGCGCCGGCTCGCCGGCCGAGATCAACCTGATGGCCAGCGACATCGTCAACCTGCGCGTGGCCCGGCATGCGGATGCCCGCTGCCTGCTGGTAACTGATATCGACCGCGGCGGGGCCTTCGCGCATCTCTATGGCACCTGGGCATTGATGCCCGAGAGCGACCGCGCATTGCTGCGCGGCTTTGTTCTCAACAAGTTTCGCGGCGATGCCTCGCTGCTGGCTCCGGCGCCGCAGCAGCTGCAGGCGCTGACCGGCGTACCCACGGTGGCCACGCTGCCCATGTGGTGGCAGCATGGCCTGCCCGAAGAAGACGGTGTGTTCGACGACCGGAGCCGCTCGAGCGGCGTTGTCACGCGTACCGTGGCGGTGGTGGCGTATCCGCGCATCAGCAATCTGGACGAGTTCCAGCCGCTCAAGAATGTGCCCGGCGTTCGCTTGGTGTGGGCGCGCGCACCGGCAGACCTGGCGGGCGCCGACTGGATCGTGCTGCCCGGCTCCAAGCACACCAGCGGCGACCTGGCCTGGCTGCGCGCGCAGGGGCTGGACCGCGCCATTGCCACGCACGCGGCCGGCGGGGGCGCTGTGCTGGGTGTTTGCGGCGGCTTGCAGATGCTGGGCGAGGCGCTGGTCGACCCGCATGGCATCGACGGCAATGCGCCTGGCCTGGGGCTGCTGCCGCTCGTCACCGTGTTCGAGCGCGAGAAAACCGTGCGCCACCGGGGCGCCGCCTTCGGTGAACTGGGCGGCCAATGGGCTGCGCTTTCGAACGTCCCGGTGGCAGGCTACGAAATTCACCACGGCCATACCGCGATACACCCGCAAATGGCGCAGGACGGCCATGCCGTGATGCCCGAAGGCCTGGCCTGGCAGAACGCGCGCGGCAATGTGCTGGGGCTTTACCTGCACGGCTTGTTCGAAGACGCGGCCGCGTTGCACGCGCTCTTCGGCGCCGCGGCCCCCACACTCGATTCCACTTTCGACGGCCTGGCCGATTTCATCGACACCCACTTCGAGGCCGGCGTACTGCAGGGCCTGATCGCATGACCGACAAGAACACCAATCCTTCCATCACTGACATCCGCGACGACGCGCTCGCAGCACGGCTGCAGGGCGCGCTCGACAACAAGACCAAGCCGCTCGGCGCGCTCGGCCGCCTCGAAGGGCTGGCCCTGCGTATCGGCCTGATCCTGGGCAGCGAAACACCCGTGCTCGAAGCGCCGCAGATGCTGGTGTGCGCGGGCGACCATGGCCTGGCGGCGCGCGGTGTATCCGCGTTTCCGAGCGACGTGACCTGGCAGATGGTCGAGAACTTTCTTGCAGGCGGCGCGGCGGTGAGCGTGCTGGCGCGCCAGCACGGACTCGCGCTGACGGTGGTCGACTGCGGCGTGCGGCGCGACTTCCAGGCGCGCCCGGGGCTGGTGTCGCGCCGCATCGCCGCCGGCACCGCCGATGCGTCGGCCGGCCCTGCGATGACGGCAGAGCAATGCGCGCAAGCCATTGCCAACGGCCGCGAGGTGGTGCGCGCGCTCCCCGGCAATGCCTTGCTGCTCGGCGAGATGGGCATCGGCAACAGCTCGGCGGCGGCCATGCTGCTTGCGCGGCTGGCGGGCCTCGACATCGATGCCTGCACCGGCGCAGGCACGGGGCTCGACGCCGCCGGGCTGGCGCGCAAGCGCACAGTGCTGCGCGAAGTGCTGGCCCTGCATGCATCGGCGGTTGCGCCGCTCGATGCATTGGCTGCGTTTGGCGGCTTCGAAATTGCCACCCTGGTCGGCGCGGTGCTGCAGGCGGCGGAAGAGCGGCGCGTGATCGTGGTCGATGGATTCATCGCGAGCGCGGCGGTGCTGGTGGCGCAGGCACTGCAGCCGCACGTGGCCCAGCGCTGCGTGGCCGCGCACAGCTCGGCGGAACCGGGGCATGCGCTGTTGCTGAAGCACCTCGGGTTGGAGCCACTGCTGAATCTCGATTTGCGCCTTGGCGAAGGCTCTGGCGGCGCGCTGGCGTGGCCGCTGCTCGAATCGGCCTGCCGCATCCTGCGCGAAATGGCGAGCTTCGAGGCGGCGGGCGTGTCTCGCAAGGACAGCTGAACTCCATGAACGGCGTTCGCCACTACCTGCTGGCCCTGCAATTCTTCACGCGGGTGCCGGTGACTGGGCGACTCGCTGAGTGGGTCGGATTCAGCCCGCAGATGCTGCGCGCGAGCGCGGCGCATTTTCCGGGCGTCGGCTGGCTCGTGGGGTTTGTGGGAGCCGCCGTTTTTTTCCTGGCGCTGCAGGGCCTGTCGGGCGCGGCTGGTGCGCTGGCAGCGGCGCTGCTGAGCATGGTGGCAACCGTGCTGCTCACCGGCGCCTTTCATGAGGATGGCTTGGCCGACGTGGCCGACGGACTGGGCGGATCGGCCGACCGAAACCGCGCGCTCGAGATCATGAAGGACTCGCGCATCGGCGCCTTCGGGGCCATTGCGCTGGTGCTTGCGTTGGGCCTCAAGGCCGCGCTGCTTGCTTCGCTGGCGGGGCAGGGGGTGCAGGCGGTGGCCGGTGCCATCGTCGGCGCGCATGTGCTGTCGCGGCTGGCGCCGCTGTTTTTGATTCGCTGGCTGCCGTATGTGGGCGATGCCGGTGCGAGCAAGGCCAAGCCGCTGGCCGATGCAATCGGCGGCGGCGCCTTGCTGGTCGGCGTGCTCTGGTCGGTTCCTGCCCTTGTGCTGGTGCTGGTGACGCAAGGCCCCGCGAGAACAGCGGCCGTCGTGGCGGCCTGCGCCGTTGCGGCATTGGTGATGGCGCGCATGTTCCGGCGCCGGCTGCGAGGCTTCACCGGCGACGGGCTCGGCGCCACGCAGCAGGTGTGCGAGCTTGCGATCTATCTTGCATTGGCGTGGCAGTCATGAGGCTGTGGCTGGTGCGCCATGCGCAAACCGACGCCGCGCCGGGCCTTTGCTATGGCGTGACGGATGTCGGCGTGCCCATGGAGGCGACGCTGGCGGTTGCGCGCGCGGTGGAGGCCCGCATACCCGCAGGCATCGCATTGGTCCATTCGCCCTTGCGGCGTTGCGCCGAGCTGGCACAGGCCATCGGCATGCTGCGCCCGGACCTTGCCATGCGGGCGGACGAGCGCCTGGCCGAAATGGACTTCGGCGCCTGGGAAGGCCGGCCATGGGCATCCATTACCAGTGCCGACTTCGATGCATGGACCGGAAATTTCGCCGATGGCCTTCCGGGCGAGTACGGCGAAAGCACGGCCAGCTTCATGCAGCGCACGGGTGCTGCTTTCGACGAGTGGCGCGCGTCGGGCCAGGACGCGGTGTGGGTCACGCATGCGGGCGTGATGCGCGCCGTGCAACTGCTGCATGGCGGCGTGCGGCGCGTGGAGGCCGCCGCGCAATGGCCGTCGGCGCCCATTGACTATGGGGCGTGCCTGCTGATCGAATGCAGGTGACGGGCGGCAGCGTCCGCGCCATTTCATTGCCCCATTCGCGCCATGCCCGCACAGCCTTCCCACGAGCGCCTGTACGTTCGCCTCGACGAGGACCCCTTGCACGGTCCCGAGGCTGCGATGCCGGCGGGCTCATTGCAGGCCTTCCCGGTTGCAGCGCCGTTGCGCGCGCATGTCGCGCACATCCTGCTCTATCGCGAAGCGCTGCCTGACGGGCGCGAAGTCCTCGAGCGCGTGCTGCCCGACGGCGCGGTGCGGCTGGTCTTCAACCTTGGCGATGCGCCCTCTGCGGGGGAGGGCGCCGGGCAGCCCGTTGAAGCAATCGGCGCTTCGGCCGCGCCGGCGCTGGTTCGGCTGCGCGGCAAGGTCGAGGGGCTGTCGGTCACGTTGCGCCCCGGCGCGGCCGCGGCGCTGCTCGGCATGCCGGCCGGGGAGATTGCCGGCACCGCGGTGCACCTCGATCAACTCTGGTGCGGCCAAGGCGCCGAACTGCGCGAACGCATGGCAGAAGCGCGTGACGACGCCTCGCGGGTTGCGGTGCTGTGCGCCATGCTCGGGCAGCGGCTGGCGCAGGCCGACATGGCTCTTCAACCGGCCGCCCCTATGGCCACGATAAGGGCGGCGCAGCTGATCGCGGAATCGGGTGGTCGGCAATCGCTGCACGAGGTAGCGGCTGCGGTCGGCGTCGGCGAGCGCCGTTTGCAGCAATTGTTCCAGCAGGAGGTGGGCCTCTCGCCGCGCACGTGGGGCAGGCTCGCGCGGCTGCATGCCTGCCTGCGCGCCTTGCGGCAGCCACGGCCGCGCATGTCCGGCTGGGCGGAGCTGGCGCTTGACGGCGGCTTCTACGACCAGTCGCACCTTGTCAACGAGTTCAAGGCGCTGAGCGGCCTCACGCCGACCGAGTTTCTCGGCCGCACGGTTTCGGTTTCTTCCAATACAGCGGCGTGACACGGCGGTACCTTCGGGCTTCGAACTCGGAGAAAAAGGAAAGAACTCGATGCAAGACGAAGAAGTGAGGAAGCCACTGAAGGGCCGCGTGGCCGTGGTGACCGGCGCCAGCCGGGGCGCCGGCCGCGGCATTGCCCTGGAGCTGGGCGCGGCAGGGGCCACCGTGTACGTGACAGGCCGCAGCACGCGTGCGCAGCCGGCCGAAAGCTATGGACGCATCCTTGCGCTCTCGGAACTCAAAGCCCTGCCGGGCAGCATCGACGAGACGGCCGACGAACTCACGCGCATGGGCGGCCACGGCATTGCGGTCCGCTGCGACCACACGCGGGAAGACGACGTGGCAAGCCTCTTCGCGCGGGTGCAGCGCGAGCAGGGCCGCTTCGACCTGCTGGTGAACAACGCCTGGGGCGGGCACGAAACCTTCAACGGCGTTTTCGAGGCGCCGTTCTGGGAACACCCGCTTTCCAACTGGGAGTCGATGTTCCACCGTGGCGTGCGCAACCACCTGCTGGCGAGCCGGTTCGCGGCGCCGCTCATGGTGGTGCAGAAGAGCGGCCTGATCGCGATCACCAGCTTCTGGGACCGCGACAAGTACCTGCGCGGCAACCTGTTCTACGACCTCGCCAAGTCGGCGATGAACCGGTTGGCCTTTGGCATGGCCGAGGAGCTGCGCCCGCACGGCGTGGCCTCGCTCGCGCTTTCACCGGGCTGGATGCGAACCGAGTTCGTGCTGGCCGGGCACAAGACGGACGAGGCGCATTGGCAGGAACACCCGGCGCTCGCAAGAACCGAGTCGCCGCGCTACCTGGGCCGCGCCATTGCCGCTCTGGCGGGCGATGCGGGGGTGATGCAGAAAAGCGGCAGCGTGCACCGCGTGGCCGACCTGGCGCGTGAATACGACTTTACCGACATCGACGGACGGCAGCCGGAAGCGTTCGAGCTCTAGCCTGGGAGCGAGCCGGCATCAGGCCGACTTGGGCCGCGGCGTCTTCGGCTTGTAGTCGCAGTAGGGCGCCACTGCGCATTCCCAGCACTTCGGCGTGCGCGCCACGCAGATGTAGCGCCCGTGCAGGATGAGCCAGTGGTGCGCATGCAGCCGAAACTCGAAAGGCACCCGCTTCTCCAGCTTGAGCTCTACTTCGAGCGGCGTCTTGCCCGGCGCAAGCCCGGTGCGGTTGCTGACGCGAAAGATGTGCGTATCCACGGCAATCGTCGCCTCGCCGAACGCCACGTTGAGCACCACGTTGGCGGTCTTGCGCCCGACGCCCGGCAGCGCCTCGAGCTCGGCGCGCGTGCGCGGCACTTCGCCGCCGTGCTGCTCCACAAGAATGCGGCAAGTCTCGATCAGGTGCTTGGCCTTGCTGCGGTAGAGCCCGATGGTCTTGATGTATTCCTCCAGCCCTTCCACGCCCAGCCTCATGATGGCTTGGGGCGTGTTCGCCACCGGAAAGAGCTTGCGCGTGGCCTTGTTCACGCCCACATCGGTGGCCTGCGCCGAGAGCAGCACGGCGGCCAGCAGCTCGAAGGGCGTGGCGTATTCGAGCTCGGTTTCAGGGGTGGGGTTGGCCGCCTGCAGGGTGGCGAAGAAGAGGGGGATGTTGTCTTTTTTCATGGGGTCTGGAAGCGCGGCGCTCGCCTGCCGTATGGGGGCGGTGTGGGGGGCGGGCAGCGATAGTTGCAATATATCGTCGAAAGCCGATGGCCTTATGCAGCTTTATTGCCCGCGGCTTTCGCCACAATAGCGCCTCAGAAAGTGAGACTTCCCATGCAATTCGCTTCCCGCCTCGACAACGTCGAAACCTCCGCCATCCGCGAACTCTTCAAGCTGCTGGGCAAGCCCGGCATCATCAGCTTTGCGGGCGGATTTCCCGACAGCGCCATGTTCGACGTCGAGGGCCTGAAGGAGGCGAGCCAGAAGGCGCTGACCGAAGAACCAGGCGGCGCGCTGCAATATGGCGCCACCGAGGGCTACGAGCCGCTGCGCACGCAGCTCAGCGCCTTCATGAAGACCAAGGGCGTCGACGTGGACCCGAGCGGCCTCATCGTCACCACCGGCAGCCAGCAGGCGCTCGACCTGCTGGGCAAGACCATGATCTCGCCCGGCGACAAGGTGATTGTCGAAGGCCCGACTTTCCTCGCCACCATCCAGTGTTTTCGCCTGTACGGCGCGCAGCTCATCAGTGCGCCCATCGACGCCAACGGCGTGAAGACCGACGAGCTCGAAAAACTCATTGCCGAGCACAAGCCCAAGTTCGTCTATCTGATTCCCACCTTCGGCAACCCGAGCGGCGCCATGCTGAGCCTGGAGCGCCGCAAGAAGGTGCTCGAGCTGGCCGTCAAGTACCAGACGCTGATCGTCGAGGACGACCCGTACGGTGATCTCTACTTCGGCGAGGCGCCGCCGCCTTCGATCATGGCTTTGAGCAATGACGTGCCGGGCAGCCGCGAACTGCTGGCCCATTGCGGCAGCCTCAGCAAGGTGCTGAGCCCGGGCCTTCGCATCGGCTGGATGATCGCGCCCGCCGAGCTGCTGGCCAAGGCCACCATGTGCAAGCAGTTCAGCGATGCGCACACCAGCACCTTCTCGCAGGCCACGGCCGCGCAATACCTCAAGAGCGGCCGCATGCCGGCCACGCTGGCGCATGTGCGCGAGGTGTACGGCCAGCGCGCGCAGGCCATGGGTGCGGCGCTCAAGCGCGAACTGGGCGACGCGGTGAGCTTTACGCAGCCGCAGGGCGGCTTGTTCTTCTGGGCCCGCCTCACGGGTGCCAACGCCAAGCTGGCCGATGCAACCGAACTGGCCAAGCGCGCGATCGAGCAGCTGGTGGCCTTTGTGCCGGGCGCACCGTTCTATGCAGAGAAGCCCGACCTGGCGACGCTGCGGTTGAGCTTTGCGACGGCGGATGTGGCGAAGATCGAAGAGGGTGTGAAGCGCCTGGGCCAGGCGCTCTAGATCTTCAGGGCGAGCGGTGCAGCCGCGGCGCCGCCAGCAGCGCCAGGTTGTCCTCGATGGCCGCATCCACATTGGGATAGCGGCCTTTCATTTTCGACAGCGTCATGATGGTCTGGAGCGCCTTCAGGTCCTTGACCGAGGGCGCGACCTTGATCTGCGCGATGGCCGCCGATGCGTTGCCGCCGTTGACCAATGCCATTACCTTGCTTGCCCAGTCGTTTGCGCGCGCCATGTCTTTACCTGCTTTCCATTGAACCGCCGACTGTACACAGCGCGGCGCGTTACGATCACCCATGAGAAAAACCTTTCAGCTTCAGGTCGAGGGCAAGCACCCCGACCGCCTCCTCGAAGCCATCAAGCACGAGATTCGCAAGTACATCAAGCGTGAGCGCCGGCGCGTCCTGCCCGAGGGCGCGGACTTCTGGGACTTCGACTGCAAGTTCGGTACCTCGGCGGAAACCGCCGAAGTTGTGCACCTTTCGGCGATCACTGGCCTGATCGACGGTGTCGTCAAGGAGGCCGGCAAGCAGTTCTATGTCGAGATCCTGGCCAAGCCTGGCAAGCGCGCACCGCGCCCCGCTGGGGAGCGTACGGAAGAGCCTCCCGAAGAAGACTGATTTCTGCCTGTCTCGCGTGATCGGGGCCACTTAGTTCAGGGTGCGTGCAAAGGCCACCGGGTACTCCCCTCCGCGAATGTCCCCCGGGGCTGCGCCCCTCCTCCTTTATTTCGCTGCGC
>NZ_JBBCBO010000022.1:0-100645 GCF_037203865.1 Variovorax sp. CCNWLW186 | reverse complement strand
TGCTACTTCTGGGTCGACCCGGTCAAGAAAGTGACCGGTGCGGTATTCACGCAACTGCTGCCGTTCTACGACGCGCGCATGGTCGAACTATTCGGTGCTTTTGAGCGCGGCCTCTACACCGGCTTGGCAAGCGCCTGAGCTCCTTACATCAACGAGCAAGAAATAGATGCAATCCTTGACCATTCACGGCCTCTCCATTCCTCGGCTGGAACCGGGCACCTTCCGCATGCGCGGCATGGCCTGCCAGCAGGCCGTCGAGAGCGATCTCGCGCTGGGATAGTCATTCGATCCTTCGTCATATTCGTCATGCTCAAACAACCTCGACTTGTGATCGCAGTGCGCGACCTGGCCCGGTCCGCGGATTTCTACAGCGACGTCCTGGGGTTCTCGATCGAATGGAAGGAAGTACCCGGCTGGCGTCTGTTCAGACGCGACGCCTGCACCATCATGGCGGGAGAGTGCCCGGACACACCTGCCGCACGGGAGCTGGGCGAGCACTCATATATGGCCTACATTGAGGTCGACGATGTCACTGGCTTGCACAAGGATCTGTGCAGATGGTCAAGGCTCTTTGCACAGAGCCCTGGGGCATGCGAGAGTTTGGAATCGAGACCATTGACGGTCACCGCATGATGTTTGGAGAGGATGTTTCTCGCCCTGACTGAGCCGAGGAAGCATCGGCGGTTGCCGGCCGAGGTCGTGTGAAAGCACTTCGTTGATGGCTTCGCTCCAAATAAAATCTGCCAACCCGTCAGAACGAGGTGGCGCATGAAGCGATTCATCGAAGGCGAAGACCGACAGCAGGTCGCGCTGTTGCCGGAATGTCTTGATGACTATATCGGCGAAGACAACCCGGTGCGAGTAGTCGACGCCTTCGTCGAGGAACTGGATCTTCAGACACTCGGTTTGATAGGCACCTCACCAGCTGCTACCGGTCGGCCGGCGTACCACCCGGTGGTGCTTCTCAAGCTCTACATCTACGGCTACCTGAACCGCATCCAGTCCAGCCGGCGCCTGGAGCGCGAGGCTCAGCGCAACGTCGAATTGATGTGGCTCACCGGCAGACTGGCGCCGGACTTCAAGACCATCGCCGACTTCCGTCACGACAACGGGGCGGGTATCCGCAACGTCTGCAAGCGCTTCGTCGGCATGTGCCGGGAGCTCAAGCTGTTCACGCAGGCCATCGTGGCCATCGATGGCAGCAAGTTCAAAGCGGTCGACAGCCGGGATCGCAACGTCACGCCAGCCAAGATCGATGCGCGCCAGCGGCAGATCGAGCAGAGCATCCAACGTTATCTTGACGCGCTGGAAACCGCCGACCGTACGCAGCCCGCGGAGGTCGAGGCCAAGACCGAGCGGCTGCAGGACAAGATCAAGAGATTGCGCGAGCAGATGCGCCAGCTCGACGAGACCAAGGAACAGCTGAAGCACGAGCCGGACGGCCAGCGCTCCGTTGCGCCATGAAAGATGAGTGCACAACCAGCGACTACCGGCGCATCCGCCGATGGGAACACGAAGAGGTTCTGGAGCGCGTCCAGCGACGGCTGGACAGGAAACTTGACGCCATGACCTTGCGACGACGTACTGTGGAGCACGTGTTCGGTACGCTGAAGCACTGGATGGGGTCCACCCACTTCCTGACGAAGACGCTGGCGCACGTCAGCACCGAGATGAGCCTGCACGTGCTGGCATACAACCTCAAGCGGGTGATGCGAATCCTGGGGATCGCGAAGACGATGAAGGCGATGCAGCTGGTGGGGGCGTGAGCCTCTCAAACGCAGCCTTGCCGACATGCGGCGCCTCAGTGCACATCAAACGCAGCCATTCTCGACAATCCGCCTACTGGCGGTCTTGAAGCCCACCAGGCATCGACAGCACCAGAGTTCGGCATACTGGCGCGACGAGGGCGTTTCCACACAGCCTCGGCCAAGACCAGACATTCACGACGCTCGCCCAGTTCTATGCCTGTCGAACATCAATCTCTCTCGAACTCCTCCCTCGTTGAGGTCAAGGAGGCCGGCGCTGCGCTTCTCGCGGGGTGGACCGTAGATTCAATTCGGGATGAAACCGAAGTGACCGACGCAGTGGTTCGCATCTACGCGGCGCGAGCCGGGGTGGTTGCTGGACAAGGCGATTCTTGGGCGCGACTTGAGGCTCTACCGGGGAGCTTGCGAACAACCTTTCCGAGTCGTTGGGGAAGGTAAGCGTCGTATCGTCCAGTGCAAAGCAACCAGAGCATTCCTGATGAAACGAAACGCTCGGAGATCGATCGACGGTTACGGAAGCTCGGTGGCAGCGGCGCCTACCTAGATGGTATGTGTTTAAGTGAGTGATCGGCCCACGCTCCTACGAAGAGCTGGATTTGCATTGCCCAATAAAATAGTCGAGTATTCATGCAAATTTGATACTTTTGATATTCATGAGACAAACTTCACGCTCTCGCCCTGCAAATGCACCGCGTCATCGTGAATCGCCAAAGTACCTTCTCTCCCCTCTCCTCATCGCTCATCGCGGTTCATGAAGCGCGCCGGGGGCGCGCGCGATGCTGATGCTTGCGATGTCATGCCTGCGGGCCGACCAGCGAGATGCCGACGTCACGGCGGCCGTGTTGCACGGCGAGATGCATCACGGCCTGCGGATGGGCCTCGCGCGCCTGGATCGCGCCAGCCCGGACGTGGGCTCGAAGCGGCAGGCCGTGCTGGGTCAGGTACTGGGACAGGTCTTGCTCGCAGCGGGGCGCGCGGAGCATGCAGAAGAGCTGTTCCAGAAGCAATTGCGTTCGTACGAAGCGCTGCCGCGGCCGCAGGTGCGGTGGTTGAGTTCGATGGATCGCGGCTACCTGTTCTTGGCGCTCAACAAGCCCGGTCGCGCCGCCGAGAGCTTCAATGTCGTCGCCGATGCGGACGATGCGCCGCTCGCGCTGCGTCTCGAAGCGCTGCTCGGCCTGGCGAGCGCCGTGCAAGGCATCGGCGAGCAGCGCCGCGCCTCGCGAACGCTCGCACATGCCGTCTATCTGGCAAGGCAGGGAACCGCCGCCCAGCAGCGGCTGCTCGCTGCCGCGGAGCTGGAACTCGAAGTAAAGCGTGCGTTGCGCAACTTCGACGAGCCGGCCACCGGCGCCTGCCACATGGCTCTGGTGTCGAGCACCTTCCGACCCTTGCGTGCGCTCGCGCAAGAACTCTCCGATATGCCCTTGGCTTCGCATCGCCTCCGCTTTCTCGCAGCCTTGGTCGATCCGGAACTTCGCTCGGTGCGCGGCTCGGTCCCGGTGCTGAACGGGTTGCGATGGTGGCGCGAACGTCGCCTGCACCAGGTCGAGGAAGCCGGCCGCATCGAGGCGGCGCTCGCATTGCTGGACCATGGCAATGCACACCTGGCGAGCGAGATCCTGGGACCGCTGGCGACCGATGCGGCCCGACAGCAGCATCACTGTCACGTGATCGAACTCAAGTACCTCGCCTCGAGGTTTCACTCGTTGCAAGGCAGGCATGCCGAGGCACTGCGCATTTTTCGGCAGCATGCAAGTCAGGCTCAAGCGCGCTTGCGCACCGAACTGCTGCGCGTGCCGTACTCGCGTTTCCTGGAACAACAGGAGCGGGCTGAGCAGTCCGATGCGGACCAGCTTCGCTTGCCGATGCGCTATCGCCGCGCCTACCAGTTCATCCTCGAACATCTGACCGAAGCAACCCTATCCGTCCGACGGGTCGCGGCGCACATCGAGGTTTCGGAACGGGCGCTGCAGAAGGCATTCCGGACACACCTTGGCTTGGCGCCCGCGGAAACGATCCAGCGACTGCGAATGGCGCGCATCCGCACGGAGATCCAGCAACTCTCGGGCCGCGAGAGCGTGCTCGCAGTCGCCAAGCGGTGGGGGATGTCCAATCGCTCGACTCTTGCACAGAACTACCGCCGGCAGTTCGGCGACACACCAACGACCACGCCGCACGGCGCGAGCCCGGATCCGGACGCGACGCCCGGCTAGGGCCTGCGCGGTTCGCGTGTGCGCATGTGGATGCGCATGCATGGACGGCATCCTGGCCGCTCGTCCTCAAACTGGCGGGCCCACAAGCAAGGAACCTTTGACCATGGTCAATCCCGAAATCAAAAGCTATCGTGTCCCAACCTCCCACGGCGCCATCGCTGTCGATGAGGTGGGGAAAGGCAAGACTCAGGTCGTCTTCGTTCACGGCAACTCGTCCTGTGGACGGATCTTTAGACACCAGATGCTCGGGCCGCTCTCGCGATCATGCCGTCTCTTGGCGCTAGACCTGCCCGGCCACGGGGCGTCGGACGATGCGATCGATCCCTATCGCACATACACGCGGCCTGGCTTTGCCGATGCAATCATCGAAGCGCTGCGGGTGCTCTCCATCAGCGAACCCATCGTGTTCGGTTGGTCCCTGGGAGGGCACATTGCCATCGAGATGGCCGCGCGCTTTCAAGGCATACGTGGTCTGATGATCAGTGGCACGCCACCCGTCGGCCGGAACGACGCCGCACTCGGCTTCCGAACCTCGGGCCATGGGGCACTCGGCCGAAAGCGCAATCTTTCCAGCACGGAGATCGTCGACTTCGCGCGCGGAATGGCCGGAGACCGTGTCGACGATTTTTTGCGAGAGGCGATCGCCCGTTGCGATGGCCGTGCGCGCGAGATCTTGTTTCAGGCGCGGGACGCAGGAGCGGGCGTCGACCAGCGAAAGCTGGTGGAGAGCAACCCCATGCCACTCGCCGTGGTGAACGGCGAGGACGACCCCTTCATTCACCTTGATTTCCTGGATGGCATCTCGTATGCCAACCTGTGGGAGGCCAGATGCCATCGCCTGCCAGGCGTGGGGCACGCACCCTTCTGGGGCGCACCGGCTCTCTTCAATCCGATTCTGGAGCGCTTCGTGCGAGAGATCGCGTAAGCCCGACGGCCGCACCTCGCAGGTACAAGGATGCCCAGGCTCCCGCGCCCAATAACGCACAGATGATCTGCGGTGGCGAGCCCATCTCGCCCAGACGCAAGTGCGTGCAGATGGCGCCTCCCAGGAAACCCGTCACGAAGATTGCGCCCAGCATGCAGGTGCGCGGAATCGCTTAAAGGGCGGTACTGGCGGCAAGGATGCCCCCGATGACGGCCGAGAGCTCGATCGGGAAGCCGGTAGCCTCCATGTTCTTCGCGAGCAGCTGCGGCGCAAGCAGCAGCACGCCCGCATCGGCCAGCAGGACCATTACCACGACGGCGCCGAGGATGCGACCCGTCCAGAGACAGGCGCGCGATGGATTCTTGAGGTTGGGGTTCATGTTCGTTGTGTTGTTCGCTTTGATGGTCATTTGTTTCGGGGTCGAAGGCGCACCGGCATCCGGCTGGGCATCACGGTGAATGCGTTGATTTCTTCGATCGCTTCAGGCGCGCACGCCAGTTCCATGCGAAAGCTGTTGAGGATGGTGGTGAGCACCAAGCGCATCTGCACGGCCGCGAGATGGCGCCCCGGACATACGCGCGGACCCGCGCCGAACTGCAGGAAGGCTCTGGGCTCGTGCGCGGCACCGTCCCGGCGTTCGAGCCAGCGATGCGGATCGAAGTGCTGCGGATCGCGAAAGTTCGAGGCATCGGTCATGGCTGGCCGGGAGAGGGCATAGACGATGCAGTCCGGCGGCAAAGCGACACCGTCGACCACCGTCGCCGACGTCGGTGTAAATGAGAGCATGCCCACCACGGGCTTCAAGCGCTGGGCTTCGGTCACGACGGCCTCGAAGAGGTCGAGCTGTCGCAGCAGGCGATAGTCCGAGCACACGGCGTCGCCACCCATCGCCTGTCGTGCCTGTGCGGCAAGCTCATCCTGCAATGCCGAATCGCCGCACAGATAGGGAATGGTCCACGCCAACGAATGCGCCGTCGTGTCTTCGCCGGCCAGCAACAGCGTCAGCACGTTGGCAGCAATCGCGGCGGCATCGGCGTCAGTCCCGGCCGCGAGCATCGACTGAAGCAGGTTTGCCGGCGGCTGGCCGGGCGTGCGCTGCATCTGCGCGCGCGCCGCGTCGATGAGCGTCTGCACATACGCATGGACTTCGTTGAGCGCTGCATCCAATGCCCTGTCTTGCGGCAGCCTGAGCCAGCGCCAGTACGGAAACGGCGCCAACAGCCGCTTCATGAACATGGGAAAGATTCGCTGGAGCTGTCGCTGGATCCGGTCCGGCCCTTGTTCCAGCGTGTTCGGATCCGCGCCGAAAGCGAGTGCGCAGACTGCGTCCACGGTGAAGCCCGTGAGTTCGTGCAGCATGTCCACCACCCTTCCTTCTTCGCTCAAACGCGTGAGGCGCGCATGCAGGCGCAGGGCGATCGTTCGCAGCGTGGGGTAGAAGCCGGGAAAGTGCGTCACGTTCAGGGCCTGCATCACGAACTTGCGCTGCGACAACCAGGCAGAGCCCTCGGCGGCGAAGAGACCGCCGATTCGCATCTCCTCCAGGACCTGTGAGATCCGGCCACCACGGCGAAAGGCCTTGGGTCGATCCCGCAGCAACTGGTTGGCGACGTGGTGATCGGTCCAGACGACGATCCGCTTCGGACCGACCTTCAGGCGATACGGGCTGCCGTATTCGGCGGCCCATTCCTCGAACTGCCGATGCGCCTTGGAAGGATCGATCTGCAGCGCGTTGCCGAGCCAGGGAATGCCACGCGGGCCTCGCAGCTCTTCGATTCGACGGACGCGCTTGGCGCCAGGATTGGGCTGAGGTTCGGGAGGCTTGAAATGCATCGGGCCATTTCATGCCGAAAGCGACCGAAGGGAATGCAGCTATCCGAAGTTCCACCCTGGATTGCGAGCTTGTGCTCCATCAAGGCCGATCATCCGCCAACCCTTTGTGCACCTCGTGTCATGAGGCCCCGATGCCCAAGTCCTTCGTGAGGGGTCTGAGAGTCCATCGGCGCAACTGGCGTCGCACATTTTTATTTCGTTCATTGAACATTGAGCGCAATCATTACCTGCAAACTTCATTTATGGCCGAATTCATCGCCGAAAAATGGATTTACTTTGCAACCCTGTTAGGTGGCTGTTTTTATACGATCTCGATCGTTCTCTCCAACCTCACAGGACCTACTCATGAACACTGGAATTCGCAAATTCATCTTCGCCGCTGTCGCAAGCGCCAGCATCGTCGGAGCGAGCGGCGGCGCCCAGGCGCAGCCGACGCATGCCAAGAACGTCGTGCTGGTGCACGGTGCCTTCGCCGATGGTTCGGGCTGGCGCGGTGTCTACAACGAACTCACGGGCCGCGGCTATCGGGTCACGATCGTGCAGAACCCTCTCACATCGCTCGCTGACGATGTCGCGGCGACTCAGCGCGCGATCGCCCGCCAGGACGGGCCCACGATCCTCGTGGGCCACTCGTGGGGCGGCACCGTGATCACCGAGGCCGGCGTCGATCCAAAGGTAGTCGGCCTGGTATATGTCTCGGCCCTGTCACCCGACGCCGGCGAGACCACCGCGGAGCAGTACACCGGCTTCTCGGCACCCGAGTTCGTCATTGACACCCACGCGGACGGCTTCGGCCTCGTCAACAGGGAGAAGTTCAAGATCGGGTTCGCCGGCGACACTAGCGATGCGGACGCTGCGTTCATGAGGGACTCGCAGGTGCCAATCAACATGTCGGTGTTCGCCACCAAGCTCAAGCACGCCGCGTGGCGGACCAAACCGAGCTGGGCGGTCATCGCGACCGACGACAAGGCTTTCGATGTCCGGATGCTGCACAAGATGGCGAAGCGCATCGGCGCGACGGTCACCGAGGTCAAAGCGAGCCACGCAGTCTTCATGACACAGCCCAAGGCCGTTTCGGACGTCATTGATCGCGCAGCGCGGGAAGCCAAGCTCACAGGGTCGAACGCGGCGAATCGCACCGCAAGCTCCCGCTAGTCGGCGGCTTGCGGCTGCACGCTCAGCACTGGTCTTTGAGGTCGGACCATCTCAGAAGACCGTCCAGTGCTGGGCAGAGTTCCTGGCCCCATGCCGTCATTCTGTAGTCGACTCTGGCAGGTAGCTCTGAGTGAACGGTGCGTTGGACGATGCCGTCGGCTTCCAACCGCCGCAACTGTTGAGCGAGCATCTTCTGCGAGATGCCTGTGATGCGCCTCTCCAGGTCGGAGAAACGGAGCACCTTTCCGTCGAAAAGATGAAAGAGGATCAGCAACTTCCATCGCCCGGACAGCAAGCTGAAGCAACCTTCCGTATCGATCGCTGCAGACAGTGGGGTGTGCACCTTGCGGATTGTCGGGGTCAATGGACTTACTTTCTGGTGCGTACTTGGCATCGGGAAAGGATATGTCGACGATCGATTCATCACAACCATGGAGGCATCGCATGCCCGTAAAGTTTCCCCTCGCAATCACCAGGTATCTTGAGCTCCAAGGCGGAGGTGCGTTGGACGGCCTGTCCGAAGTTTTTGTCCCCGACGCAGTCGTGCGCGACGAAGCGCAAACGCACTCGGGGCTGGTCGCCATCGCAGATTGGAAGAGGGCCGCCAACGCCAAGTACCAGATGCGAATGGTGCCCCTGGGCCTGTCGCAGTTAGGCGAGACGTTCAAGCTGCTGGTGCACCTGGAGGGCAACTTTCCTGGGAAGCAGGTCGATCTGATGCATGTGTTCACGCTGCGCGACGGGCGCGTCGCCACGCTCGAGATCCGGAATCCGGTCGGACTCGAAGGCCGTCGAGCCCTGGTGACAGGGGGCACCAAAGGCATCGGCGCTGCCGTCGTCGGGCAACTGACAGAGGCCGGCGCATCTGTGCTGGTTGCGGCTCGATCGTCCCCGCAGCATGCCGGCGAATGCGGCTTCGTGGCGGCGGATGTTTCAACGCCAGGCGGTTGCGCAGCAATCGCAGATGCGGTTCGTGAACGATTGGATGGAGTGGACATCATCGTTCACGTCGCGGGGGGGTCGTCGGCACCGGCGGGCGGCTTCGCGGTGCTCGACGAGAACGAGTGGGAAAGTGCGATGGCGATCAACTTGTACTCGGCCGTGCGCCTCGACCGCGCTTTGCTCCCGGGAATGGTTGCACGCGGCACGGGTGTCGTTGTTCACATCACCTCCATCCAGCGACAAATGCCCTTGCCTGAGGCAACAACGGCCTATGCCGCGGCGAAGGCGGCGCTTTCGACCTACAGCAAGAGTCTTTCGAAGGAACTCGGGCCCAAAGGCGTACGCGTTGTCCGAGTAGCCCCGGGTTGGGTTGAGACGGAAGCGTCCGTTCGCTTGGTCGAGCGCATCGCCGACCAGAACGGCACGGACTACGATACCGCCGAGAAATCGCTGATGGCGTCGTTGGGCGGCATACCCATCGGACGCCCTGCGAGACCTCGTGAAGTGGCTGAGCTTGTCGGGTTTCTGGTGTCGCAACGCGCAGCGTCCATCACCGGTGTGGAGTACGTCATCGATGGCGGCACCGTGCCTGTTGCCTGACGACCCGTTCGACGCGCTAGGACTTGGCCAGCACGTCGCGAAGCCTGACTTCGTCCGATGCGATGGCCGCCAGTTCCAGCAGTGTCCGCTTCTGGTTCTTGTCCAACTGTCGGGGACGGAAGTCGATGACGCAGATCGACCCGAGGGCGAAACCATCCGGGTCGTACACCGGTGCTCCTGCATAGAAGCGGAAGTGCGGGGGCTTTGCCACTGCGGGGTTGTGCGCAAAGCTCGGATGTTCCTTGAGGTCACGGACTTCGAAGATCCCCTTCTGCAGGACCGTGTGGTTGCAGAAGGCCCAGCTGCGAGGCGTTTCCTCCATCTCCAGGCCTTGGCGCGACTTGAACCACTGCAGCTCGGGTGTCAGCACGGTCATCAGCGCGATGGGGGCCTTCAGTCCCCAGGCCGCGAGCCAGGTCACCCTGTCGAACTGGATTTCGGCTGGCGAGCCGACCAGCCCGGAGCGCCGTACCGCCTGGAGCCGACTCCCTTCGCTCGGCGCCATCGGGAAGTCGGCCTCGACGATCTGATCTGCCAGATGCGTTGGATCTTGGGTCGACCGTTGCGGGGCTTGCGCCAACGTCGCCGACGTGGGCCGCACATCCGACCGGGCTTGCGCCATGAGCGCTTCGACATCAGCCCGGTGAACGCGCCGGTGCCCGCCCGGCGTCTTCCATGACGGCAAAGCGCCGCCCTCGATCAGGAGCTGCGCTGTGCGAACCGAGATGCCGAGGAGCTTCGCGGTTTCCGTGGTGGTGAGGACGCTGTTCTTCATGGGATATGAGCTGGGGAAACGGCTCTGTAGGCACGGGCCGAGGGCCTAGCTTAAGCCAGCCGCACGAACCTATATACCCGCCTAAATCACTCGTTTATTCGTGCAAATTTGATAGTTTTGATATTTTTACTCATACTCACATCGGCTCAGCGCATCGCATCGCATCGCGATAGCCATCCGATCCATTCAACGAAACGACGACCGTGAACCAGGACTTTCTCGACACCCAACTCGCAGCCTTCTCCAGCGACGCACCCGACGCCCATTTCGATTTCATCGTATGCGGAGCCGGTACCGCCGGCTCCGTGGTGGCAGGCCGCTTGGCCGAAAACCCCGAAGTGCGCGTCCTGCTCATCGAGGCCGGCGGCGACGATGAACACCCGCACATTCTTGAGCCCGGCAACTGGCCCTTGAACCTGGGCAGCGAACGCGACTGGAACTTTGCCGGGGCCGCCAATCCTCACCTGAATGGCAGGCAGATCCCGTTGAACATGGGCCGCGCCTTGGGTGGCGGCTCCAGTGTCAATGTCATGCTCTGGGCGCGCGGCCACAAGAACGACTGGGAAGACTTCGCCGCAGAAAGTGGCGACCCGGCGTGGAACTACGACTCGGTCCTAAAGATTTATCGACGCGTGGAGGACTACGGCGGTACGCCCGATTCGACGCGTCGCGGCGTCGGCGGCCCGGTTCACGTGGCGCCCGCTCGAGCGGTGCAACCGATCGCGAACGCGATGATCACCGCCGCTGACACGCTGGGCATCCCCACCTTCGACAATCCGAACGGCGCGATGATGGAAGGCCGCGGCGGTGCGGCCCTCAACGACCTGATCGTCAAGGGGGGTCGACGCAATTCCATCTACAGGGCTTATGTACACCCGCGTCGTGGCCAGCCCAACCTCACCGTTCTGACCCACACGCTGGTGAGCCGGCTGGTGTTCCAAGGCAAGCGCGTCATCGGCGTGGAGGCGGTTAGCAACGGTCGGTTGATGCGCTTTTGCGCGCACATCGAAGTCGTTCTCTCGCTCGGCGCGGTCAACACGCCCAAGGTCCTCATGCAGTCGGGCGTGGGCCCTGAAGACGAATTGGGTCGCCACGGCATTCCGGTGGTCCAGCACCTGCCGGGAGTGGGCGCCAACCATCAGGACCACGTGTCGTTCGCCGTGATCTTCGAGTACGAATCTCCACAGGCCGTGGGTTATGGCGGCTCGGAGGCAACGCTCTATTGGAGCAGTCGGACCGGCTTGCACCTGCCGGACATGTTCCATTGCCAGGTCGAGTTCCCAGTGCCCAGTGCAGAGAATGCGGCGCTTGGCGTGCCTGCCCACGGTTGGACGATGTTCGCGGGTCTTGCCCATCCCGAGAGCCGCGGCAGCATCACCCTTTCGGGTCCGGAATTCACCGACGCGCCCATCATCCAGGCCAACACCCTCTCGCACCCCGCGGACCTGCGCGGCGCGATCGAGAACATCCGCTTCGTCCAGGAGCTCGGTGCGCAAGCGTCGTTCAAGGGGCTGGTGAAAGGCGAGAGGCTTCCCGGCAAGCTGGATACGAAGACGCTCGAACACTACGCACGCAATGCCGCAGTGACCTATTGGCACCAGTGCGGCACCGCCAAGATGGGACGAGACCCCATGTCCGTGGTCGACGGCCAGTTGCGGGTCTACGGCGTGCAAGGTCTGCGCATCGCGGACGCATCCGTCATGCCGCACGTGACGAGCGGCAACACGATGGCGCCGTGCGTCGTCATCGGCGAGCGCGCAGTCGAAGAGATCCGCGCGAGCCATGGCATTTGAAGGCTAGTTGTCCCCGGTTGATCAGTGGTGCGCGCGTGGCCCGCGCCGCTGCTCCAGCGGCAACCGGCTCTCACGGCGAGGCGGCATTGGCTGCCCTCGCCTTCGTCCAGAACCCAGTTTTACTTACTTAGGAAACATCCATGAACTCCAAGAAATTTCTCAGTGCCGTCGCCCTTGCAGGCCTGAGCCTCGCGACCCTAGCCAACGCCGAGAGCTATGACGGCGTGCTGATTACTCACCCTGATCGCCTGCGCACGGACCTCGCTCTTGAGGCGCGCGAAGCGGCCCTCAAACCGGTCGCTGGCGAAGCGTCCTGGGCCGACAACTTCCGAGTGCCCGTCGGCCAATTGGCACGTGCCGACGTTCGCCGCGATGCCGAGTCCGCCGCTCGCGCCGGCAACCTCCATGGCGACTACGCGGGCGCGGGCGTGCTCAGCACGCCTGGCAGCGCCAGCGCACACGACGCCGAGCACAACAGCGTGAGGTCGCAGGCCCGCGAGATCCCGCGCACGTCTGGTCGCCAGGCGACAGGCGGTTGATCCGGGTGCCTTCTCCAAGCTTTGTCATCAGGATCTCGATGCAGCCCCACGTCGCGCCGATTTCGAACGCACAGCAAGGACCAGTCATGCAAAACAGACATCGTTTTGGATTGCGGCCATGCGATTGCTCTCAAGGCGTAGCCGCGCGCGAATGAACCTGCGCCGCGGTTGGGCCTGGGTCGGCGCTCTGGCCTCGCTCGCGTGGGTCTTGTTGGCGGTCCACGTGCTTGCCGAGGGACCCACACCCGAATGGCCACACGAGACGCCCAGCGGCGCGCCTTCCTGGCGCCTGCCGCCCCTGACCCGGGCGATGGTGGTGCTGGACCAGATCATCGTTCCGATCGCGGGTGCGAGCTTGCTGGCGCTCTTCGCATTCCATGCAGCCACGCGCCAATGGCGCGCCACGCGGGCGCTGCTCGTCCTCGCCGTTGGCGGTACCTTCCTGTCGCAGGCACTCAAGGTCCTTGTAGCCCGCAGCCGCCCACCCGGCGTCGCCTTGGTGGAGGTCAGTGGGTACAGCTTCCCGAGCGCCCAGGTTCTGCTGGTCACGCTGGTGGCGGGTTGGGCTACTTTGGCGGCCTGCGCGAACGCCCAAAGTATGTCCACGCGCCTGCTGGTGGGGGCGTCGGCCGCCGCGGCGATGTTGGTGGTGGGCTTCAGCCGCGTCTACCTGGGCGCCCACTATCCCAGCGATGTCGCGGCCAGCATCTTGATCGGCATCTCGTGCCTGTGTGTTTGCATCTCCGGCCGCCGCCCCTTTCACGAAGACCGCTGACGAGCGGTCGACTTCGCAATACTGTAGTCGCCATGCCGAGAAATATCGAAGCGTTCCTCAGCAAAACTGGATACGGTGACGTTGCAGGTGTTCTGAGTTTCCGGAGCGAGTGGGTTCAGCAAATCGAGGTTGGCGACCTCGCCGGTCACGTCATATTCGCTCAGGACGACTGCGGTAACTACTACGCCACTTCCATCGCAGACGACCAAGTCCATTTCCTTGCCCGAAGCTCTCCAGAGTACGCTCTCGTGAGCGAGTCGTTTGCAGGCTTCCTGGGCGAACTACAGCAGCGTGACTTCGCGCTCGGTGCGTGGACGAACAGCCTTGAGTTGAAGCCTTACGCGTGGGGGTAAGCGCTTGGACCGAACGTCTGCATTGGGCGAGTTCGAATGTCTCAAATGGGCCGATTGTGTTGAAAAACTCGCCTTGAATCTTGCCTGCGCTGGCGATCACACAGAATTCTTGATCGAGTTGACGATGCGAGAGCACGTGGCAAGCCTGCAAGCTCACCTCACGCAGTCTTCATTGCCGCAACTGCTTCAGATGGCATCAACCACTTCGCCATTCGCCTGAGGTTCTGGGCTGTGGCAGCCATCAAGAACTCGTCCCGCGCACCACTGAGCCCGCGAAGCCGGAGGCGATCCAGCTTCATGATGCGCTTGAGATGGGCGAACAGCATCTCCACCTTTTTGCGCTCCCTGCGCGATTGGCTGTACTGCGGTGTCTTCGCGATGGATCGCGCCACCTCACGGGCACCCTCATGGATGCTGCGGGCGATCTTCCGGAACGGCGTGCTCGGGCAGCAGCGATCCTTCATTCCACAGTCGACGCAGTCTGCCTGGCTCGCCCGATAGATCACGGTGTCGGCCTTGGTGATGCGGGTGCGCGGCGTCGTGAACTGCCGCCGGTCGTTGCGCAACGCACGGCCTTCAGGGCAAACATATTCATTGCGCTCGGGTTGCCACTGGAACTCGCCGATCGACAGACTCCCGTCCTTGCGAACCGTCTTGTCCCACACATGCACGTGAGGTTCGATCTGCTTGTCTTTGACCATCCAGCCGAGCAGCGGAGCGGCGCCGTACGCGGTGTCTCCCACGAGCCGCCGCGGCCTGATGTCGAAGCGCTGCTCGACACGGTCAATCATCGTCCGGGTGGAGTCGACCTCCGGCGTGCGGTGCGCCGGCGTGGCCTCCACGTCCATGATGATCCCTGCCGCCAGATCGATGAGGTAGTTGGTTGAGTAAGCGTAGAACGCCGGACCACCTGGTGCTGCGGTCCACTGCGCAGCCGGGTCGGTCGGGGAGATGTTGCGCGAAGCAGCTGCTGTGTCGTGTACATCTTCAAGTGCATCCTCGGCCACCGGGTTGTTGGCATCGAGAGCGTCCAGGTACTCGCGCACCGCGCGTTTGCACTGGGTGCCCTGGCGCCATTGGGCGACGTCGGAAGCTGCAACGTTGCGCGCGCGGTTGGCGTCGGCCTTGATGATGCTGGCATCGACGGCGAATCCTTCGCCTTGAACCAGGCCTTCGGTCATGCAACGGCGCAGCACTGTCTCGAAGACGAAGCGCAACGCGTCGCTCTGGCGGAAGCGGCCGTGGCGGTTCTTGGAGAAGGTCGAGTGATCGGGCACTCTGTCCTCCAGGCCGAGGCGACAGAACCAACGATAGGCCAGATTGAGATGGACTTCCTCGCACAGCCGGCGCTCAGAGCGGATGCCCAGGCAGTAGCCGATGACCAGCATGCGGATCATGAGTTCGGGATCGATCGAGGGCCGGCCAGTGTGGCTGTAGAACGCAGCCAGATGTTGGCGCAATTCGCTGAGATCGAGGAAACGGTCAACGCCCCGCAGCAGGTGATCGTGTGGGACGTGGTCTTCGAGGTTGAATGCGTAGAACAACTGGTCTTGAACAATGCTCCGACCCATCATGATGCGTACCTCCATCGATGATGAAGGGCACGCAAACTGCGAGCCAGTTCCTAGAATTCAGCGGAGTTTTTCAACACAATCGGCCCATAGCGGACATCGCGCCAGCCCGGAAGCAGCCGTTGCCGAAGCCCGCTCGAGACTGCCCGCCCGTTCTCTAATGGGCCTCGCTAGTCGCAGTTCAATACGTTACGCTGACCGTCACCACGTCGCGGTAGCTGTCCGGCCGCACGTTGGCGCTGGTGCCCAGAACGCGGCCATACAAGGTCAGCGCCTGGGCGGCTCCATTGCCGGTGCCCGTAGCGACGTTGCCGCCCGTGCCCGTGACGCTGCCCCAGATGGCGGTGCGCGCGGCGTTGCGATAGAGCCGGTAGGGCACCGCGTCGGCGTTGCCGGGTACGCCGCCTGTCGGCGTCATCGTTCCTGCGCCGGTTGTCGAGCCGTTCGAAGGAGTCAGCGCAACCGTGTACGGGGTGGGCGTGGTGCAGGTGACGTTGATCTTGCTGGTCTGGTCCCTGTCGGCCTGGCCCGGCAGGCCGTTGACTGTGCCGAAGTTCAGCGGATCGGCGGTGACCAGGCAGCTCTTGGCGACCGTCGCGCTGACCACAAAGGGAAACTTGCCCGGCAGGAGGGTGTTGCACGTGGCCGGCGTGCCGAACGTGCTCGTCGAGAGCGTGATCGAAGTGTGCTCGCCGGCGAAGTTGTCTTGGTACGCCCCAGGAGGTACCGCGCCCTGCAGGGCGATCAGTTCTCCGCGCATGGTGGTGCTTCCGGTTACGCGTCCGAGGCCACCGAAAAGCGTCCACGGCGGAATGCTCATCGTGGCCACGAAAGGATTGGGCGCCGACGCGTTGCCATTCGACCCCCAGATCGGCGTGCGGCGGCCTGCGGTATCGACAAATTCCAGGTCGGCGAGTTGGGCGTGCATGCCGCCGCTGTTGGCGACTTTGAGCACCGCCTGACCTTCTTCCCGGCGCAGGGACCAAGTGAGCTGGGGGGCCGGTGACTGGGTGGTGGGTGCGATGAAGATCGGCACCGAGTAGCGCAGCACGAGCTGCAGGCCTTTCTTTTCCTTCACCTCGACAGGCAGTTCATCGATGATGACGCGATACGAACCTTCGACCGGACCGGCAGGCGCTCCGGATCGAATGACGCGGATCAGCTGCCGCTCGGACATGCCCAGCTGCACCATCGGCGGGCTGACGAGCAGATCGCGCGAAGGCGTCAGCTTTTCGGTGCCGTTTTCCTGCGCCCAGTGGTAGACACGAACCTGCGCGTGCACCACCGTGTCGCCGGTGTTGCTGAGCCACAGGCCGTCGGCGTTCTGCGAAGGCTGCAGCGTCAGCGTGACGGGAGACACCTGCAGTCCGCTCGCCGAGGCGAGCGTGTGCGTCCAGGCGAGCGCGAGGACTGCGGCGCAACGCAGCAGCAGGCGGTGCACCGGCAATCGATCAGTAATTGACCTGGACCGTCACCGTGTCGGCGTAGGCGCCGGGTGTCACATTGGCGTTGGCGATGGTGGCGAACACCGGGATGGTCTGCGCCGCGCCGGTGCCGGTGCCGGCCACGCCATTACCTACCGCCGTCGGCGTGGCGGTGCTGCCCCAGACCGGGCCCGTCGCACTGACAGAGCGGAGCTGGTAGGCCACGGTGTCAGGACCTGCCACGGCGGGAGCCATTACGCCGGCGCCGGTTGTGCTGTTGTTCGAGGGGAGCAGGCCGACGTTGTAGGGCGTCGACTTGGAGCAGGTCACGCTAATGTTGCTGTTGGCGGTCAGCCCGGTGGCGGAAGAATCGACCGTGCCGAAATTGATGTTGGACCCTGCACCTGCAGTAACCGAACAGGCCTTCGCCACATTGATCAGGACCTGGAACGTGGAGGTCGACGTGGCGGCCAATGCGGCGCTGGTGACTGTCGCGGCAACGATCGCTGTAGCAACGAGGGTGAGTTTTTTCATGAAGGCGGCAGTAAGGAATGTCAAAGAACTGCCAATGAGTGCACGGCGTCGGTTTGATCGCCTCTGTTGAATAGTAGATAAGTTCGCGCACCTTTCGCTTCGATACGCTTCTTGCAAAAGTGCGCGTGAATTCCTTCGAATCGTTGTCCGTCGTCCACAGGCGTATGGGCGCGGATGCTCCCGCTCGGGTTGCTCCGCATGCTGGCGAGCCAAAAAGTAGCCCGCGACCGAGATTACGGCGCGGGATCATGCTTATCTACAGTCCCGATGGCGCACCATCTGCCGCCCGCGCGTGGGCACGAAAAAGCCCGCACGAGGCGGGCTTTGAGATTTGGTCGTGAACTCTCACGCGGTCCACGGTTACGGCAAATTTTCACTTGCGGAAGCCACCTGTTGTTTTTCTCGTCGTAGTGACTTCGACGCGCCGGTGTGAGATTCGGCTTGACTGGCCAGTCAAAACCCAAAACCTAGTTCGGGCTGGACTAGATTATAGCCTGGGCTCAGATGAGCCAGCCCGCCTCGAAATGTCGCTCCGAAGGCACCACTCAAAGAACTGGTCGAGTTCATTTGACTTGTCGAACAGGGCATCGGCGCCCAACTCCAGACTACGACGACGCATTTCCTCAGTTGGATAGTTCGTCAACACAACCATCCTCTGGTGCGAGGCCCGCTGCTTGCAGGCTCGCAGTACCGTGAGCCCCGAGCCCTCGCGCAAAAAGAGATCCACCACGGCCAAGTCCCACGTCTCGCCGAGCTTTTCGAGAACGGCGAGTCCCTCGCTTGCAGTCTCTGCAACGGCGACAACTTCTGCACTGGCAAGATCAGCTAGTGCCGGGACCAACGCCTCCCGGATGGTGTTGCTGTCCTCGATGAGAACCGTCTGGAGCGACATGACATTGGAGTTGCGCTGCTCGCCTGACTTGTTGTAATAGGTTGCTGGTTGTGAATCGTTATACGTTCCGTTTCAGAGTGACGTGTAGGCCAAAAGCTTGAATCGACGGCAGCGGCTGAGTCGTCGAAATGTGCGGGCTAACATCGGACTTCAGACTGAAAGGTTTGCCATGCCCCGTTCCTCATCCCCGCTTCCGCCTCGCGAAGATGCTGCCAATCTCACCAAGGTGCTCGAGAAGAACAAGCAGGTTGCTGAAACAATCCAGGAAGCTGCGGAGGATCTCTCAGTGGTCCACGCGGTACTGGACAGCGAAGTACCGAAAGAAACCCTGCACCCGGATGTCGGGCAGGCGATCGAGCAAACAGACCAACTCAAAGACAAGCTCAAGGCAGCCGAGGAAAAGTTGAAAACTGTGAACGAGACGCTCGAGCAGCAGGTCGCCTCAAAAGGCCCCTAAGTCCTGAACAGGTCATGCCGCTCGCACTTCCGGCGCAGGCAGCGTTGAAGCGGGCGCGGGCTCTCGCAGGTCCTCAATCCTTGCGATTTCGGCATGCCCATATTCCGTGATGCACTTCACAGTGGCCGCCCGTGACGGGACGTACCGGCCTGTGGCTTCCAGCGCTCCGATCTCGGCCTCGACCAGGCCTGTCGCTGTAAGCACCGAGACATAGCGGACTTCTCCAGGTTCGAAGACTCGAACAGGAAACTCTTCGTGCTGCAGTTGCAGCAAGAACCACAGCGGCATCCGGTTTCCCAAGCGTGTTCTGGCGTGCTCGGTGCGCAGGCGCTTTGCTTCCGCGCGCAGCCACTGAGCGTCTTCTGAGAGCTGTCTCACGACCGCGTTGAGCGCGGCGATCCTTTCCGCCAAATCGGACGGAGTCTCGGGCTGATTTAAACCATTCATCATCAGGGTGAAATGTGATAATTTCACATTGATCGTACCGTTGGTTACCATTGAGGCTGCTTGGTAGTTTCCAGAATTGCCGGTCAGACCGACTGGACTGGCACGCTGGACACCATCAGCAGATACGTTGGAACTCACATCTTGGGATGTCTAGAAAATGATTCGAACCGGCGCTGTTCTCGGCAAAGAAGCGGGTTTGGCCACACTGCGCGAGCTTCTGCATGAAGCAGAACACGGCGCTTTGAATTGCATGGCGCTTCGCGTCTATCGCGCAGACGGAGGTTCAGACGACCTCGTGCTGGGAGGGAGCGCGTCAGACCAGGCCAAGGCGCTGGGCGACCTCCTGGCGATGGAGGAGCCGAATGCGAGGGGCGTCCGTTCATCAGGACGCCCGCCGTTCGGCTCACCGAAGCGGGCGTTCTCGCGTTGAACGACGCGAGGGACGTCCGTAACTTGGTGCCTGCTCTTCGGGAGTTCGGCCTGCGGCGGTCCGAGGCTAGACGCGGCCATGGGGACAACCTTCGGATCCTCGGACCAGTTTCACTATGGGGAATGGATTTTCGATCTCTACTTCATTCAAGCGGTAGATCCTGGCTACTTCTGTGGGGTCGCCGACATCTCGCGCGCTCGCACGCATCGATGCAAGCTGGTCCTGAACAGACCGGCGACCACTCGCGCCGAAGGAGTGGCGTTGCTGCGAGCTCGATGTCTTGCCTGGGTGGCTGCCCAGGAAACCACCTCTGCCGACGGGAAATAGGCCGCTGTCGCAAAAGCAATCCGACTCTGTTGATAGACGTATTACCCGCTTTTCGTTGGCCCCGGCGGGCAGTTACGATGCCCCGCGTGGGAACAAATCACATCCGAGGTCTTGTATGAACTACTTGCTCCGCCCCTTGGCGCTGCTGGCCCTGCTCGCTGGCGGGATGTCGTCGACGATGGCCGACCCTCACAAAGATGAGAGTGGCCATGGTCGTAAAGGCCGGCATGGTGGCCACGAGTACAAGGAAGAGTACCGGGACGGCTGGTGCAAGGTCGAGCGCAAGTGGGACAAGAACGGCGAGTTCAAGGAAGAGCGCAAATGCAAGGGCCACGCTGCGCGCGCGCCCCGGTACGAATACGAAGAGGCGCCGGCCTATCATCGTCCGCCGCCCGGCGTGATCGTCCAGCCTCCCGCTATGGTCGTCGAGCCGCCCACGGTGGTTATTCGGCCGTAGGCGCTCAGCACTTCCCTTGACTCCCACTGAACCGGCGTGACCCGGAAAAGCACGGTCCTCGGCAAAGAGGCAGTCGTCGCGATGTTGCGCGAACTCCTGCACGAGGCGCAATTCGGTGCGCTGAACTGCATGGTGCTTCGGGTCTTTCGCTCCGACGGCGGTTGGGAAGATCTCGTGCTCGGGGGAACGCAGGAAGAACAGGCCAAGGCCCAGGCGCTTTGGCGTGACACCTCAGAGCCGGGCTTCCCCGTGGTTCGAATGACCCTCAGCGCGCCGGCGTCTGCCGCCGCCCTTGCGACCGGCAAGGCGGCCGAGTTGCTGGCCGAGGCCATCGAGGCCGCCCACCGCTCGAAGCCGAATGTCACCGTCTGGATCGAGGTGACCCAGCCGGACATGCCGCCGTTCGTTGCTGAAGCATTGGACAGGCTCGCCGGGCGCGGTGCGGGGATCGTGGTGACGCACGCCACGCCGGACGCGATGCATTGCTCTCATCCGCCGGGTGGGCAACTGCCACCGGAACTTCAGGAGCGACTTGCCAAGGCGAGCAGGGCCGGAGCCGTGTGGCATCCCCTTGCGCAGGAGCCTGTGCCCGGCATCGGCATCTGAGACTCTTTGGTGCAGCCGATTGCCCATCAAGAGCCTCGTGCAATCGGCCACCCGCTGCAACTCCGCAACCTGAGTTCGGATGGCAGCTTCTGGCTGAAGGCGAAAGTCTAGCGTTGAGCGACGATAGTCCGCTTCCGCTGCAAAGCGGCCTTCGGCAACTTCGGCCTACACCTCGGCCTTCGAACTTTGGTCCTCACGTGCGCCAACCCACGATAAGTGGGCGTTTACGAAGGTAGTGTTGCGCTGGCAAAGCAAGGGCGCGTGCCAGCACGTGGATGGCCGCCCGTGTCGTCATGCTTTTCGACGGGCTCGCCTTCGTACTCGTCATGGCGATGTTCGCGGTTCTGACAGTAGTCTTTTCCTTACCTCGCCAGCTACGACGGAATGCGGCCAGGAGCAGGCATCTAAGTGTGTTAATCCGTTTGGGTCGCAAAGCCACCAAAACAGGTTGGTGTTGGTTTCTACGCGTATGTGACCCGCATTTCTGACCCGCCCATATCCCTGAGCGTGCGTTTCTGATCCTGTGCATCGGTGTGTAGAAACGCGGCAGCGCTCTATGGAAAAGTGGGTCAAACAAGCGTGGAAATTCACACACCCCGGCTGCGGTTGTCGGCGCTCTACTGCCGAGCGCAGCGCAACCAGTGTGAGGGGCGTGTTGACGCGCTGCGAAGCGCGGCTCTCCAAAGAATCGGTTCAGCGCAGCACGTAGCCGCTCAAGCGCCAACTACCGTCGCGATCAAGACGAAAGCTCGTCAACTCGCGTACGACCCGGTTGGTGGCATTCGCGAAGCGGGTTTCGTATTCGATATTGACGTACTGCCCCGCTAAGTCGGCATCTTCATTGGCAACCGTCTGCCTGTTGATGGCAACCCAGGTGCGTTGCTGCGCTGCGCCGAGCGGCGAACGAGATTGCCCCACCTGGCGAATGAACTCGGGCCGGGTCACGCGCTTCTTGGCGGCGGGTGTGGCGCCATCCCAAAGCTCGCCAACCTGGCCCTGATCCACCATCTGGATCACCTGCAGGCCTCCGCGGACCATGTTCGTCGGGTCGGCGTCCTGGGCAGATGCCAGCCCCATGCATCCTGCAAATATCGCTGCTCCGAGCAGCAGTTTTTTTGTCGAGGTCATTTTCTTCATTCCCGAGGTGATGGTTTCGTCGGTGCCGCCGCATGGATTGCGCAGCGGCGACGCAATCGCCCGGCGACGAATCGATCGGGCCATGAAGACTGTAGCTCAGCGGAACGTCAGAAGTTGAGCTTCACGCCCCAGCCTTGTCGTATCACCGCCCATTCATCGGACGTCGTCCTGACGTGCGATTACAGTCGGCGCATTCACAAGACCAAGCAGATGAGAATTTCGAGATCGAGCCCTTCGCTTTGTCGAAGATGTACCGCTGAACGCCTTGGACATCATGCGGATGAACACTAAAGGCGACTGCCTTTTCGTACAGTGTTGCAACTGGGCGAGGTACCCTCGACTGCTGCTTTCGATCCTTGTGGTGTCGGTCCTCGTTGGCTGCACTTTTCATCGCCAGCCATACATCGCGTATGACAACAAAGCTCATCCCCTGGGCGACACGAGTGTGATGGCCATTGAATCGTCCAAGGCGCGCGGCGATACGCTAGCGCAGTTGACCCACGTGGATGGCAAAGAGCTTCCATCGCATGAGGTCGGCTACCCGGTTTGGGTGCGCGTGCTTCCTGGCGATCACGTCTTCGGCGTTCGCCATTGCACACATCGCCTGATGGTCGGATCCATCGAACAACGATGTGACCTCCGATCCATTTCAGTGACAAACATGCTGCCACGCCATCTTTATGTGATCGACCGGGTGACAGCGCAAGTCAGCCATCGAGGCAAGGATCCCAAGTTCGGTATGACACTCGGATTGCGCGGTCTCAATCAGCAGACTTATCCTCTTTCGTTTGGGCCAGCAGACCCGAACATCGATGCCGGTGGTGAGAAGCCTGCGGGGAAAGTAGCAAACTGATTCGGTCGCATACGCTGTACGAGCCACCAGGCCTTCGGCAACAGTGCCGGCGAGTGAACAACTGCGCACAGAATGCCGGCTTCGAGCTTCCACGCCGGTCACGGTTCGACGCAAAAAAGGCGACCAGGATTTCGACAGATCGGTCCGCTTTGCCTCTAGGCGAAAACGGTTCCAGATCCACAGAGGGTGGATATTTCAAACTTCTGCCGAGGTCGCGTTGACCAAACCCATCAACTGCTCGAGCACTGCCCCATGGTTGCGCTCCAGGTACCGAAACACCGATTTGTTGTCGACCAGCTTGGAGATGTACCCCCTGGCCAGCACAAGGTTGAGCATGTCCTCGCCGAAGGTCTGCTCGATCATCCTGTAGTGGTCTTGCAGGCCGGACATCTCCCGCTCCATCCGATCGACTTGCTCCTGGCTGACGCCTCTGCCCTTGTGCGCTTTTGCCTTCACCAGCATTTCTGCGGCGGTGGCCATCACCAAGGCCCGCGCGTATGCGACCGTGATGCTGTTCGCGGAGATCATCAATTCGACCGCCTCGACCTGACGCGTCGGTTTCATCTTCCGAAGCGACGCCGTGATCTCTGGGGAGAATCGGCGATCTTTGAGCAGGTCGACCGCCTCGGGACAGACCCCGTCGAGCAGGGTCACCTTTTTATTGATCTGAGCCAGATCCACGCACAAGACGTTCGACAGCCGCTCAGGGGAGATGCCGCGATCAATGGCGCGGCGCATCATGAAGTGCTCCTGCACGGACGACAAGCGATTGATCCGGTTGTTGTAGGTGTATGACTCGTCGTCTGTCGCCACCAGACACGGCACCTCCGTGTTGCCCAGCTCTTTCAGCGCCAGCAGACGGATGTGTCCGTCCAGCAGTACGTGCTGGCCGGTCTTCCGGTCGACCGCACTGACGGCAAGCGGCTCGATGAGACCGATCTCCCGGATCGACGTCACGACCATCCGGTATTTCTTGGTCTCCAGCAACCGGATCGGCGGCTTGCGCGAAGGCAGGACGTTGTCGATCGGAATCATCATGGGTTTCGGCAGGAAGCCGAGCTCGACAGTCGTCACCCCAGACTCCCATGAGACCCGATGCGATCCGCCAGGTACTTCGGCAGCGCATCCAGGCCCTCGGCCCGCAGCAAGGTCACGAAGTTCTCTTCGGCAAAGAGCTGCCGCAAGGCGCCGGCGACAAAGAGAAGTCGCTGCTGGGCGAAGGCCGCCCGGCGCACCATCAATTGCTGCCGCTTGACCTCTTTCTGATAGGTACGCACGAGGCTCGACGATGTGACATCGGATTGCTGGCGCGACGGATGCCGATCGATTGAGCGGCCCAGGTGCTGGCGACTCTGCACTAGGCGCCGAGCGTCCATGAGCTGCCGCCCGCGCAACTGCCCCGTTTCGTAGGCCTCCTGCAGTGCCGCCTGCACGGTCTTGTCGCTGTCCCCCGCCCTGGAGATCTCGAGTGCGATCGTCAAGGGGACTTTGCCGCGTTCGACTGCCACGAGCAGGCGCTCCTCCCCCTGATCGATCAGCGTGAGGATGTCAGTGACGTACGGCAACGTGAGTCCCGTCTTCTGGGCGATCACGGCCGGAGAGTAGCCCTTGACCTTCAACTGAGTGATGCCCGCCAGAAGCTCTAAAGGCCGGTACACACGGCGGGCCACGTTCTCCGCGATGCCCATGATGAAGGCCCCCTCATCGTCGATCTGTATCACCAACGCCGGCACGCGCGTCTCGCCGAGCTTGCGCAGCGCCCTCATCCGTCCCTCGCCGCAGACCAGGAGATAGCGCTCTGCGCCATCGCTTCCTGGCCGCGGCGTGACTGTGATCGGTTTCTTCAACCCGATCGCACCAATGTTCCTCACGATCTCCGCGAACACTTCCTCGTTCCGATCGCGCGGATTGAGGACCTCGATGCGATCGATGGGAATCATCCGCAGATCGCCGGCGGTGGACCTGACGGTCATGCCGCTCTCCGCAGGCGAATCTGGGCGGCCATCCCGTAGAGGTATTCCAGCGTGTCGAAGCGATAGCTCTCCAGCTCCACCGCATTGTGCTCAGCCAGGCTGAGGCGCGGCTGCGCGTAGTGGAGCCGCGGGAGCAGGTAATAGTCAAAGGGCTTGTCGTTGCCCGGCGCCAGCCGCACCGCGACGGTGATGTCGGGAAACAATCCGGTATCGAAGCGGATCTTCCAGCGACGGCGGCCGTTCTCGCCGGTCTGGCAGCGCGCGAGTGCCAAGGACACGCTGAACTCGTGGTTGACGTCCAGCAAGTCCGTCGCCGGATCTCGGTAGAGCCGGCCGCCCAGGCTTTCCATCTCGGATTCCGCCTCGGCCACGATCTTCGGGTGAAGGCGCCTGAGGAAGCGGTTGACCTCCAGGTACTGGTAGTCCCGCCCGGGCGTGAAGCCCACCATCTGATAGGCCCTGATCAGGCTGCCGAACCGGTGCGCATAGACCGCCGACGAGGGCATGCCTTCCGCTTCGTCGATCACCAGGCCGGAGAGAAATCCTCGGTGCTTGTAGAGGCCGAGCAGGCGCTCGATGAGCTCCTCGTTGGAATACCGCCGCGCACGCGCGCGGATGATGCCCTGCGCCGTGTAGAAGACGTCTCGCGCGACGATCGGCTCGAACGCGTCGTCCTTGCGGATCCACATGTCCGGCGTGTTGACCACCCGCAACTTCTTGAGCTTGAAGGAGACGCGGTTGTAGACGTTGCTGCCGATGTACTTTTCGTTGATCAGCACCTGGTGGACCGTGGCCCGCGTCCACTCGCGGTCCAGGTCCGTCCGGGTGTGCATCATGTTGAGCCGACGGGCGATCTCCGACTCCACCAGTCCTTCGTCGGTGAACCATTCGTAGATCTTCTGGACGGTCTTGACCTGGTCTCCGGGCCCGGGGGTGAGGATGACGCGGTCGGTCTGCAGGCTCTTCTGCTCGCCGCGCTGGAGTTCGGTCTTGACCGAGCCGGTTTGGTCCACCAGCATCCGCCGCAGGCCGTACCCCGCCGCGCCGCCTTGCCGGAAGCCGAGCTCCACCAGGCGGCATTGACCGGCGAAGACCTTGGTCGACAGTTCGCGGCTGTACTCGCCTGCCATCGCCCGTTTCACACCCTTCACGATGGTCGACACGGGCGAGCCGTCGTTCTCGAACTGTTCTGCACAGTAAGCCACCTGGATGCCGGCACGGCGGCAGATGTATTCGTAGTAGGCGCTTTCGTCGGCATCCTGGAAGCGCCCCCACCGACTCACGTCATAGACGAGGATGATGGTGAAGTCGGCCGTCCCAGCCTGGACATCGCGGATGAGGCGCTGCAACGCGAGCCTCCCGTCGATCCTCAGCCCACTCTTGCCTTCGTCGGCGTAGGTCCTGACGATCTCGATGCCGCGGTGCGCGGCGTATTCGCGGATCTTGTCGTTCTGATTGAGGGTGGAGTACTGCTGGTGCTCCGTCGACATCCGAACATATTCCGCGGCGCGAAACAGCGGCGCACTTGTGTCCGCGTCAACTCCGATGTGGTTCTGGTCCATGCGAGTACCCATCCAGTCCGTTCAAGCGAATTCTTCGCTGCGAACGCCTGGCGACACCGGGTGCTCGCACACCGGCAAGGTACCAGTCCTGCGACTCGGGATCGATCAAGTCCTCTCTTTGCAATCACCGGAATGCGGCATGGTCAGACGGCCCGGCGAGCAAGCACAGTGATCTGAACCGTCCACGCGACCATCTTTGCAAATCTAAGGCCCTCTAGCGGACGTAGTTCGTAGAGCCCGTCATCGAAGAATGGCGTGCCATTCGACGCATCCATCTTTGCAATACCGGCGGTGGAGCGCTTGGCGTTGCGGCCGCGCTGATCGATGCGGTTGCGGGCTGCGTACTCCGGGTGACTCTCCCGATACCCCGACCA
The DNA here is from genome assembly GCF_037203865.1 of Variovorax sp. CCNWLW186. Lineage (NCBI taxonomy): Bacteria > Pseudomonadati > Pseudomonadota > Betaproteobacteria > Burkholderiales > Comamonadaceae > Variovorax > Variovorax sp. CCNWLW186. Next base: position 73,929 of record NZ_JBBCBO010000022.1, on the reverse strand, counting down.
ATAGGCGGGGTTGCGTTTCGACCACGCGCGCTGGGCCTGCGCCTGGTTCTGGAGGTAGTCGGGATCGCTTCGTCGCTTTGTCTGCTGCCAAAGCCGGCGCCGCTCGCGCTGGCACACAGGTTCAGCACAGTAGCGCTGATGGGGCGCCTGAGCACGAGGGAGGAATTCACAACCGCAAGCGGTGCACCATCGTTTCTCCATGCGTCTCTCCAGGAGCATGCCAGGTGGAGGACCTGCGTGGTGTTGCTCGAACCTGGAGGCAACTACGATGGATGCTCGGCTGGCAAAGACTTAATGGTGACGGCATTGCGCGTTCCGCGTTGACCTCGCGAACGGACTATCGCTTGAAGCATGACGCCACGTGAGCGGCGCGCCACCGCAAACCGAATACGGCCTTGCGCGGGCGAATACGCTTATCACCGACCGCCGAGGCTACGCCTACGAACATCTCCAGGCCCTCGTCAGCCGTTCGGCCTGAGGTGTTCACCGGCCCATTTCGGCCACAACCAGGCATCCATACACGCGAGCTACCGAATGATCGACTGGAAAGTAACTGTCGGTGGGCAACTGCCGCCGGATTGGGAATCCCGCCGCGACGGTTGTTGGTTTCCCGACTTTGAGATGCAGCATCTACTGCTGCCGCAGTTCGACGTTGGTGAGCAGCCGATTGACGAGTATGGAGAAACGATCTTCGACTCCGGGGCAGTGGCTCGACTAGGAAGGCATCTATCTGTGTTTAGGGGTCAGATCGAGTCGAGGGCCGAATCGTGGTCGATCACGGAACGGTCATCAAGAGGTGGAAAAAATTTCTGGTCGAATGAGAGGTGATCCTCGCAGTCATTGATAAGACCCTCGCGATGATTGAGTACGCACTATCACGAGGCGGTGAGTTGGTTTTTTCCGGCAATTGGCTGGCCGCTTTCGAACGGCCGGTAAGACTGCTTCGGGCCCCAAAGCGCCAAAGCCGTGGGCTCGGTACTCGCTGCGGGCGGCAACTGGGATCGCGTATTTTTGGTGGCTGCCGTCGTGTCGATCGGCTCCGGCATGGTCGCCAAGCTGGTCCTTGCACCAATGCGCCGGAGGACGATTGAGGCTGGGAATGAGAAAATGGGGCGAAGGCCCTGAGAGTCAGCTCTACGCAAATGGCACGGACAAGGCATGCGTGATGGCCAAGCGCGCGTAAGCCTGAGGGGCTACGCCACCGTCATGCGCTCAGGGTCCAGTGGGCGTCTTGCGGTCGTGCCTGCTGCGCTTGGGCAGCAGCATCCCGACCTGGTCGCGGTAGGCGAGATAGCGCTGGCCAAATTGCGCGACCAGGTCGCGCTCCTCGAACCAGATGCCGATCAGGATGTAGCCCGTGCTGGCCGCCGCGAAGAGCAGGTGGCCAGCCGTCATTGTCGGCGTGGCCCAGAAGGCCAGCACGAAGCCCAGGTAGATCGGATGGCGCACGTGGCGGTAGAACAGCGGCGTGTGGAAGACCGGCGCCGGCAGTTCCTGGCCGCGCAGGTTGGCCCACACCTGGCGCAGGCCGAAGAGTTCGAAGTGGTTGATCAGGAAGGTGCTGATGAGCAACACGCCCCAACCCACCCAGAAGACGCCGAGCAGGGCCCAGCGCGCAACCGGGTCGTTCACCGACCACACGATGGGTTCGGCAATGGGACGCCATTGCCAGAGCAGCAGCGCCAACGCCGCGCTCGCCGCCAGCACGAAGGTGCTGCGCTCCACCGCTTCGGGCACCAGCCGCGTCCACCAGCGCTTGAAGCCGCGCCGGGCCATGACGCTGTGTTGCACCGCGAAGAGGCCCAGCAGCAAGAGGTTGACGACGATTGCTTCGGCCAGTGGCACGGCGCTGCCGCTGTCGATGGTCTTGGGCAGCAGCGGCAGGTTGCCGACGAAACCGATGGCGTAGGCGAAGGTAGCGAGAAAGAAGAGGTAGACCACCAGCCCATAAAGTGCAGCGACGAATGCCATGACTTACTCCTTGTGCGGGGGAGCTTGGGAAGAGGCCGCGCCTGCCCCCCCGCAGCGGGCAGGCCGAGGTCATCCGATCCGGCCTCTGCGGAGGACCGGAGCGTGGTTGCGGCAAAGTGGTGGAGGCGCGGCTCGGGTGCGAGCCACTCCAAGCTACGGCACCTCGCAGCCCGACGGGCGGGGCGGCGGGCGGCAGGCGCCGTCGGGCGCGCCGATGGATGCAGGTGGTTTCATCGTGACCACCCGCGGTTGTCCAGCACCTGCGCAATGCGCAGCGCCGCGCGTGCCGCGCCATCAGTTTCAACCGGACGGTAGCGCACCGGTTCATGCATGGCCGCCAGGGCTCGCAACGCGAGCGCGTCCGGGTCCAAGGTCGCCGCATAGTCCATTGAGCGGTCCGCAGCGTAGTTGGCGAGGCGCTGGCGCACATGCACGCATTGCTCGAAGTGGCGCTGCAGCGGAAAGCTCAGGAAGGGCCGGCGCGTGGCCACCAGTTCCATCGTGGTCGACAGGCCGCCCTGCACCAGCGCGAGGTCGCAGCAGGCGAGGTGCTCGAAGAGGTTGTGGACGTAGGGCCGCAGTTCAAGCCCGGGTTGCGGTGCGAATGTGTCGGTGGACAGGCGCGGGCCGGTAACCAGGATGAGGCGCAGCTCCGGCAACTCGCGCTTCATGCGCGGGAAAGCGGCCGCAATGCGCTTGAGCAGATGAACGCCGGTGGAGGTGCCACCAACCGCGGCGATCGCGATCTTCTCATCGCTGCGGTAGCCCAGCCGCGCGCGCAAGCGTTCGGTATCGGCCAGGGTGCTCGGGTCGAAGGGCAGGCAGTAGCCGCAATAGCAGAAGTTGTGGTCCGTCCAGTCGCGGATGCCGGGCATGCCGGGGCCGAAGGGCTGCTCGGTCACGTCCTCGCGGTTGCCCACGAAGATCGCCGCGTCGCGCAGGTAGGGATAGCGCGCCACGTGCTCCAGGTCGTCGGCGTTGCGGTCGGCGCACAGGGCCGCCTCGCGCGCGTTGCCTTCTTCCATCGGCAGGCAGCCAACGAAGTCGGTAAGAAATACGTAGGGCTGGCGCTTGAGTTCCGGGTTCTCGTGATAGTGATAGTCCACCTCCCAGGCTTCGTCACCGATCACGATGTCGTAGTGCTCGGCCTCGACCAGGTCGACGAAGGTCATGAAATTGCGGCTCATGACCTCGTCCATCGTGCGCAGAGCGAAGAAGGCCGACAGGTCATGCTCGCCTGCCATCTCCTCGAAGTGGCGGCTCTCGTTCGCCAGGCGCTGCGTGATCGGGTGCAGCCGTTCGCCTTCGCGCTTGAGGTAGGCCGCGGCGGGGTTGGTGGTGAACCATTCGATCGCCAAATCCGGCTGCAGCTTGCGCAACTCGCGCGCGATGGCCAGGTCGCGCTGCACATGGCCCAGGCCGATGGGGCTGGAGATGAACAGCGCGCGGCGCGGGCGCTTCATGGCGCGCATCCATGTCCGCTCGTGCGGCAAGCCGCCGATGAATTCGCACACCGCGCGGTTGAACAGCACCGGGTCGCGCGCTACCGTGACATGGCCGCCGCCGGCGACGGTGAGCATCTTCGAGCCCTCGACCAGCGCATGGATCTCGCGCCCCTTGGCGTAGCCGACGCGCCGGTCGTCGTCGCCGTGGATCACCAGTGTCGGGCACGTCACCTGGCGCGCCAGCGCGCGTACGTCGTTGCCGAGCCACGCACGGCGGCACCAGCCCAGCCAGTCGGCGCGGGTGGCCCAGGCGTAGTGCGCCCCGTCTTCATACGGCTTGGTCGAATGCGGTTCGCTGAAGATGGTGGCCATGAACCAGTCGATATAGCCGGGCCAGTCGCTGCGCAGCAGCGCGCTCTCCATTTCCAGGCGGCGCGCGACTTCGGGTTCGCCAGCCAGCGATTCGGCAAAGCCTCCGGCCGTGACCAAGTGCGTGACGCGCTGCGGTTGCTCGGCCGCCAGCCGGAGCACCGTCAGCGCGGCGGCCGAAATGCCGACCAGCGCCACGCGCTGCACACCGACCGCGTCCAACACGGCGACGAAGTCGCCATAGAAGTGGTCGAAGCTATAGGCATCCTGCTGCTCAGGTCGGCCCGAGCGGCCGTTGCCTCGTCCATCCGTGGTGATGACGCGGAAGTGCTGCGAAAGGTAGGGCACCACACCCTTGAGCATTTGACTGTGCACAATCTGGAAGGGCGGCGCGAAAGCAATCCATGGTCCGCTCTCGCCCCAGGTCGCATACCAGATCGGCACGCCATCGCGATCGATGAAGCCCTGCTGCACCGGCTGAACGGTCTCGTAGGGCGACGCGTGCTCCGACGGCACGGCGCCGGGCGCAGGCAACGGGCCGGCGTTGCGTACCAGGCGTTCGGGCAGCGGCCGTTCCGGTGTGCTCATGGCGTGCTCCGCGTGCGGGATCGTCGGGCCGCCTTGCGGCCAGCTCGCGCATCGAGCGACTCCAGCAACCATTGCACGGCATCCAGCGCCGCGCGATGCTGGGCCTGCTCTTCCTTCACGCCCAGCAGATCGGCGAATTCCATGCCCAGCCAGAACTCCGAGATCCAGCATGCGATGACTTCGGGCGTGAACGGCGCCGGCAACGAGCCGCCGTCGGCCTCCAGCGCACTGACGGCCTCGCGCACCGCGCCAAGTACCAGCTTCTTCCAGGCCAGCAGGCGCGGCAGGAACTTCTCTCGCAAGTCCAGGTTGGACAGGCTTGCCGCCCACAGCTCGGCCTGCAGGCGCACGAAACCTGATTCGAGGTCTTCCTCGTAGAAGCGTCGCGCGCTGGCCCACTTCTGCGCAAAGCCTCCCTCGCCGGCGTACATCGACGCCTGGCGCGCCAGCAGCCGCTGGTTGACGGCGTCGAGCACCTCGATCACCAGCTGGTCCTTGCTGCGGAAGTGGTAGTTGATGAGGGCGTGGTTGACGCCCGCGTCGCGGGCGATTTCTCGCACGCTCAGGGCCGCGTAGCCTTCGGCCACCAGGCGCCGGAAAGCGGCATCCAGAATGCGTTCACGCGTCTGCGTTGCATCACCGTCGTGCAGCTGCGAGGTTGCGGATCGGCGCCGACGGGCCACAGGCTCAGCACTCATGTTTCACCACTTGGTTTAAACGAGTGTTTAAATCCTAGGCAATTCAAGGTCCGTTGTCAATTCGCGAGCGTGGCCAAGAGCGCGGCGCATGTGATCGCGCTGTCCAATCTTTGGATGACGCGCAAGAAACTGATGTCGATGATGGGACAGGTGTGTCCGCAAACAGCCTGAGGGCGCTGGATGAGGGGCAGACCTCATCGATTCGGCGCATCTGGCGGTGCGATTCATCACCATGCACAACCTTGGGCTTCATCGCACGCCAATTCGTGACCTGTTCAGACCTTCCCTAGAACCGCATGTTGAATTCCGGCGATACCTGACCCTAGTGCGTTAGCCGGGTCGATTTTCGGTGGCAATCAACAGAAACGGCAGCAGAAGCCAAAGATCAAACATCGTGATTTCGTACAAGTTAAGGCCAGTTCACGATAGCCGAGGTTGCTGAAATCTGCGCACTTGTTTTGCGTGCTCTCACTGAAGCTCCTCGACCTCGTAGAGCTTTGGGGTTTCCCGAGCCGGCAGGTACTCCGCCTTCGCTACATTTCGCGGACCTATCAGCCCGTCTCCCCCAAATAGGGGATTGCGCAGGCAATTCTGTTTCTCGGAGACTGTCGCTTGTCGTCACCGAGAGACGACCCAGCGAAAGGCCAATCGCTGAAAGGCGGAGCATCAACTAAGACGCGCCTGGTCTCAGCGCCTCGATACGTTGGTGATAGATCAAGTCGGCAGTAACAGTCCGCAATAGCAAGCTTGGGCCAGTGATCAGCTTCGAGAGTTTTCTCAGACATGCCCATGGAAATTTGCGGCAGTGCGCAGCAAGCGAGATCAAGTGAGAGCCTGTGGAGATCGACTACAAATTCGATGCCACAAGCAGTAGGGGCTTGACAGCCGTGCGGCCTCGGAGAACGGTAAGTGCAGGGAGCCGCCGCCAGAGCTTTCCCGAATGATGTGCACAGGACAAACAGAAAGGGGCGCGACATGCAAGGCAGCTACAACCATCCCTTGTTTGGGACCGTGGTGTATGAGTTCGAAGGCACGGAAGAGAACTACGACCGCGGCGCGGAAATCACCATCATCAGTGGTTTCGACTCCAGAGCGATCAAGAAGGTCTTGATCCCGCAGTTGGTAGGCATCAAGGGCAGCGATGGCATCAAAGACGGCTGGTTTGGCCTGCACGAGCGGGGCCATGCCCAGCTGGAGATGGTCTTCTCAGAATTGGAGCGGCTCGACTTAATGAAGCATGTAGACGAGGCCGGCGGCACCATCAACAGGCGGCTGCGAAAGCCGTTTAACGCCCTGGGCCAGAAAGTCAAAAGCACCCTGCCATCCAATCATGCCTTTGGCATCGCGGTGGACATCAATCCAGATGCACCCAACCAAGGCGAGACAACCGCTCCGCTGGCGCACGTCTTCCTGGCGCTGGGCTTTAACTGGGGAGCAACTTTCAACGATCCCATGCACTTCGAGGTCGCGAAGTTCATCGACGATCCGCAGCCACCAACGCTTAACGAACTGGAACGGTGCAAGCAGCTCGCGTCGAAGCAGTTTCAGGACTTCGTGGATCGGCGTAGGGGGAAGCGCAAGAGCAGCAGCCTTTCAGCATCGGTCGGCATCGTTGCCGCAGACTCTGAATTCGAAAATGAGGATCAGGATTTGTCGCTCGAAGATGAGCACGATCATGATGCACAGCCATGAGGCCGATTCCTCCGTCTGCTGTGTGAAATAGCGCTGGTCGCCGGGGCGGTCTTCTTAGAATGCCTTCGGCTCAAATGAAGCAGTCAGCCGTTCTGCTGTTACGCCCTCTTTTGGGTCGGAATTTAGCTCTCACCTCCAAGCCTGACTGAGTCGGGCTTTTACCCCTTGCCTGCCAGGTATTGCCTGACAGCGTCGGCCGAAATGCTGACCATCCATCGCCTCACGCAGTTGCGCCTCGCAAGAGCGTCAAGAAGCAGGCCTACGTATATGGAATAGAGCGCCAGCACATGTAGGGTGCGCATTAGCGTGCAAGGCCGTTAGGTTGTGGGCTTCGCTGCGCAAGTTTTGCTGCGGTCTTCAAGGCCATCATGTCTCGCGGCTATGTAATTTTCCCCGATGCAGCCAAACAAGCGGGAGCATTTTTCCACGCTAACGCATGGGCAACTTTCGAATGCTGCATACCCTCCATTGCGGCCCAGGTCACCAACGTCGCATCGATGTAGTTGAGTCCTAGAGCAATCACACTATCCGCGATGCTCAGACAAAGGCCGTGTGCGATCCAGGCATCCGATTGCTGATTGCCGCTGAATGCGCTTTGAGCGGAGGCATACCAGCTTTGCTGAAGAAGGTAGCTTTTGATCGTCAGTTCACTACCTGCCGTTCGCAGCAAGGGGTAAGCGAGAATAGCCGAGGCACTGGGTTTGTTAAGCGCTTCAGCCGCAGCAGTAGACAACGTCGCTTTGCAGCGCTTCGTAGCGACCTCGGGAGAGCAGAGGTACCAATCAGAAAATAGGGACGGCCGTGGGGCTTCGAAGCTTATGGTCCATCCACCAACGGTGCCAACGTCTCCATTCCAATCCGCACCGCGGAGCGGAATGTTGAGCTTGATGTTGAGCCCGCCCGTCGGGCTCCATCTTGCCAGGGAGCGATCACTCGCATGGCGCTCAACAAGTCGGCTCGAGAATAGCTTGCTGATAACCTGATCGATGGCATTGGCCTTGTCGCGCGTTGCTGGCGCGCTTAGCGTAGTAATCACAGTCGCCTGTGGGCTCATGATCTTGATAGCGCCGAGCGCCACTTGTAGCGCGGTAGCCGCTACTCCCGATTCCCAAGCTCGACTGCCGTTGAACTCAGTGACAACGCGAGGGACAACTCCAGCGCCACCAGCTCGCACGAGAAACCAAGGGAAACTTGCCGCATCATGTGTTAATTCGCGGCTCCAAGCCTCTCCATTTCGATCACTGTTCGCACCGATGATCGCCAAAGGGACGGTTTCGTCGTAATCCCCAATCCGTACTTTCACAGAGAGGTTCATGTCGTCTTTTTGGGCAACAAGATAACGCTCCATCCAACCGCGTCGCGAATACGGCAACGGCTGAACCTCATCGGACTCTCCGGCGCTCGCTCCGGAAAACTCCCAAAGCTCGCTTCTTACCACGATACGTGTATAGGCATTCTCGAACGAAATTGCGCCAATTTCACGATCAAGATCGACATATCCAGTGATTGGTGCAACGTCAATTCTTGGGGGCACGCGCTTGGCGGCAGGAGTGTTTACTTGTACGTTTGGTGTCGTGCCGGCCACTGCTGCTACGGTGCCCGCGCCGGATCCCGCTCCAGGATTGGCCCCTTGGGGCGTCGCGGCGTTGGGAGCCTGCCCCGTTGGATCTTGTAGAGTTAACTGGCTTTGCGCACGTCTTGCGGTGAGGTAAACAGGTGCATCATCTAGCTTGCTACCGCTTGAGCAGCCTGCAAGGATGCATAGGGATACCGCGCCTAGTACGAGAGCACTTTTCATAGATCCTCCTCCAAATCGGCACCCGTGAAAACGCACGTGTGTGCAATCCGTACTAAGAGATGACGACGCACTCGCCAGTTTCGCACCCTGAAGTTCGGATCACTTTGCGGAGTTAGCCCGACTCGGGTGCTGCAGCCAATCCCATGTTTTGGGGATGGGCTGAGCGACGTCTTCTTGAGTACGCCCTGGTGAATGCATCGCGGCGCGAAGGCTTCTTTACTTGAATTAGCATCGTTACTCTGACTCCGCCGCCTTCTTCTCGCAAGGCAACGCGCAATGTAGTTTGTGCGGCACCGACCATGCCGCAGCCAAGGGCCGATAAACGGGCATTTACGCAGGCCACGATAACGACACTGGCCGCCGGCACCCTGCCCTACGCGCTATTGCTTGCCAGCCAACGGCTACGCTAAACTGCGCGCCAGGTGCCAACCTTACTTGCGCGCGAGTAGAAAAAGGCCGCTTTCCATCTCCCTTCGTTCAACGCATATCTCTTCTTCCGACGCTTGTCGTCCTCGGGCATTTAAACGCGCGCACCGCTTTCCCGAGGCGACGTGTGTCGACAACGAAGGAGTTTCGAATGACGTTGAAAGAACTGGCGTATGTTGCGCAATCTCGCCTCCAGTCTCGCCTAACCTGCTCGGTCAAACGTGGGCATGTTCTCGAACTGCTTGCTGCGGCGGCAGGGTTTCGGTCATGGGCCGCGTTTGATTCGGCCGCAGTGCTGGCCGACACAGGAACGGATGGCCAGCCTTTGCAAGCACGAGCGCTGATAGCCGGCCGCGCGATTCAACTCGAGTACTCGACGGCGGACGCCGAGACTACGGCGGCCGTGCTGACCGAGCTAATTGGCGAACTGAAGCTGTCGTTTGTCGAATGGCAAACGCTTGCAACCGCGTTGCATGCGCCGCGCCCATCAGCGCGCGAGTACCTCGATGACGAGGACGAACTGACCGACGAGGAGTTGGAGGACGACGATTGGGGTACAAAACCCGAATCCAGCTCGGGTGGTCACCTGCCGGGCCAGGTGCTTCCTGCCAGCTCTCCCCTCCTCCTCGACAGCCTAGAACGTGCGGTTCAGCTTCGGCCGGCCGACGCGATTGCGCACTTTGCGCTTGCTGCGTACTACCGCTGCGGGCGGCCGAGCCCCTACCTGTATGAGGAATCGCTGAAGGGCCGAAAGCTGTCGTCGATTGAGCAGGGCTGGGTCGACGAATACTTGCGCGACGCGCCCGTGTATGAAAAGTACATGCAGCACCTTAAGTCTGCTGCGTCGCTGGGTGATCGTACGGCCGCGCTGGAATGTGCGGAGGCGCTGGGCGGCAGAGCCCTGTACGAGATTGCGGACCAAATGGATGGCCCTGTAGATGCCCGACGCATGGTAGAAGTTGCCCCCGACGACGCGCAGCGCATGAAATGGCTCCGCGTCGCCGCTGCCGAGGGAGATACCGATGCTCTGGCCGTGCTGGCCCGGCGTGGTGACGCAGCCGCGCTGACGCAACTGGCCGCGCGCGGCGACATAGACGCAATTCGGACACTAGCTACCGAGGCGGTGGACTTGGGCAACGCGATGGACGCTTGGCAATGGCAGCAATTAGCATTGCTGCATGGGCACGACCTCACCGTCTCGACCATGCGGGCCTACCACGATGGTGGGGAACGAGACGGGCAGTTCTACGACAGCGACTTTGGTGGAGGGCTGTATGCGGCCGGCGACGAAGGCCTCGAGTTGCCTAGCATCAGCAAATCGCAGATGGTCGAAGCAGTGAAGCGAGCAAGGGCCATTTACCAGCCGGCCGGAGCGCGACGCTAAGGCCTAGATCGTCGCCTGCTTCTAGATGATTATTGTGGCGAAAGGGGGCCACTCGAATTTCGAGTGGCTCTCTTTCTACTTGGCGCGCAGGTCGTCGGCGGATTTGCCGGCCTCGAGCGCAGCTTTGAACCAGGCAGGGCGAGGGCCGCGCCCGCTCCATTCGTTGCCCTGATCATCCCGGAACTTTGCGGTTGCAGCGCCGGAAGTCTGCTTGTTGACCTTCTTAGTTTTTTTCGCAGCCGTCTTCGCAACGGCGGCTACGCGGCCCGCGCCCTTGCCAACGCCGAGGTCAGCGGCCGTGAAGCCATACACAGCGATGGCTTCCTTGATACGGGCAAGCACGCCGTCGGCCTCCTTTTTGCGAAGCTGCTCGGCTTCCTTCTGGAGCTGCTCGATCTGCTTTTGCACTTGGAGGAAAGTCTTTGCCATCGATGAGTCCTTGAATTAGAGATGGTTACGAGCTTAAACGGGAAAGACATTGGCTCAATGTCAGCGCATATCGCCAACGCGCTCGGAAGTGCAATCAATGACGCAGGATGCGCTGATGCACCTCGCCTCGCCATACTTTTTGCCGTGCATCTCGAAGACGCCAGCCGCAAAGATCCCCAGGAACTTTAAGGCTTTGATGGCCGTAGACGGGCCACCACACCGCTTGTTCCTAGAGGATGCGACAGCGATGCCTTCGTGGCAGGGCTCGACTGCGATCTGCTTGGCTCAAGAATTTTGAGCAAGGCGCGCTGACCGCGGCTCCATTCAAATTTAGTTTCGGTCAGATTCCGGGTCCCAGATCAGCCTTTGGTCGAAGATTTCACCCAACGTTTGGTTGTTGTAGTCATCTACGATTTCCCAGTCGATGCTGCGTTCTGCCATCACTAATCGGAGACGCTGCAGACTGATCGCGCCTCCAGTCATGCCACCACGCATGTGGATCGCCAGGCCGATCTCACATGTTTCACTGTATTCTTTCATCGAAACCAAGTGCCAGGGTCCAGTTCTCATCTTCACGGTAGCGCCGGGCATCAGATTCATGACACTTTCTCGCTTCTCGCGGAAATGGTTTTCGTAGAGTCTTTCGAATTGTTCAGTAGTAATCTCAATCATCTTTTTCTTTCTTCACATTGCCCCGCAAGGCATCTTCTTCAGGAGAGGGAACGCGGCGCAGTGCCATTCGTGGGCCAATCGACAAATGTCAGCTCGCGGGTAGAACACCCGCGTATCAAGCTGCAGTTGCTGATAGCAGCCAGGTTGCTGGAGTGCACCCACGAGGGCGATAGCCGTACCGGGAAGGCTGCCGCGGTCCTAAACACTCAATTCGGCGGATTCGAGGGATCGACTTATTCGCGAAGCACTCCTTGGCCGTGTGCTTCTGCGTCCTTCTTCAGTTGCTCCCACCGCTTCGGATGGGCCTTGAAACCCACACCGTCGCGCAGCACGTCGCGAACCGCCATGACGGCCAAGCGCTGGGTCTCGGCATCGATCGGACTTGCGACATCGATGCCCGTGGTGGCGAGAACTTGGCGACGGTTCGAAGCGAGGGTCGTCGGCGAGCCAGCAAACGCAGACGTGTCGCCGAGCACCCACGCGCGAAGCTTGGCCTGGCACGCGCGGGACAGATTCGATGCCAGTGCGAGATCCGGAATGATTCCGCCGGCACGGGTGACGAAGTCGAACTGGCGCTGCATGAAACCGCGGGCGATTTCAGCGGTCAGCGCCTTCGGATCAGACCGCCCGAGGCGCTTCAGCTCCTCAGCGCGAAGGACGATCTCGAAGCGCAATAGGCTCTGAGCCTTAGAGGTCAGTTTGGTTCGATTCGGCACACCTTCAGGGATCGGTCGAACCGACAGCTCCGAGCCCTTGTTGTAGATCTTCAAAGACTTGCGACGAGAGTGCTGACCGATGTAGAGCGTGTCAACGCCGTAGAAGCTGACGTCACGCGCAGTGCCGACGGCCAGGTGGCGCAGCGCCAGCATGACGGCGTGCAGACGCCCGGGGGAGCCGCAATCGCAGTGGGCAACGAAGTCGGCCCGCAGCAGTTCATAGGTGCCCTCCTCCACACGCTGGGCAAGCGCCTGACTGATGCTAAGCCCAGCACGCACTAGGGCCGAAGTGATGATCTCGGAAGTCAACTGATGCGCGTCCTCGATACCGACGACGTTCTGGCCAGTAAGGAACTTCGGACTTGCCTCGATGTACACGATCTTTTCGCTGGGGCGGGAGAAGATAGTGGCGATGCAACCAGGAAACGGACCGGGGACCTTGAAGTTGTAGCCGTCGTGCTTGAGGACCGAGGCATGCAACTCCTTAACTGCTTTAGCCGGGAGCTCGATCTTCACCTTCATGGTGTCGAACAACGACGATTTGAAGAGCCGGGCGGTGTGCTCGGTATCAGTATCAGGATGCGATTCCACTTCAGGAATCAGACGAAAAAGCATGAGTTTCTTCCTTGTCTGGCGGTCGGCCAGACTGGTAAATGAAATAAAGGTTTGTGGGGTATTACCGGGCCGAGGGACTTCGCAGCCCGCTTGCGGCGACGACTGTCTTCTTGCCGGCTGTTACGGCGTAACGCCGTAACTCGGGGTCAGCCACGCCGGCTAGCCGTCATATCGAATCGATTTGCGGATAGCGTAAAAGCGCTTGGGCATGTCGCTCTCTGGTGTCCGCACCGAATACATGAGCCCATCTTTGTTGTGCTTGAGCATCCCCGATGCTTTGAGCACACGCAGAACGTCCCTCTCCGCGTGGTTCTTCGCGATCTTGCCTAGTGATGACTTGAACACCAGATACAGATCTTCGTCCGCCACTGCATGCTCGTAGCCCCACAGTCCGTCCTTCTTGCGATCAACCAGACTCAACGGCGGAAAACGACTCGGGTTTTCATCGATGGAGGCTCGGATCTCCTCGAGGATCTCTTGATCCATAGAACTGAGGCCACCTCTCGCACGCTCCTTGTGCGCTGTGATGACTGTCGCGAATGCTTCTTTAATCTCGTCCGCGGTGAGTTCGATAAGTTCATGTCGTCGGGCGGACAAGATTGCAAACATCCACCCGGCATAGCCGTTGAGCATGCGCTTCAGGATGCGATCCTTCGTCTCCACTTTCTTTTCCAGCCACGCGCGGATTTTCGGTATCTGGGTTTTCGCTTTCTCACGAAGTTCGTCATGATTCGTCACGAGAACTTCGACCCAGGCGTCCCATAGCGCCCCATAGAGCGATTCACTGCTCGCAGACAAATACTCCGCGAAAGCCGCCGGCTCCATCGATTCAGGTACATCGTGAAATGCACCATGAGGGCCATCGACGATGAGTTCGAGAACACGAGCGCCGATGCCCGCATCGATGGTTACGTTTCGGCTGCGCACCATCTCGGCGATCGTGCGTTCGTTAGAAGCGATGAGTACGCAATGCAGGGCCTTGCCTTCTATGGCTTGCTGCGATGCGTGCCCCACCACTCGTTTGCCCGCGTTGCCGTGGTCGAACACCAAATTGATGAGGTTGCTTGCGTCGCTGACCTGGCGAGTCTCCTGAAAGAAGACGGGTTGGTCCGGCTGGAGGGACATCTGCTGCTGAAGCCCGAGCACGGTGCCAGAAGCAGAGTCGACGGGCCCAGGCCGGATGATCGATTGCACGGCTTCTTGAATAGCAGTCTTGCCAATCGAACTCTCTCCAACGAGCAAGAGCATCAGCCGCTCGAGTGCCAGCGGTCGAATCAGCAGTGCGGAGAGTGCCGCACCCAGAGTGACGATCATGTATGGGTTCTTGGCAAAGTGGGTGCCGATCTCGGCCTTCCACTCTTCAAGATCACCCACAGGTTCGACGATCTCTAAGTTGACGGCGTCTTCAATGACGACGACTGCATCGGGTTCCTCGCCGATCCAGTGCGCTTCTCCGCGCCAAACAACCGCCTTATAGGATTCCCCCTTCCATCGCACCACGTGATAACCGGAGGAGGACAGCACCACGGCAGAGCCGCGCACGGCCTTCGCGATCTGGGCCCCGAGCTCCACGTACTCTCTCTTGGTCAAGTCAATCGGCAAGTTGCTTGCTTGCGATGCCTTGGCGAGGCTATCGATTTTCCCATTGACCAGCTCGAGAGCATCGAGGAAGTGCCACTTCTTCCCTATTTGGATGGCGTGTTTGTTAGTGGCATTGCCGTTGACATCGACTGCCCGGCGCACAGATTTGATCGCTTGCCGCAGTGCGCCATCTCCGGGCAGCACTTGGTCTTTTTCAGTGCTCTTCTTCTCGTTCTTTTTCACAGCGCCTCCTCCTTCTTAGAAGCGGCAGCCTTCTGACCGGCGAGGAAGCTCTCGATCTCCGCGTCGCTAATGCGCACGCAGCGAGTACCGACGCGGACGGCGGTCAGATGACCGTCGTCGACCAGCTTGCGCGCTGTTCCGAGAGAAATGTTGAGGCGAGCTGCGAGCTGCCGAAGAGACGACATGGTCGTCAATGGTTTCGAATTCATGAGTGATCTCCGATGGGTTTAAACAGATCTCAGCCGGGGCTGAGGTGTGTGTTGCGCAACGGGATCAATGATCGAAGCAAAGCTCGCTTGCAGTTTGCAACCTGCAGGTGCGAGTAGCAGCCTGCAAGAGTAGAACTTGCAGGTTGCAAGGCGCTAGTTTCTCAGCCTATTTGAAGGCGCGCCAACTGACGAGGAAAGGCCCCCGCCCTACCGGCCAACAAGGCCCTGAGGGGTTAACCTTCCTCAGCTTCGCTACTCGGCTTCGACTTGGGATACGCGATGGCGTAGCCACGTAGCGCGTCCTTAAGGTAGCTCCGAACATTGCTGTCACTCATACCGGCGAGGTCGTGAGCTGTGGCCTTCTCTTCGGCCACGACGGCTTTGACTTCCTCTACGAGCGTGGTGAGGTTGAACGCGCCCTCGCGTATATAGCGCGAGCTTTCCTTCCTCTTCTCGACGCGATGCAGCAAGACGAGCACCGCACCGAGCACTTGAATTGCGCGTTCTTCCTTGCGGCTGGATTTTTCATTCGCGTTCGGCTCCCGATCCACCGCGAAGGCGAAAGAGCCTGTCGCCGTGTTTAACGGCAGCGGCCGAACACCGTCTATCGGTTCAATCGGTGAGGTATCCATTTCTCGGCGGACGTCGGCGATGCCGTCCATCGGCTCAAGATGCCGTGCTCGCATCAACGCGTTCTTGGCGTTTTTCGCAAGTGCCCATCCGGACTCCGACGCGAACTCGAGTGCGTTGCGCACGGTGACTCGACGCGGCAGGGTGTTTGCACGTGGAATCCATTTGCTGATTCCGTATGCGGCCTCGAGCTCCTTCTCGCGCTTGCGGAACTCGATCTTCTTTCGCTCCTTGTTTTTCAGTAGCGCAATGACTCCCTTCTCGGGAGCCAGACCCATGGTCAGCAGCGCCGCTTTCTGTAGTGAAACGCTCGGCCGTCCCAGCCAATAAATCCAACGGGGAGCTTTCAGCCGTTGCGGCGGAAGCTTTCCGGATTTCTTGACGGTAGTCGGCCTCTTCTTCGCTTTGGGTGTACGTTGCACTGCGAATGTGCTTTTTTTGCCAGTTGCCATGCGGCGGATTCTATTCAGATCGGCAGTCTCGCCTTCACGCACGCTCAGGTCAACAATCGCGCTACGGCGGTGTAGGTGCCCCAACCCACGATAACCATAGGCACGTAAACACCTGGTTATCGGTGGTTGCTCTCATTCTTCGGCTTCGGCTTCGGCTTCGGCGTCCGGAAGTCGCTGAACATCTCCATCATGAACGCCGTCAAAGGCTAGAGGTCCAAACAGACGGTAAGTTCGCGTTGCCCACCGCCCTCGTAGAGACTAACAAGCCTCAACGAGTTCTTGCACGGAAAGGGGGAAAGCGCCCGACGAGCCTCTCCTCCGGCAACTGCACGGGTAACGCCGCCCCGTGGCGTCCACGCGTTGGTCCGTACGCAATCACGCCGGCAAGTCCATCTGCCGCAGAGCATCGAATGCCCCTCGACAAGCACCATCGGCGAACAGCTCCGCCAGTCTTGTCGCGCGCCTAGCGGCACAACTCTCGTCACTTCTAGAAACCCGATCTTGCCCATTCATTTGGTGCGTATCAGGCACCACTGTGCGTCCGTCTACGAGCCTACCGGCGCGCGCCCCGCCTACCTACGATCAATGGCAGACGGCCTTCTGCCGTGATCCGTGCCTGACAACCCCCTTGGAGTTGAACGGCAACTTGCTGCCAGTCCCCTGGCAGATTCGGCCTGCGCAATCGGGCCGCCCTTTTGGAGATTCCGCCATGTCCCCCACAGATGAAATCTTGCAACCTGCGAGTGAGAAGCCGAAAGATCCGGTGCCCTCCCGTTACGCCCTGCGCATCGGCGATATCGACGCGCTTGTGGTCAGCGATGGCGTGCTGCCGCTGCCTACCTCGACGATGGCCACCAACGCCGACCCGGCGGACCTGGCGCGCTGGCTGGACCAGATGTTCATGCCGCCGGACAAGTACGACTGGCCGCTGAACGTGATGGTGGCTCGCAGCGGCGACCAGACCATCCTCATCGACGCCGGGCTGGGAGGCCAGTTCCCAGGCTTTCCGCGCGCCGGACAATTCCCGCAACGCCTGGCCGCAGCCGGCATCGAGCTCGAGTCCGTCACCGACGTGATCTTCACCCACATGCACATGGACCACGTGGGCGGTCTGCTCGTTCCCGGCATCAAGGAACGCCTGCGCCCGGACGTGCGCATCCACGTGGCCAAGGCCGAAGTCGATTTCTGGATCTCGCCCGACTTCTCCCACACAGTGATGCCCAACCCGGTGCCGGAGGTGCTCCGCTCGACGGCCAAGAGCTTCTACAACGCATACCGCGACCGGCTGCAGACCTTCGAAGAGCGACGCGAAGTGGCGCCGGGCGTGGTGGTCCGGCGTACCGGTGGCCACACCCCAGGGCACAGCGTGGTCGACCTGGTGTCGGGCGGTGAGCGCCTGACGTTCGCCGGCGACGCCATGTTCCCAGTCGCGTTCGACCACCCCGATTGGCAGAACGGCTTCGAGCACGACCCCGAGAAAGCGGCCGAAGTTCGCATCGGCCTCTTGCGCGAACTGGCGCAGACCCGCGGACTGCTGGTAGCCGCTCACCTGCCCTTCCCCTCCCTCGGCCGGGTGGCAATCGACGGTGACATCTTTCGCTGGGTTCCGATCATCTGGGACTACTGAACGCGAGCTCGCGGCGTGCAAGCTGGCTTCTAGCTTGCGGCGCCGCATATCGATCCTTTTTTTTTTTCTCCCGCACTCTTCGCAAACGGGTACCTCAGCCGCACTGAGGCCGGAGCACACATGACCCATCGTCTCAACTACATCAAGCAATCGCCCGACCTCTTCAAGAAGCTGATCGAGTTCAGCACGCTCGTGGACCACGGCACCATCGAGCAAACGGTTCGGGACCTCATCGCGATTCGCGCGTCGCAGCTCAATGGGTGCGCGTTCTGTCTCGACATGCACATCAAGGAGGCCAAGATCCATGGCGAACGCGAACTTCGCATTCACCATCTGGCCGCTTGGCGTGAATCGACGCTCTTCGTTCCGCGCGAGCGTGCGGCCCTGGCCTGGACCGAAGTGCTGACCAAGCTGCCCGAGCAAGGCGTGCCCGACGAGATCTACGAGCGCGTGCGCACACAGTTGTCGGAAAAAGAACTTTCGGACCTGACCTTCAGCGTCATGGCCATCAATGCATGGAACCGCGTGAACGTCGCGTTCCAGACCGTGCCCGGATCGTCCGACAAGGCCTTTGGTCTGGACAAGGCAAACCTCTCCTGAGTCCCCGCAGCAGCAAGCGCCACCGCTCCGGCGGTGCCTTCGCCTGCGCCTGCTGCTTTCCCGCTCGGCGAATTTCTTCACGCCGAGTTTTCAGCGGCCATCGAGGGGCGCATATCTGCACTTGCCATCGGAGACTGCGCCTCGCAGACCAGCGCCCTCGCGCCCCCATTGATTCCGTTGGCTCACTGCGGCGTTTCGCTCGAAAGGTCTACCGCAACGACCTGCCCAAACCTAGATTTGAGCGCGACAGATGCATGACCCGCGAACCACTTTCCTTCGTCGCATGCATTGACTGTCTGCCCGCCTTCAGCGGTTTTTCCGTTCGAGGGGTTCGCTCAAATTTTCAGGAGTAGTTGATGACGAAAAGAGTCTTCTTTGCGGCACTGCTGGTCAGTCTCACGGCCTCGGTCTCGATCTATGCGATCCAGCCGGCCGGTGCTGTCGCCATTCCCCAGGCAACGAGCGATGCCTCGGTCGCAGTCCCGTTCCCCTCGCCCGATCTCTCCTATCCGACGCCCCAGGAGCCGTTGGACCTCACGCCAATCACACCGACCGAAACAGTGGGCGCCGCGAAATTCGAGCCCTTCTGATCGAAGCGCTGAAAGGCACGCGTCCTTCGCGCAACCTCTTTGCGCGATTCTTGTCCCTCGAAGAAAGATACCCATGTCCCTCAATGACCGAGAACCGCCTCCGCGGCGTCTCTTCCTGCGCCAGATCGGCAGCGCCTCCGGTGCTGCAGCGCTCGCGGGGCCCGCACTGCTGGGTGGCCTCGCCAGTCCGCTCGCTTCGGCGCAGGACGCCGCTACCCGCCCTGCCGACAACGCTCACTCTTCGGCTTACTTGTCGCTGGGCCCGCAGGAGGCCGCCTGCGCCGAGGCCCTCGTCAACGTCATGTGCCCGGCCGATGCAGTGACACCGAACGGCGTGGATTGCGGCTTGCACCTGTACATCGATCGTCAGCTGGCCGGCGCCTGGGGGCGCGGCGACCAGCTCTATCGACAGGGCCCCTGGCGTCCTGGCAAGCCGCAGCACGGCTACCAGTCGCCCCTCACACCCGAGCAGCACTTCAAGGCCGGCCTTGCAGTGGTGCGCCGCGAGGCTCAACAACGTACGGGCAAGGCGATCGAGCAGCTCGAGGCTGGTCCGCTCGACGCCATGCTGCAGGAGGTCGCTGCCGGCCGGATGGACGGCGAGCGCTATGCGCTCGGTGCGTGGTTCAACGACTTTTTCTATCCGCTGTTCGTTCAGGCCTGCTTTGCCGATCCGATGTACGGCGGCAATCGCGACAAGGCCTTCTGGCGCGCTGTGGGCTTCCCCGGCCTGCCCGCCTTTCACGGCCGCAACGTGGTCCAGTACCGCGGCCTGCCCTTTCCCGGTGCGGCCAAGCCGCAGTCAATCGAGGACTTTAGCTGAAGGCCCAACACCCATGACTCACAAACTTCCCAAACGCGCCGTGGTCTTCGTCGGCGGCGGCCTCACCGCCGGTCTGGCTGCGCGGCAGATGATGAACTCCGGCATCGACGTGCTGGTGCTCGAGCGCGGTAGCGATCTTGCCGGCAGTGCGGCTGCCACACTGCCCAACCAACGCGACGAATTGCGTTGGGGCGTGCGTAACAGCCTGGTGCAGAACTGGGCCAACGAAACCTACACGCTGCGTCATGCCGCCAACGAAAGCGCGCTGCCCATACGCCGAATGGAAGCCTTCCTTCCAGGCGAAGGCATGGGCGGCGCGGCCAATCACTGGAACGGCCAGACCTGGCGGTGGGCCGAGTACGACCCGGCTCTACGCACACGCCTGGAGTCCCGCTACGGCAAGGCCGCGATTCCCCGCGAAATGACGGTGCAAGACTGGGGCGTCAGCTATGCAGAGATGGAGCCGTACCACGACCTGTTCGAGCGGCTCTTCGGCATCGCGGGCCAGGCCGGCAATATCGGCGGGCAACTGATCGAAGGCGGCAACCCCTTCGAGGCGCCCCGAAAGCGCGGCTTTCCGCAGCCGCCGCTCGAAATCCTCGAGTCGGGGCGGATCTTCAAGGCCGCCGCGCAAACCCTCGGCTACAAACCGTTCCCGCTGCCCGCGGCCAACTCTCCGCGCGCCTACACCAACCCCGACGGCGCGAGCCTTGCGCCGTGCCAGTACTGCGGCCACTGCGAGCGCTTCATCTGCGAGGCCAATGCCAAGGCCAGTCCGGCGGTGCTGCTGTACCCCCAGCTGCTGAAACAGCGGAATTTCGAGATCCGTCTTCACTCGCAGGTGACCGGCCTCGTCTATGACAAGCGCGCGCGGCGCGTGACGGCCGTGCGGTTCATCGATCTGCAGACCGCCCAAACGTACGAGCAACCGGCCGATGTCGTCGTGCTGTCCGGTTTCACCATGACAAACACCAAGCTGCTGCTCACGAGCGGCATCGGACGCCCCTACGACCCGAAGACCGGCAAGGGCGTGGTCGGCAAGAACTTCTGCTACCAGGTGATGTCTTCGGTGCCGGTGTTCTTCAAGGACCGCTGGATCAACCCCTTCATGGCGTCGGGCGCCTCTCAGATGGTGGTGGACGAATTCAACGGCGACAACTTCGACCACGCAGGGCTCGGCTTCTTCGGCGGCGGCTACATCTACTCGAACGTGACGAACGGCCGCCCGATCAATGCCCGGCTTCATCCGGCCGGAACGCCGCGCTGGGGGTCCGCGTGGAAACAGGCCAACGCCGACTGGTATGCGCACGCCTTCAACGTCGCGGTGCATGGCAGCAACTACCCGCACAGCCAGAACTACCTCGACCTCGATCCGACGTACCGCGATGCCTACGGCTCGCCGCTGCTGCGCATGACGTTCAATTTCCACGAGAACGACCATCGGATGAGCGAGTACGTCACGAACAAGGCCGCCGGTATCGCGCGCGCCATGGGTGCCACGGCAGTCGGCGCACCGCAACCCCGGCGCGGCGACTTCGACGCCCGGCAGTATCAGACGACGCACACCACGGGCGGCACCGTCATGGGCGCCGACCCGTCGACGAGCGTGGTGTCACCCCGCCTGCAGCACTGGGATGCGCAAAACCTCTTCGTGGTCGGCGCATCCGTGTACGCACACAACGCGGGCTACAACCCGACCGGTCCGCTCGCGGCATTGGCACTGCGGCTTGGCGACGACCTGGTGCGCTATGCCAAGCAACCGCGCATGCTTTGAGGAGCCCGAAATGCGAACACTCCTTCTCTCAGCCTGCGCCGCGGCATTCGTGAACCTGGCACACGGGCAATCGGCCGTGCAGCCGCCCAAGACATGGACAACCTGCGCGGCATGCCACGCGGCGCAAGGCGCTGCCTCCATCGGGCCGCCGCTCGCCGGCGTAGTGGGCCGAAAGGCCGGCTCATCGCCGGGGTTTGGCTACAGCCGAGCCATGAAGAATGCACAGATCACCTGGGACGACAAATCCCTGGCGGCCTTCCTGAGCGACCCGCAGCAAGCCGTGCCGGGCAACAGAATGCCTTTCGCGGGCGTTACCGATCCCGGTGAAGTTGCGGAACTCGTCAAGTACCTGAAGACGCTGCGATAGCAGGCTACCTTCGTTCACTGACGGCCTCGGGCTGCATGCCCCTATGACTTATGGATTTCAGGGACTAGAGCCCGACGTCGCGCGATGCCGCGCTACGATCTCGAACAGAAACTTAAGTCTCAACGCATGGAAACCGCCCGCCCGATCCGCCTATCCGGTCAACAGCCTTGCGTGGCCCGTGCCCAGCTCCCGGCGACGTGAGAAGGCTGATAGGCGAACTGACCATGCAAGCGCAGTCCGAGAAGTCACCTGACCCGGCGTCGGCGGAAGTCCGGTGGTACTTCGGCGATTTCGTTGTCTGGGAGGCGCAGCGCCGGTTCGAGCGCTTGGGCAACGCCGTGCGGCTGGGGCCACGCTCTTTCGATCTGCTGCTGCAGCTGATCAAGCGGGCCGGCGAATTCGTGAGCAAGAACGACCTGCTCGCAGCGGTCTGGGCCGGCGTCGTGGTCGAAGAGGCCAGCGTGCGCGTCCACATGTCGACGCTTCGCAAGGCGCTGGGCGAGCCCGGCGACAGCGACGAATGCAAGGAGTGGATTTCCAACGTTCCGCTGCGCGGCTACCGCTTCAACGGACGTGTCCGGCGCGAGGCGACAGGCACCGCGGCCAGGCTCTTGGCACCGGAACCACTGCCCAACCCCGGCTTCACTCCGCTGCCGGTTCGGCTGACAGAGCTCGTCGGCCGCGAAGCCGATGTGGCGAGCGTTCTCGAAGCGCTCGAATCGCACCGGCTGGTCACGATCGTAGGCACGGGTGGCATCGGCAAGACCCGTCTCGCGATCCACGCCGCCGAGAGCCATCAGCATACGCACGGCACCGAGATCGCCTTCATCGATCTGTCATCGCTGATCTCCGAGGATCACGTGCTCGGCACCCTGGCGCGCGCCGTGGGAGTGCCCGCAGACCTGCCCGACACCATCGGGGCCATCTCGCAACGCCTGATGGGGCGAACCGTGCTCCTGTTGATCGACAACTGCGAGCACGTGGTCGATTCCTTGGCGCCGCCGCTCGCCGGCTTGCTTTCCGTGCTACCCGACCTGCGCATCCTGGCGACCAGCCGCGAGGCGCTTCGCGTGGCGGGCGAGTATGTCTTCCGCTTGCCGGCGCTTGCCATCCCGAACGCCGAGCAGATCTCGCTCACGCAAGCGCTGAACTGGCCGTCGGTGGAATTGCTCGTCGAGCGGGCCAAGGCTGCAGGTGCGGGTGCGTTCGACGAATCGCATGGGCCGCTGCTGGCCCAGATCACCAGGCAGGTCGACGGCATTCCCTTGGCGATCGAACTGGTGGCCGCGCGCCTGGGTGTGCAGCCGGTCGTCGACCTGGCGCGAAGGCTCGACGACCACATGCGCCTCTATGCCTTCAGCCGCGCCGCGCTCCCACGGCACCGAACGCTGGCCGCGGCGCTCGACTGGAGCATCGCGCTGCTGGGCGATACAGAACTGCGGCTCTTTCGCTGGTTGTCGGTGTTTCGTGGGCGCTTCGATGTGGAATCCGCACTCGGCGTGAGCGCCGGCAGCATGGACAACGAGGTGGCATTCGACGCACTGATCTCGCTGGTCAACAAGTCGCTTGTCTTCTTCGACAGCAACGACGCTGTCGCGCCCTACCGGCTGCTGGACACGACGCGAAGCTATGCCGCTGCACTTCTCGCACAGAGCGATGAACGACCGGCATTGCTGCGGCGCCATGCAGTGCTCATGTGCGATCTCATGAAGGCGGCGGCAGCGGAACTCTCCGACCTGACGGAGCAGGCCTGGGCCGACCGTTACGCACACCGCCTGGACGACGTGCGCTTTGCACTCGAAGTCTGCCTGACGCAGCAGCCGGACGCGAAGATGGCTGCCTCGCTGCTGACGGCCTCAGCACCATTGTGGTTTCACCTGGCCCAGGTCGTCGAATACCGCGACCGGGTCGCCGCGGCCCTGGCGCTGGTCGATCGCCAACCCGTGCGCGACATGGAAACCGCGACCTGGCTGAACACGGCACTGGTAAGCGCCCTGCTCCACACCGGCAGGTCCACACCCGAGTTGGGTGCCGCCGCGGACCAGGCCCTGGCCGGCGCGCTTGCCGTCAAGATCCCTGTGCTGGAACTGCAAGCCCGCTGGGGGCGGTGCACGCACGACATGTTCCGCGGCGAGTATGCGGCGGCCTTGGAACAGGCGCACACGCTGATGGCGGCCGCGCAGTCATGGTCCGACCCTGCCGCGCTCAATCTCGCTCACCGCGTGATGGCGATGGCCAACCACTTTTGCGGCCACTTCGATGTAGCGAGGATGCACAGCGAAGCATCGGTGCGCGTGGGCGGCGGCCTGGGCCATGCCCGGGCCAACATGGTCGGCGTCAACGCCATCGTCGCGGCCAAGGCCATGCTGAGCCGAACCCTCTGGGTGCAAGGTGAGACGGCCAAGGCCCTCGAAGAGGCCAGCGATGCGGTGGGCCGAGCGCAGGCAGCCGGAAAGTCGGTCTCTCTGTGTTCCGCGCTGTATGGCGCCTGCCCGGTCGCGCTGTGGGCCGGCGAGCTCGAGCTTGCCGCCCAATGGATCCACCTGATGACGGACGAAGCACAACGCAGGGGACTGGTGGGTTGGCTGCGCTATGCGGAGTGGTTCTCCCAAGGCCTCCAATTGAGCATCGCGCCGGACCGGGACCTCTATGTCCGTGAAGTGGCAAGCCAGCTTTCAAGCTACGACGCACCCCACAGGGAGATGCTCGCGACTTTCTGCATCGACTGGGTCGACGACGAGATGATCGAGCGCGTCTCGTGCGGAGGCAGTCCATGGGTTGCCGCCGAGGTCTGGCGCGCCGCCGGCTGGCGCGCGGAGCAAAACGCTGCCACCGATGAGGCAGACGCCTTCTACCTTCGGGCAATCGAGGCCGCCAGGCAACAAGGGGCTGTTGCCTGGGAAAAGCGCGCCGCACTGGCACTGGTGCGGGTCCGCCTGCCGGGTGCGCAGCCGGTTCATCGCTGACTCGCGCTGGCGCGCAACTCTTCCAGCGCACCCGCTGCACGCAGTTCCCAGGCAACTGCGCCTTGCGCGCGCGCCAGGCCATGGGCCTGCAGATAAAACGCCTCGGCTTCGGAGTCGTTGCCTTGCAGCTGCTTGCGCCGGCCGGCAGCGCGGTAAACCTCGGCGGCACTCCACTGCCCTTCGCCCCGCATCGCGCGGGCAAGCAGGTCATCGTCCACCCACCGGTCGCAAAACGTGACCATCATTTCCCTGCGGGGCTCATCCATGGCCAGGACCTTTGCCGCGACAGCATCGATGTGCGCGCCGGCATCATCGACCTCGCCGAGCTTCATGGCGTCGTCGTAGCAAAGGGCCCAGTCATGCCAGTAGGCAAAGCCCTTGGACCGTGTCTGCTGCAGCATCGTGTCGATCCATGCGCGGGCTGCCTTCTGTTCGCCGGCCCAGATGGCCATGGGACAAATCCAGAAAAGCGCAACGCAAAGGGACAACGCGTGCCCCATCGCCTCGGCCTCCTCCATGCATCGGACGGCGGTGGCCATGGCAAGACGGCTCTCGCCCTGGATCCACAGCGTCCTCGCAAGAATGGCCATTGCGGTGGTGCGCGCGTCGGGCTGAAACGCGTTGACATGATTGCGCCGCGTCGCGTCGTCCACGTCCGCCGCCGCTTCGGCGTGCACCCTGGCCTCGGCGAGCGCGCCGCAGAAGTGACTGGCAAGCGCCAGCATCCGGTGCGACAGGTTGCGCGTCACGGCGCTGGTCGAGTGGCTTGCAAACTCGCTCAGGATTTCGGCATGCCGCAACGCCGGTGTGTATGCGCCGCGGGTGATGTTCAGCGCGCAAAGGCCCCACCTCGCCTGGAATTCAAGCGTCTTCACCTTGAACTCCAGTGCGCAGGCCAACGCACGCTCGCACGCCAGTGTCATCTCCGGCACCGTGCCGCCGGTGTGCCACAACGCGTTGTAGAGAGCGATCTCCAGCCGTCCGGCTGTCAGGCGGTCGGGTACCTTCAGCGCGTCAAGGTGGTCCAGCGCCGCGCGAACGCGATCCCGGTATTCGCTGACTTCGGACAAGCGGAACCAGAGCGGCGCCGATGCGACGGTAAGCGCGCCCCCGATCGTCATGTCGTCATGGTGGCCGATGCAGGCATCCAGTGCCGCGCGTACGTCGTCCAGGTAGCCGCGGTACCGCTGCGTCCAGGCCTCGGCATCCAGCAAGGCCAGGTCCGCGGTGGCAATGCCCATGAGGTCCAGCATGAAAAGGGCATGGCTTTTCGATACCGCGTCTCTCTCCCCTGCCCGCACGAGCAGGGCATGCGCGTAGCTGCGAGTGGTATCGAGCAGGCGGTATGGTGATTCCGCGGCCTGGTCGGTGTCGTACACGACGAGCGACTTTCTGGCCAGGTTCAGCAATGCGTCGGAGGCCACGTCCGGGTCCAGCGCGCTGGCCGCCACGCTGAGCGCCGCCTCAATGCCGAAATAAGCGCGGAACACCGACAGCCTGCGAAACAGCAGCAACTCGGCATCACCCAGCAGGCCGATGCTCCAGTCCAGCGTCGCAGCGAGCGTGCGATGTCTTGGCAGCGCGGCCCGCCTCGCGGCGGAATGCAGGCGCATGTGATCGTCGAGCCGAAAGGCCAGGTCGCCCGCCGGTTGTACCCCCAGGCGTGCCGCGACCAGCTCAATCGCCAGCGGGATTCCGTCGACCTGCTGGCAGATCCTGGTGAGCGGACCGCTGCTCGCGTCGTCGAATGCGCTAGCGCCCGCGGCCAAGGCTCTCTCGACGAGCAATTGCACCGCCGGCGAGCGCAACGCATACGCCAGGGATCCGGGCTGAGACTGCCGAACCGCCAGGGGCGCCAGACGAAAGACATGCTCGCCGCCCACGCGCAGCACCTCGCGGCTGGTTGCAAGAACCTGCAACCTGGGCAACGCCGCCAGCAACCTTCCCAGGAGTGGCGAAAGCCTCTCGATCACATGCTCGCAGTTATCCACGAGCAGCAGCATCGCCTGGCCTTCGAGGCGCTGGACGATGGCTTCTTCAATGTCCGTTACGCCGCCTCGCACACCGACGGCGCGCGCCATCGTCGTCAGCACGTGGTCTTGCGAGGTCAAGGGCGCGAGATCGACGAAGCAGACCTGGGCGTGCGGCCGTTCGCGGTATCGCGCGGCGACGTAGATGGAAACGCTGGTCTTTCCCACGCCACCGGGCCCCGCGACGGTGACCAGCCGGCTCTCCGCAAGCATGCCGAGCAGGCGCTCGACCTCCACCTCGCGCCCCACGAGACTGGAGAAGCGCGCGGGCAAGCCGGCGGGAGCATCCCGCAGGGATGCATGCGCCGCTTGTGCGGCGGCAGCGGACGGCACGAATTCGCAGCGCACCCGCCCCAGAAAGCGATAGCCTCGCAGCGGAATGTTGGCGATCCATTCCAGGCACCCGTCCTGCGCGCCGGGCGGCCCCAGGGCCTTGCGCAGGATCGACATATGGACCCGAACGCTCGCTTCCTCGACCACCGTGTCCGGCCAAACCGCCGCGAGCAGCTCATCCTTGCTGATCACTTCGCCGGCGCGGCCCACGAGCGCAGCCAGCAGGCCGAGTGCGCGCGATCCGAGCCGCACGGGCTGCCCGTCGCGTTCGAGCCTGGGCTCGGCTTCCCACAGCGCGAAGGCGCCGAAGCGCCACCGGCGGATCTCAGACACGGACCAGCCCGCGCTGCTTCGCCGTGACGGCCACTTGCGCTCTCGAGCCGACATGCAGCTTCTCGCAGATCCTGGAGACGTGTGTCTTGACGGTACTGGCGGAAATGCCCAGCTTGCGGGCGATTCCCTTGTTGCAATCGCCTTTCACGAGGAAACGCAGCACGTCTTCCTCCCGGGCGGTGAAGCCTGTGCGCGGCGCGTCATGTCTGAGAAGCGTCTTCGTGCGCTTGCAGAGATAGACGGAGCCTCCTCGAGCGGCGCAGCGGATGGCATCCATCAGCTCGACCGGATTCGCGTCCTGGCACACATAGCCGTGCACCCCGCTGGCGATCGCCTGCATGACCTCCCCCTCCTTGGATCGCCGGGTCAATACGACGATGCACGGCACGCGAAAGCCGCCGGCTCCGCCTGGCAAATCCAGTGGCTGAGCCGAAGCGAGCAGGCTCAGCGCGCGGGCGTGATCCGCCACCACCACGTCCACGATGGCCTCGTCGGGCCCCTCCCCCGCCTGCAGGTGGAAGCCGGGTTCCTGGCCGAGGAGAGAGACGAGACCGGCCATGGCGAGCGGGTCGCCGTGGCACACACGCACGTGCAGATCGAGGGAACCGGTCATGGCGATGCCTCCAGAAGCAGTCCTCGGCGAAAGGCTTCGCTGATCGCGGCAACTCGCGTCGGCTTTCGGAGCTTGCGCAAAATCGCCTTCACATGGGCCTTGACGGTGCCTTCACCTATGTCGAGTCGCCGCCCGATGTCCTTGTTGGCCAAGCCCTCCGCCATGAGCTGGAGCACTTCGAGTTCGCGGGCGGTTGGCGCGGCAGACGAGAGGTTGTCCAGCAACTGGTCGGCCACCGGGCAAGAGAGATACCTGCGGCCCGCTGCAACGCAGCGCACCGCATCCGACAGTTCCTCGGCAGAGCAATCGTGCAGAAGGTAGCCGCGCACGCCGGCGTCCACGGCGCGGCGTATCTGCCACCCGGTGCTCTGGTCCGTGACCACGAGGAAAGGTCTCGATGCGGGCCCGCCCCGGCCGGGCGGGACAACCGTCGCCTTGTGAACGCCGGTTGCGTAGTCCGTGACGAGCACGTCGACGGTGTCGTCGCCATTCTCGATGTCGGCGTTGGAAAAACCGGATTGAACGACGAAGTCGGCGCGGGAGCGCAGCAGCGATGCGATACCGGCGGCTACGTAGGGGTCGCGATGTGCGACTGCCACATGGATCTGCCTGGCCTGGGTCGGCGCGGTCATGGGCTCAAGTCCTTCTGGGAGTCATGGGTGGAAGTCTGCTCATTCGGCAAAACCGTTGCCAGTTAAGCCGTGTCAAGCCTTGTTAAGGTGCTGGATGCGCCAGGGACTGCACTACCGCTCCCTCGGGAACGGGTGTCGCCGGATTCACCGCGCCCCTGCAACGTCCGATGGCGCCGCAGAGCACGACGATGGCATTCCCTGGCGTGGGCCGCAGCGACTCGGAGGCGGCAATCACCGCGCCGGCACCGGCCGCGCCTGTCACGGCCACGGCACAGGCAACGTTCTTGATCCATTCCAGCCAGACGCCGCGAGGAGGCAGCGAGATCTTCATGGGGTGCAGGGCGTCGGAACGCGAGGAGGCGCAACTCAGGGCTTTGCCGTCGCGACCGCGTCAGCGGCCTCCGCGATCATCCGGGCCACGAGCTTCGGCCGCGAGATCATGACCACGTGCGAAGCGCCCTTGACCACGACCGTCTTCATCGACTTCGCGCGCTCGGCCATGAAAGCCTGCACGGCAGGCGGGATGTTCTTGTCGCGATCGCCGTAGATGAACCAGGAGGGAAGGTTCTTCCACGCGGAGGCAGGCGCCGGCTCGCCCAGCGCGCTCTCGGTGATGGGGCGCTGCGACACAGCCATCAGGTGGGCAAGCGCCGGTGCAACATCGTCGGCGAATTGCTTGGCGAACTTGTCCTGTTGGATGTAGAGGTCCTTGGCGCCGTCAGGAAGGAGCACCGGCGCGGCCAGCGCAGGCCCGAGCGTGCTGCCGGGAAACTTGCCCGACAGGTCGGCGGCCGATTCGCCCACCTCAGGAGCGAACGCCGCAACGAAGACCAGCGCCTGGACATTGGGCTTTCCAACCGCCGCGGCGGAAATCACCGAGCCTCCGTACGAATGGCCCACCAGCACGACCGGCCCCGGGATCGAACCCACGATGGCCGCCACATAGTCCGCGTCGGACTTCACGCCGCGCAACGGATTGGCGGCCGCGACAACGGGAAAGCTGCGCGCACGAAGGTCGCGCGCCACGTCGTTCCAGCTGGCCGATTCGGCGAACGCGCCGTGAACCAGGACGACGGTGGGCCTTGCCAGCGGCTCGCCCGAAGTGGCCGCGCTCGCAGGCGCCGAGAGGTGCAGCGCCGCGATGCCGAGGGCGGTGAATGCGCGTACGAGACTGGGGAGATTTTTCATGCTGATTTCCTTTGATGAATAAATGGTCTGACTTGAAAATTTCGCACCCCGTGCGGGATGCATCGCAAAGGGGTGCTCGCGCACGCCTGCGCCATCGGCTGGGCGCGCGGGACACCGCCTGCAGAGCAGGTGTCTTGCACAAGCGGCGTCGCACCGGTGGCCACGGTGGCAAAGCGGAGCTCTGCGTTGGCCGCTTCACCGCCTGCGATCGCACCGGCCGCCGCAATGGCCAGCAGCGAGACGGTCATGTATCCCGCGCTAAAGACGCGGTCCATCGCACCTCGCGGCGCGGCGTCGGCGGCCGCCTGCAGGGCCTGCTCGCGTCCCTTGAGGGTGCGGCGTGGTGCGCCCGATTGCGCGAGGGATTGAATGCGCTGCGTCATGGTGATTCCTCCAGGGCGCCAAGGCCCGGCCTCAGGACGGCTGGGCTCCGGTTCGCGAACATCGCGGTACGGTTCGAATGCTAGGTTTCGCATCTCGGTTGCGGTAGGCATGCAGCAGGTACTTCCGTGTTGCATGCCCGGCATCAATGCGCAGCGCACCCTCAGGCGCGACGATGAAGAGGAAGCCATACGTTGAACTCGGCGCCGCGGCCCGGTCCGGCCGAGGTCGCCTTCACGAAACCGCCGTGAGCCACCGCAAGACCGTGAACCAGCGCGAGGCCGATGCCCAGCCCACCGCGCGAGCCGCCCTCCCCGCTGCCGCCCTGGCTGAACAGGCCGAAGACATGCGGCAGAAACTCGTGCGCTATGCCGCAGCCGCTGTCAGCCACCTCGAACCGTGCAAAGCCGTCCTCCGAGGAAAGGCGTACCCGAATCTCCGCGCCGGCCGGCGAGAACTTGATTGCGTTGTCCAGCAGGTTGCCGACGATCTGCTCCAGCCGCACCGCATCGGCATGGCAGATCAACGGATAGTCCGCCTGCATCTGCGCACGGATGCGCCCCGAAGGCCAGCGCGCATCGAACGCGGCGACAAGGCCGAGCGCAAGCGCGCCGAAGTCGACCTCGGTGCGGCGCAGCGCCAGCTTGCCGGTTCGTACGCGCGAGAAATCGAGCAGGTCGTCAATAAGCCGCTTCTGGCTTTCGATGGCGCGCTGCATCGCCTCGGCGATGCCTTGCAGTTGCAAGGGCACCGCGGACGCGGGCAGGCGCTGGAGCAGGCTGATGTTCATCTGAATGATGCTCAGGGGCTGCCTGAGTTCGTGCGAGATGACGGCCAGTGCCCTGTCTCGGGTCGCGCAGCGCAAGTTCGTTGCAGCGCGAATGTCGCGCGGGGTCTGAAGGGCTGCTTGCGCCACCCCGGTGTGATAAAGCTCCACGAGGAATCCGTGCTTCTTGATGCGGCCACCCCGGATTCATCGCGACAGGGGGCCCGGTGATGAACGAAGTTGTTCTTTGGCTCTCGCGACGCAACCGATCGTAGGCAGCCGCATTCCGCGCCAGAAGCCCGCTGCGGTAGCGCACGGTGTTGCCGCACAAACACCAATCGCCGAGCGCCGCTGGCGAAGCATCGTTCGCGATCTGCGGACTCTTCGTTCACGCGAGCCGGGTTCCTGAATGGCCCTGTATCGCATCCAATAACCGGCATCGCCGACAGCGGCGGCGCTGCGCATGCAAGGCGCAGATCGAGATCCCTGTCACAAAAACCCAGGTCGGGCCGTCTTGCATCTCAAAGGGGCGAGTCTTCCGACCGGCAGGCAGTTCTTCTCCCGCATCGCGCAACCCGAATGGTTGCGGCCTTCATTTTTTACTGGACCCGTCGAGTGGGTGACATGTACGACATCACAGCTCGCCTGATTTCATCGGAAGCGCATGCCGGCGCCGCACAGGGACCAGGTGAGGTCCGCTGGCGATTCGGCGCGTTCATCCTTTGGGAGGCCCAGCGCCGCCTCGAAAGGCTCGGGCAAAGCGTGCGCCTGGGCTCCCGCTCGTTCGAGCTGCTGCTGCAACTGCTCAGGCGCGTGGGCGAAGTCGTGGGCAAGGACGAACTGCTCGCCACGGTCTGGGCCGGCGTGGTGGTCGAGGAGTCCAGTGTCCGGGTCCACATCTCCGCGCTACGGAAGGCCTTGGGCGACCCTCAAGACGGGGACAACTGCAAGGAATGGATCTCGAACATCCCGCTGCGCGGCTATCGGTTCAATGGAACGGTTTTCCGCGAGCAGGTCGGCATGCCGGCCGAAGACCGGCCCCTCGCGTCGGCCCTTCCCGCGGCCTCCTTCGCCAAGCTGCCGGAGCGCCTGACGCGGCTCGTTGGCCGCGACGCCGACATGGAGCGCGTGCTGGCGGCGCTCGCCACATGCCGGCTGGTCACCATCGTCGGCACCGGCGGCATCGGGAAGACCCGCGCCGCGATCCGCGCGGCCGAATGCCATGCGGAACGCACGGCCATGCAGCTGGCCTTTGTCGACCTCTCGCCTCTGGTCTCGCCGGCTCATGTGGCAAGCACGGTCGCGCGCTCGCTTGGCGCACCGGCGGACACCACCGACACGACGCAGGCCATCCTCCAGCGGCTGGCGGACCGCGATGTGCTCCTGCTGATCGACAACTGCGAGCACATGCTGGACGCGCTGGCACTGCTGGTCACCGATCTGCTCGCCGCCCTGCCCGGCTTGCGCATCCTGGCAACCAGCCGGGAGGCCATTCGAATCGAGGGAGAACACGTCGAGCGGTTGTCGCCGCTCGCGGTGCCCGGCGCGGATTGCGCCGACCTCGCCGAAGCAATGGCATCGCCCGCGGTCGAACTCCTGGTCGAGCGTGCAAAGGCCGTGGGTGCTCGCGCGTTCGACGACTCCGACGGCCCATTGCTCGCGGCCATCGCACGGCAGGTGGACGGCGTCCCACTGGCCATCGAACTGGTGGCCGCACGCCTGGGCGTGCAGCCAGTCGGCGATCTTGCATTCAGGCTGAATGATCACATGCGGCTTTACTCCGCAGGCAGCAGGGCTGCTGTGCCTCGGCACAGCACCCTCGCGGCGGCGCTGGACTGGAGCATCGCGCTGCTGGACGACGCGGAACTGCGGCTTTTTCGCCGGCTCTCCGTGTTCCGCGGGCGTTTCGATGTCGAGTCGGCGCTGAGCGTCACCCAGGCGGACATGGACCCCGAAGTAGCGTTCGATGCACTGATTTCGCTGGCCAACAAGTCGCTGGTGTCGTTCGACAACAGCGACGCCATCGCGCCCTACCGGCTGCTCGAAACGACGCGAAGCTACGCCGCCGCACGCTTGGCGCAAACCGATGAAGGCCCGGCGCTGCGGCGACGCCATGCGCATTTCATGCGCGAGCTGATGAGCACCGCGGCATCGGATTCAGGCGAACTCACCGTGCAGGCCTGGAACGCGCGCTACGCGCACCGGTTGGACGACGTGCGCAGCGCGCTTGACGCCTGCCTGGCGCAGCAGGACGACTGGGAGACCGGCGCCGCGCTCACCATCGCCTCGGCGCCTTTGTGGTTTCACGTCTCCCAGGTGGAGGAGTACCGCGATCGGGTCATCGCCGCGCTCGCCTGTCTCGCGCAACAGCCGGGCACGGACACAGAGACAGAGGCCTGGCTGCAGATCGCACTGGGCAACGCGCTATGGCACACCCGGGGACCGGTGCCCGAAATGGGCGCCGCCTACGATCGGGCGCTTGCTGTCGCCATTTCGGCCGGGTCGGTCGTGCTGGAGCTTCAGGCCCGCTGGGGCATTTGCGTGCTGCATGCGATTCGCGGCGAGTACGCTGCCGCGCTGCACCACTCGCAAGTGCTGTTCGAGTTCGCGCAATCGACGGCGGACGCCGCCGCTCTCAACCTGGCCTATCGGATGACCGCGCTGGCGAGCCACTTCTGCGGCAATTTTTCCGCCGCGAGTGCGGGCGCCGAAGCGGCGATCCTTGTCGGCGGCAGCGTGCGCCAGACGCCGGTCAACCTGTTCCAGGTCGATGCCGCCGTCGCATCGAACGCCTTGCTGGCCCGAACGCTCTGGCTCCAGGGCGATGCGGCGAAGGCCATGGCCACCGCCACCCGTGCGGTGGCTCTTGCCGAGGCAGGAGGCAATGCGCTGTCGCTGTGCTTCGCACTCTTCGGCACATGCCCCGTCGCCCTGTGGTCAGGCGAGCTCGAACTGGCACGCAAATGGGTTCGCATGCTGCTGGACGAGGCCCAGCGCCGAGGCCTGGTGTACTGGCACCAGTGGGCGCACTGCTATGCGCTGGGCCTGCAGGCGCGCACCGCGGAAGACCCGGGCCGACATATCCGCCAGGTCGCGCAGCAACTCGACGACTTCGACGCGCCACGCAAGGAGATGCTCGTGACCTTCTGCGCCGACTGGATCGACGACGAGACGATCGCGCGGGCCGGCGCCGGGCACGGGCAATGGAGCGCAGCGGAGACCTGGCGCGCTGCGGGCCGGCGTTGCGAGCAGCGCGGTCTCGACGATGAAGCCGAGGCGTTCTACCGGCGTGCCATCGACACCGCCAGGCAGCAAGGCGCGTTGGGGTGGGAGTTTCGTGCGGCGGCCAGCACCGCCAGGCTGTGGGCTCGCCTGGGCAAGGCGAAGGCCGCCATCGAACTGCTGGACGAAGTCTGCGGGCGCGCGGCACCTCGCGGCGAGCACCCCGGCTTTGCGCAAGCCCGCGCGCTGCGCAACGAGATCTCCCGGAACTGAAAGACTCCGCGCCGCATCAGGCGCGCCGCACAGTGCCGGATGGCCGGCCCATAACAAACCTTGACAGGGCTTAACTGGCCCCGGCAGTGCTTTGCGCGCAGAGTGGCCGCTTCGCTTTCATGGGGGATTCAGGACGCCTGATCCCTCGAACAGAGAAGCCGCCTCATGACAACCTCTGCCCTCCCTACGCCCCCCTCCACTCCTCTTGCGCCGCGCGCGGACCCGCTGGCCTCCAGCTTCGCCACCAGCTATGCGGGGGTGGTCGCCTTCATTGCCGTGGTCACGGAGGGCAGCTTCGCCCGGGCCGCCGACCGCTTGGGTATCGGCCGCTCCGCCGTGAGCCGCAGCGTCCAGAAGCTGGAAGACCAGTTGAACGTCCGGCTCTTCCTGCGCACCACCCGAAGCACCACGCTCACACGCGAAGGCGACCTCTTCTATGCCAACTGCCACACCGGGGTCGACCGGATCGTCCAGGCCGTGGAAGAAATGCGCGACCTGCGCCAGGGTCCGCCGCGCGGACATCTGCGCATCAGCGCGGCAGTCGGATTCGGCCGCCGGGTTGTCGCCCCCCTGCTCGGTGAATTTCGCGCCGCCTACCCGGACGTCACCATCGACCTGCTGCTGAACGACAAGCCGACCGACTTCACCTCGGACCGGGTGGACATCGCATTTCGTAATGGCCGCATGGAAGACGCCCAGATCATCGCCAAGCAGATCATCCCCATGCAGTTGCTGCTGTGCGCCTCCCCCGCCTACCAGGAAGCCCATGGGCTGCCCGCCACGGTGGAAGCGCTGGCCCAGCACGAGTGCATCAACTTCCGCTTTTCATCCGGTCGCATCTTCGAATGGGAGTTCAAGGTCGCAGGCCAGCCACGCAAGCTCGTGCCACAGGCCAAGCTCACCTACAACGACGCGGACCTGGTGCTGCAGGCCGTGCTCGACGGCCATGGCATCGCCCAGTTGCCGGGATACATGGCCTGCGAGTCGCTGAGAACGGGCGCGCTGGTCTCGTGCCTGACCCAGTACGCACCCGACGACAGTGGCCATTACATCTGCTACCTGAGCCGCCAGCACCTGCCTTCGCGCATGCGCGTGTTCATCGACTTCATGACGCTGAAGATCCGGGCCGCAGACCTGGACTGCCTCTCCAATCTCGGCTCGAAGCCGCAGGCCGGCACCGGTATTGGTGCCGACGCGACAACAGCGTGAGTCCCTGCGCGGGCCTACCCCCGCGCCCTGGCCAAACCTAGCATCTGAACCGTTCCACGGCCTCTTCCGCAGCACTCGCGCACCGTGGCCCGCCGTTTTAATTTCAACCGCAAGAAACCATGAACACCACACAGAATCCTTCGCGCCGACACCTGATCGCAACAGGCGCCGCCGTTGCCACCGGAACCCTCGCGTTCGGCATGCAAGACACTGCCGGCGCAGCAACCCGCAACCGTTCGACGGCATCGCGGAGCCCTTCCATGACGAGCAGCACCATCACCACCCCGGATGGCACGCAGATCTACTACAAGGACTGGGGCGACGGCCCCGTTGTCACCTTCTCCCACGGCTGGCCGCTCAACGCCGACGCATGGGACGGACAGATGCATTTCCTGGCCCGCAACGGCTTCCGCGTCATCGCACACGACCGGCGCGGGCATGGCCGCTCGACCCAGTCGTCGTCGGGCAACGACATGAACGGCTACGCCGACGACCTGGCGGTGCTATTCAACGCACTCGATCTGAAGAAGGTCACGATGGTCGGCCACTCCACCGGCGGCGGCGAGGTGGTGCGCTACATCACCCGTCACGGCAGCCAGCGCGTGGCCAAGGCCGTGCTCATCGGCGCGGTGCCGCCGATCATGGTGAAGTCTCCGGCGAATCCGGAAGGCCTGCCGATCGAAGTGTTCGACGGCCTCCGCGCCGGCTTGGCCGGCGACCGCTCGCAGTTCTACAAGGACTTCGCCATTCCGTTCTACGGCGCCAACCGCCAGGGGGCGAAAGTGTCGCAGGGCGTGCTCGACCAGTTCTGGCTCTGGGCCATGCAGAGCGGCCAGAAGAACGCCTATGAGTGCATCAAGGCCTTCTCCGAGACCGACTTCACCGAAGACCTGAAGAAGATCAACGTGCCCACACTCGTCATGCACGGCGAGGACGACCAGATCGTTCCCATCCAGCATTCGGGGAAAAAGGCCGCGCAGCTCGTCAAGGGCGCCAAGGCGATCTACTACCCCGGCGCGCCACACGGGCTCACCACCACGTCGCAAGACAAGATCAATGCGGACCTGCTCGCATTCCTGAA
This sequence comes from Variovorax sp. CCNWLW186, assembly GCF_037203865.1. NCBI lineage: Bacteria > Pseudomonadati > Pseudomonadota > Betaproteobacteria > Burkholderiales > Comamonadaceae > Variovorax > Variovorax sp. CCNWLW186. Next base: position 37,203 of record NZ_JBBCBO010000022.1, on the reverse strand, counting down.
AAGCTGAACCGCAAACAGGACCGACCGACCCCGACCTTGCACCATGCTGAATCTATTGCTGCAAACCACGATCGAAGGAGACCCGGACGACTGGAACATTTCACGCTTCAGTCAGCTCGGTTCGTTTCTCTCTCAGTTACAGGACGACGAGGGTCGGCCTGCGTTCCGCGTAACGGCGCGCGACCGCGCGCCGCGCTCGAACCCCGACCCCGTGCTGTCCACGCTGGACGAATCGGACTTCGACCAGCTCTGGCTCTTTGCCGTCGACACAGGCGATGGCCTGACGCCGGAGGATTGCGCGAGCATCAGCCGGTTCCGGCATCGCGGCGGCGGCCTCATGGTCACGCGCGACCACATGGACCTGGGCAGTTCGATCTGCAACCTGAGCGGGATCGGCGCCGCGCATCACTTCCATAGCCGCAACTGCGAGCCCGATGCGGGCCGCCAAAGTGTCGACAACCCTTTCTCGGGTCACATCTCGTGGCCCAATTACCACTCGGGCGCCAACGGCGACTACCAGCGCATCCGCTCGGTCGGCAGCATCCACCCGGTGATGCGCGACAGGCGCTCGGCCACCGGGGTGATCCAGTACCTGCCTGCGCATCCGCATGAAGGCACGGTCAGCGTACCCCCGGGGGATTCGAGTTGCCGGGTCGTGATGGAAGGACAGAGCTCCATCTCCGGCAGGCGCTACAACATCGCCGTCGCGTTCGAGCGCTCCGAACAGGGCGGCAGGGCCATCGCCCAATCGACCTTTCATCACTTTGCGGACTACAACTGGGACCCGTCGGCGGGCTGTCCTTCCTTCGTGACGGAGCCCGCAGGGGACGGAATCGTCCGGTTCTCGGAGGCGCTTCGCTCGACCAAACAGTACGTTCGCAACATTGCCTTCTGGCTCAACGCCTGAGCAGGCTCGCAGGGAAAAATGCACGACCCACTTCAAATCACGACCTCCGGTGGGAGCTTTCCCGCGTACGTCGCACGTCCGCAGAAGCTCCCCGCGCCGGCCATCGTCGTCGTCCACGAAGTCTTCGGCGTCAATGCCGACATGCGCCAGTCGTGCGATGAACTCGCTGCGCAGGGCTACCTGGCTGTCTGCCCCGACCTGTTCTGGCGGATCGCACCGGGCCTCGAACTCTCCGACCGGACGGAGGCTGAACGCGCGCGCGCCTTGACGCTTTACAACGCCTTCGACATCGATACCGGTCTGAACGACATCGCCGCTGCCGTCGAGGCCGCCCGCGGCATGGCGGGTGCCACGGGCAGGGTCGGTGTCGTCGGCTACTGCCTCGGTGGCCTGCTGGCCTTCCTCACCGCCGCGCGTGCCGGCGCCGACGCGGTGGTGGCCTACTACCCGGGCGACGCGGACAAGTACGCCGAGGAGGCGAGCCGCATCGCAAGCCCGCTCATCGTTCATCTCGCGGAAAAAGACGAATACATCCCGGTCGATGCCCAGCGGAAAATTTCGTCCGCCCTGGCGGACCATCCCCAAGTGCAAGCCTACAGCTACCCCGGTTGCGGCCACGCCTTTGCACGCCATGGCGGCATGAGCTACGACGCCGAAGCAGCCGCGCTGGCCAACGGCAGGACCGCCAGCTTCCTGGCACGACATCTGCAAGGCAGTTGAGGCTCCCGCGCGCCGTCGACAGCAACTGCTTTCTACGGGGAAAATCGGCGGACGGCCCGAAGGCGGCATCGCCGCAGCGGCAAGTCTGCAGGGTCGGAGCCGACATTCCGGTCCTGCGGGCCTCACTTGATGGAGTCAACCATGCTGCGTCTCTATGACAGTCGTCTATCGGGCAACTCATGGAAGATCCGCATCCTCCTGAGCCAGTTGGGGTTGGCTTACGAACGCATCACGCTGGACCTGCAGAAAGGCGAGACCCGCGAACCTTCATTTCTCCAGATCAGCCGGTTCGCTCGCGTGCCGGTTCTCGTGCTGGACGGTCGTCCGATTGTCGAGTCGGGCGCAATCCTGCTGCATCTGGCCGAGGGCACGCCCTATTTGCCCGACGACCTGTACCTCCGGGCCGAGGTCATGGGTTGGCTTTTCTTTGAGCAGGCCGACCTCCAGAAAGCCATCGCCATCCCGCGCGTGCTCCACTTGCGCGGCCTTGCCCATGCGAAGAAGCAAGACATCGAACGGCTGCATGCCGAGGGATACCCAGGCCTCGAAAAGCTGGACCATTGGCTGCTCTCGCACACATGGCTCGTTGGCGAGAGCTACACCATCGCAGACCTCGCACTCTCGGCCTATGTTGCGTTGGCCGGGCAAGGCGGCTACGACATGGCGCGCTTCGCCGGCATCCGCGATTGGCTGGTGCGCGTGCAGGAGCAGCGCGGCTGGGTGCGCCTGATTCCCGAAGACGGCCCTGCGGCCGACGCCTGAGACGCGCCTGCATCGAGCTTCGAGTGTGACGGCCGTGGCAACCGCCATGGCTGCGGCGCCCGCGATCGCCACGCCATCGATCGTTCGAAATTCCGGGACCGTGCGTCCGAGCTCCGACGCCTTCTCAACCCCCAGTGGGCTCCCTACGATTTGCCTGCGTTCATCCTGAACCGGATCGGACGCAAACCCGCTCATTGATTGTTGGTTGATGTGCCTGCCGTGCAGGCTGATGAGGAATGTGATGACGAGTCGTGCTTCCCTGATCGAGATGACCGCCGCCGCGCGCGCCGCCATTGCGGACCCCACCCGCATCGCCATCGTGGGCGGACGGGCGGAACCCAGGTTCGACCTCTTTCATGCGGCGAGTTCGCTGTGCTCGCAGAAGGTGCGCACGGTGCTGCATGAGAAAGCGTTTTCATATCGCTCCAACGACATGCTGATCCTGAGCACCATGGCAAGCGACGGGTTGGTTCCGGCCGAACATTACAGCCCCGCCTACATCCGCTTGCGCCTGGTCGCCGCGCGAGAGTTGAACCCGGAATTCATCAGCGGTTACAGCGGACGGACCTCGGTCGAGACGGAGGGCTTCGACCCCTGCGTCGTGCCACTGCTCGTCGACCACGAGGCCGGCCGTGTGATTGCCGATTCGAAGCGCATCTGCATCTACCTCGATGGCTTGTCGCGCGAGCCGACCCAACTCATTCCCGAGGCGCCCGATGCACGCGCCGAGGTAATGCGCCAGGTCGACATCGTCGACCGGGTTCCCAATGGCGCCCTGCTCTACGGCTTTCATCCGGATGCGGATCTGCGGCCCGAAGCGCTTAAGGCATCGATGCAGACCGTCTATGACTACAAGGTCATGGTGCTTCGGCGTCTGGTGTCCGACAACGCCGGTGAGCCCGAGCTGGTAGCGGCCTACCGCGCCAAGATCGTGAAGGAAAGCGGCGGCAAGAAGGTGTGCCGCGATCCGGAGTTTCAGCGTGCTGCGCGCCGGAAGACAGGGCAACTGCTGAACGATCTGGAGCGCGACCTGGCCGCGGGCTCTTTCGCCTACACCAATGGACACGCCTTCTCGCTCGCGGACGTGTTCTGGGGCGTGAACCTCGTGCGCCTGAACTATCTCGGGTTGGCATCGATGTGGGACGCGCTGCCTCGCGTCACCCGCTATTTCGACCTGCTGGCGAGGCGGCCCTCCTTGTGCAAGGAAGCCATCCAGGCGTCGCTCGATTCGCTGCCGCATTCCCGCTACATGGACGCCATGGCGAACTGCGCTTGAACGCCGTTAGCCACCCGCCCAGCGCGGTTCCTCGCGCACCCGGTCTTCGCCTCGCGCTCGAAGCCCTTGCCGGGGGACGCGTCACGGTCTCCGGCCTGATCGGGCAGGCGCTCGACGCGGCCGAAGCCAGCAAGCGCGAGTTGCACGCGTTCGCCGCCATCGACCGCGACGGTGCGCTCAGCGCCGCGGCGGAAAGCGAACGACGCTATGCGCAAGGCCGGCAACGCGCGCTGGAGGGGATGGCCATCGGCGTCAAGGACCTGATCGACACCCAGGGCATCGAGACCAGCTACGGCTCGGCAGCCTATCTGGGGCACCTTCCGACCGTCGACGCCGACGTCGTGAGCGCGTTGATCGCGCAAGGCGCCATTCCTATCGGAAAGACGACCACGCATGAATTTGCATGGGGCGTGACCACGGCCAGTGCCACCTTCGGCGACGCGTTGAACCCGCTGGACCGCACGCGCATTCCCGGCGGCTCCAGCGGCGGAGCCGCCGCGGCCATCGCCTGCAGAGCCTTGGCGGCGGGCCTCGGCACCGACACCGGCGGATCGGTACGGATACCGGCGGCGCTGTGCGGAGTTGTTGGCTTCAAGCCGAGCTTCGGTGCATTGCCCACGCGCGGCATCTTTCCATTGGCGCCGACGCTGGACCATCCCGGCTTCCTTGGCGCAACGGTCGACGACGTCGCGATGCTCGCGGGCGCCTTCCGCATCGACATGCCGGATCGCACCGCGCCAGCATCCGTGCGCTTCGGAGTGGTGCGCGACATTGCGCCTGTACCGCTGGATGCCGAAGTCGCAGTCGCGTTCGACGCCGCCGTCGCAACACTCGCAAAGTCCTTTGCCAGCACGACGCTCGATGAGCCTGGACTGTTCGTTGGTGTCTTCGAGGCCTTTGCGTACATCGTCCTCACCGAAGGCGGCGTCGAGCACTTCCGGCGCAACGACGCCGATCGCATCGCAGCCTACTACGGCCGGGAGACCATCGACAGGCTGGAACGCGCCAGGACCATGACGCTGGGCGACTACGCACGCGCACAGCAGACGCGGCGCGACTTCACCGCCCGGCTGCATGACGCGATGTCTGCGGTCGACTATCTCGTGTTGCCGACCTGCCCCTGTACCGCACCTCATGTGGGCCAGTCATCGATCGACATCGGCCATTGGTCGGGCACCGTGCGCGAGGCGCTGATGACCTACACGGCGCCATTCAACGTCGCGGGATTCCCCGCCATCTCGATTCCCCTCGTCGTACGCGACGGCCGGTTGCCCGCCGGGCTGCAGATCGTGGCGAAGCCGGGCTTCGACGGCGCCCTTCTGCAGATCGCACGGCAGATTGAATGCCTATTGCACGACGGCGCATAGACATATCCCACTACCAGGAGCACACCATGAGCGACACCCCAACCCTTGGCACCATCGAACGTCCTCCAACTGGCCAGACGCCCTACAGCGCGTGGATGCAGACCGACACGTTGCACTCGCTGCAGCGCACCGTCAGCGACCATCCCGGAGAGCAGGCCTGGATCGTTCACGTGCAGGTGTCGGAGCTCTACTGGATGCTCATCATCAAGGAGATCCAGTCGGCCCAGGCATTCCTGCGTGCGGACAACCTGCCGCAGGCCTGGCGCACGCTGCTGCGAGTCGTTGCGCACCACGCGCCGCTGGACGCCATCTGGCGTTCGATCGACTGGATGACGCCGAACGACCTGCTCGCGATACTTTCGCGCGCCGTCGCCACGCACGGCAAGGACACAGCGCTGCAGGGGTGGACCTATCGGCACATGGTCTACCTGCTCGGCATCAAGCAGGCAGAGCACCTGCAGCACTTCGAGCCTCAGCCCCATCGCCGGGAACAGCTCGGCAAGGCGCTCGCCGAACCCAGCCTCTATGACGACGTGCTTGCGTTTCTCCGGCGCCAGGGAATGAACGTGCCGGCGGAGGTGCTCGCGCGCGATCTGAGCGCTCCCTACAACCCCAGCAAGGAAGTCGAGCAGGTCTGGCGCCAGATCTACGCCGACCCCGACGCAAACGTCGAACTCCAGCAGCTCGGCGAGACCCTGGCCGACATTGCCCAGGGCTTCTGCAACTGGAAATTCCGGCACCTGATGGCTACGCGGCGGACCTTCGGCGCGCGGCCTGCCTACTTCGGTACCGAGGGCGTCGCATGGCTCGCACCAACGATGGAAGAGATTCCGTTTCCCGAGCTTTGGTCGTCGCGCACCTTCATCGGAAACCCGCCGCCCGTGTGCCCGCACATGAGCAGGCAAGGGACATGAAGACCCCGATCGTTCGCGATTCCCGGACCGAGCGTGCAAGAAGCAAGGTCTTCTCAGGCGTCCGGGGCGCACCTACGATTTCCCTCGACCTCGCGGCATCCAGTTCACAACAAACCCAAACTTTCGGAGACGACCATGTCAGCCAACCTACTGATGGAGATTCTGGAAATGAATGCAACACCGGCCATCGACGACCTCATCCGCGAGCGGCGCAGCAAGCGCGGCTTTCTGGAGCGGCCTGTTCCGCTCGACACGGTGAAAGACATCCTGTCGACCGCGAGCCATGCCCCCAGCTCCAGCAACACACAGCCGTGGCGCTGCTATGTCGTGACCGGCGAAGCGCGCGACCGCGTGACCAAGGCAGCAGTTGCGGAGTTTCGTGCCAACCATGCGACGCTGGCGCCGGAATACCCCTTCTTTCCCCAGCCGCTGCATGACCCGTACGCGAGCCGCTTCAACACCTTTCGCGGCCAGCTCGGCGATGCACAAGGCGTGCACCGCAGCGATAAGACCGGGCGCCTGCGCGACGTGGAGCGCCAGTTCCTGTTCTTCGATGCGCCGGTCGGGATCATCTTCACGATGGACCGCCGTCTCGAATGGGCCAGCTTTCTCTGCTATGGATGCTTTCTTCAGAACATCATGCTGGCCGCCAAGGGCCGGGGCCTGGACACCTGCCCCCAGCAGATCTGGTCGCTGCAACACCATGTGCTGCGCGCGGAGCTGGGCATTCCACAAGACGAGATGGTGATTGCCGGCATGTCGATGGGCTGGGCCAACAACGGCTTGCCGGAGAACTGCATGACCCTGCAGAAAACGCCGGTCGAGCAATTCGCCTCGTTCACCCACTAGCCACTACCAACTGCATTCACACAAGGGCACTCACATGTCGATCATCAAGGGCTTTCATCACCTGACCGCGTGCGTCAGCGGCGCACAGGAAGACGTGGACTTCTACGTCAAGCTGCTCGGACAGAGCTTGGTCAAGAAAACGGTACTGCTGGACGGCGAGGAGCCGGTCTATCACCTCTACTACGGCAACGCACAGGGCGACGCCGGTACGCTGGTCACCTCGTTTCCCTTCAAGCAGAAGGGCGTCAAGGGACGCCGCGGCTCCGGCCAGATCAAGGTCATCAACTACTCGGTGCCGGCGGGTTCGCTGGATTTCTGGCGCGAACGCTTCAGTGCCCGCGGCGTGATTTTCGACGATGCCGTCGTCGAACGCTTCGAAGAGCAGCGCCAGCGCTTCCAGCACCCCTGCGGCATCGAGTTCGACTTGGTGGCCTCCGGGAAGGACACGCGCCCGCCCTGTACTGCGGACGACATTCCGGCGCAGTTCGCGATTCGCGGCGTTCACAGCATCACGCTGTCTTTGCGCGAGGTCGATGAATCGATCATCTTCATGAAAGAAGCGCTGGACTTCCACTACGCCGGCCAATCCGGCCCCCACCACCGCTTTGAAACCGCCGACGGCAAGCCTGGAACCATCGTCGAATTCGTGCACGAGCCGGATCGCCTGCAGGGCTCGTCAATCTACGGCGAAGGCACGATCCACCACGTCGCCTTTGCGGTGGACAACGTCGATCAGCAAATGCAGATCAAGGAAAAGTTGATGTCGATGGGGCATATCGACACCTCTGAATCGGTCAATCGCAACTACTTCCGTTCGATGTATTTCAAGATGCCGGGCGGCGTCATGTTCGAGGCTGCGACCACCGACATCGGCTTTGCCATCGACGAAGAACCCGGCCATTTCGGCGCCGAGTTCCAGCTGCCGCCGTGGCTGCGCGAGCGCAAGGACGAACTCCTTGCGCGACTGGAGCCTATTGCCGTCTGAGAGCGCGCAGGGCATCCACTTTTTTCTTTGCTTTCCAACACAGGTAATCCATGTCCAAACCCAAGGTCCTCATCGCTTTTTATTCCCGCAACAGCTCGACCGAGCTTCTAGCCAAGGCTGTCGCACAGGGCGCAATGGCGGAAGGCGCGGAAGTCCGGCTCCGCCGCGCGCGGGAATTCGTTGCACCGGAGGTTATGCGCCAGGTGCCCGATTGGTCCGAGCGGGCCAGCGAAATGAACGCCAAGTACGAGGCCCCCACCGAGGCGGACGCCGACTGGGCAGACGCGATCGTCTTCGGCACGCCGACGCGCTTCGGTTCCGTTTCCGCCGAACTCAAGGCCTACATCGATTCGCTCGGCGGCCTCTGGTTCCAGGGCAAGCTGAACGGCAAGGCCGGCTCGGTTTTCGGCTCGACCTCTTCCAGGCATGGCGGCAACGAGGCGACGCTGCTGTCGCTCTACGGCCCAATGGCGCACCTGGGCTTGATCATCGTGCCGCTCGGCTATGCCGATCCGGCAATGTTCGCGGCAGGTACGCCCTATGGCGCAACCCATGTCTCCAACCGTGACTCGGTGATGCCCGGTGCCGAAGACCTCGCCGTCGCGACCTACCAGGGCCGCCGCGTCGCCTCGGTGGCTCGGTCGCTGCGCGCAGCGCAGCCCGTGGCCGAAGCGGCCTGAGGCAGGGATAGCGGGCGGGGAGTTGCAGCGCTATCCTCGGTGGCGGCCGCCGCTGCTGCGCGGCCTCCCTGCTCTCTCACCAGGATTGCGATGCTGGACCTGAAGGATGTCTTCTATTTCGTGCAAGTCGTCGACCGCGGAGGTTTCACCGCCGCCGGGTCCGCGCTTCGCCTTCCCAAGTCGACACTGAGCCACCGCGTCCAGGAGCTCGAGGGTTACCTCGGGGTACGGCTCCTCAACCGAACGTCGCGCCAGTTCGGCATGACCGACATCGGCAAGGAGTTCTACCAATACGCGGTCGCGATGCTGCACAGCTCCAACGTTGCCGAAGAAGCAGTGCGCCAGCGCCTGGCCGAACCCAGCGGCGTGATCCGGCTGACCACGGCGGTCGAGATCGCGCAGTTCGCTCTTCGCGAGATTCTTCCCGTCTTCATGAACCGGTATCCGAAGGTGCGCGTCGTGGAGATTGCGACCGATCGGTATGTGGACATCGTGGGCGAAGGCTTCGATCTTGCGATACGCGGGCACACGGCGTCGCTGCAGAACTCCACGCTGGTGCAGCGCGCCCTTGCCAACGTTCCCTGGTACCTGTTCGCCAGCCCCGGCTACCTCGCGCAAAGGGGGGTGCCTGAAAGCCCCGCGGACCTTGCGCAGCACGCCACGGTCGCGATGGTGCGCAACGGGCCGCAGCAGTGGCAGCTGAAGGGGCCGGACGACGAAGAACTCGTCATGCCCATCGACCCGTGCTTTCAGAGCAACAACATGGTCGCGCTCAAGGAGGCGGCATGCGCCAGCCTGGGCATCGTTGCGCTCCCGGGCTATATCTGCAGGTCGGAGCTGAGGGACGGAACCTTGCGGCAACTCCTGCCCGACTGGTCGGCGGCGGATGCCCGAATCTCGGCGCTGATCCCGTTCCGCACCGGACTGCTTCCCGCGGTGCGTTCACTGGTCGACTTCCTCGCCGTGGAAATGCCGGTGGTCACGGCTTTCGACCACCCCCGCAGCTTCGAGTGAACCGACCGGGCGGCAAAGCCCTGTCGTCCACGAATACGAACGCTGCGTCCGGCAAAGAGCGGCTTGTGAGCTCCGGGTGAAGGACCTATCTTTTCGGCCTTGACTTTCACGAGGCCGATCGAGATGAATCATTTGAATTGCTTGCCGCAAGACGGCATTTTTTGGGGCCAGCACATCTTGCAAGCCGCAGTGGCACGGCTCGGCGAGCACGGCATCCATCGGCCGATGGTGTTCACCGTCGAACCGCTGACAAAGCTCTACGAAGATTGCGTGCGGCCCAACCTGAAGCAGGCCGTGGGCAGCTTCATGGCGCTGCCGCCGCATGTGCCGGACGTGGCAGTGCAGGCCGGACTCGATGCCTGTCTTCAGGCCCGGGCCCAGTCGATCGTGGCGCTGGGGGGCGGTTCAGTGCTCGACGCGGCCAAGGCCGTGTCCCATCTGCATCATGAAAAGACGGGCCGCTACCTTCCCATCGCGGCATTGCCTACGACGCTTTCGGGTTCCGAGTTCTCCCACTATTTCGGCATCACCGAGACGGATGGTTCCGAAAAATTCAAGCGCAGCTACGCGGTGCGCGAGACGGTGCCCAAGGTGGTCGTGATCGACCCGGTACTGGTGTTCGACACGCCGCGTGCGCTGCTCCTGTCATCGGCCATCAAGGGCATGGACCACGCGGTGGAGGGCATGCGCAAGGTGACGAAGGAACACCCGCACGCGATCATGGCGGCAAGCGGACTGGAGCGGTTCCTGACAGTCCTGCAGAAGTGGCCGCAGGCCATGCCGACGCGCGAAGCGATGGACAAGGGACTGGTGACACCCGACGATCTGCTGCAACTGCAGCTGGCGGCCTGGCAGTGCTACTTCTCGCCTGCATCGGTCATCTATGGCCTGAGCCACCGCATCGGCCATATCCTGGGCGGCACCTTCGGCTTGCCGCACAGCGCGACCTCCTGCATCACCCTCGCGCCCGTCATTCGCGCCTGCGCGGATTTCTATGGCGACAAGCTCGAGATCTTCAGCGCCCCTTCCGCGCACGCCGATGCCGCCGCCCAACTGGCCGGCCGGATCGAAGCCGTGGTTACCTCACTCGGCCTGCCGAATCGCATCGGTGCCTTCGACCTCGACAAGGCAAAGCTGCCGGAAGTGGCCAAGCTGCTAAAGAAGAACTACCCCAACGAAGTGGCCGACCTGGGCAACAACGCAAGCATCAAGCTCGACGCCTTGCTAGACAGCGTCTGGTGACCCACACGCCCGGCAAGACCAAAGGGAGGACGCCAGCTCTCTCTTTTGGGGCATGCAATCGCGCCCCCGTCTTCCTACGCTTGTGGCGATGTCAAACGCCCTTTCTTCCCCGAACTTTTCCGCGCCTTGGCGCCGCAGCCTCAAAGCCGCCACATGGCTCTGCCTCGGACTCTGCCTCTCTCATGCAGGCGATACCGCTGCGCAGGCATTTGCCCCTCCTGATTCCGCGTTCGTGCAAGCCGGCTCTTCCCATGGCACACGAACGCTGACCGTCGGACTCAGCTGGGACCTGCCTTATCGATGGCAGCTGGGACCGGGCGAGCTGAGCAGCTACCTGGAGGCTTCTTACGCGTACTGGCAGATCCAGTCGGCCGACCGTGCCGGGCTTTCGCACCTCTCGCAGCTCGCGTTGGTTCCGGTGCTGCGCTACCGCCCTGCAGATGGCGCCTCGCCTTGGTTCTTCGAAACGGGCCTGGGGGTGACCGCCACTTCGTCGGTCTACAAGACCCGGCAGAAGAGCTTTTCGACGAGCTTCAACTTCAGCACCCATCTGGCCGTGGGTCGAAGCTTCGGCGAGCAGCGCCGGCACGAGATCGCGCTGCGTCTCGAACATTTCTCGAACGCAGGCATCAAGCATCCGAACCCCGGAGAGAACTTCGTCCAGATCCGATACGCCCGCCGGTTCTAGCGCCGCTGCGCAAGGTAGCGTGCCGGTGGCTGGCCCACGGCCTTCCTGAACATCGCGATGAAGGCGCTCACCGAGTCGTAGCCCAGCTCATCGGCCACCCGTTGCACCGAGAGGCCCGAGTTCAGCCTTTGCAGCGCCACGATCAGGCGCAGGCGCTGGCTCCAGCGTCCGAAGGACATGCCCGTTTCGAGTTGCACGAGGCGGGTCAGGGTCCGCTCGCTCATGGCCAGGCGCGACGCCCATTGCGCTGCCGTAGTCCGGTCTGCCGGATCGCGCATCAGAGCATTGATCAGCCGGCGCAGACGCGGCTCCTCCGACACCGGCAAGTGCATGGCCTCGGTTGGCATGCGCACCAGTTGGTCGAGCAGCACGGCGTGCAGCCGTTGCGCCTGCTGGTCGCGCTGCGCGCCCTCTGACAAAGCGGCCACGTGAAGAATGAGTTCGCGCAGCAAGGGGCTGATGCTCAACGAGCAGCAGGTCTGCGGCATGACGGTGGCGGCGTCATCCACAAAAAGAAAACAGGCATTTCCGTCCGCCGAAACGCGCAGGCTGTGCGGCACGCCCCCGGGAATCCAGAAACCACCGTGCAACGGCACCATCCACAGCGCACCGGGCACTTCACAGGTCACGGTGCCGCGCAGCAGCATCGCCAGCTGACCTTGCGGATGCTGGTGCGTCGGCAATTCCTCGGCTAGCACCTGGGTGCGGATCCGCACGGCGGCCACGCGGGCATCCATCTTTTCGAAGTCGAAAGTCCAAGGGGCTTGGCGGCGTGTTCCTCCCGGTTCATCTTGACCGGATTTGCTCATATTCAGCCCGTCCGCAGGCATTCGAATCCGCGCTTCGTCACTAGATTCTTCCGTGGCATCCCGCATCACTTCGGACCTCCATGCATTCTTCACAACCGGCAGATTCTTCGCCCCGCGCCGCGGTTCTCATCGCTGGCATCCTGCTCATCGCGGCCAGCCTCAGGGCACCCATCACCGCGCTGGGGCCCTTGCTTGAACCCGTGCGCGAGAGCTTCGCGCTCAACGCCTCGCAGGCCGGCCTGCTGACGACACTGCCACTTCTCGCGTTCGCCTTGGTGTCTCCGCTTGCTGCACCCATTGCACACCGATTCGGCCTGGAGCGCGTGCTCTTTGCATCGCTGGTCCTGCTCGTCGCGGGCATCGCCGTGCGCTCGGGCGGCACAGCTTCGGCGCTCTATGCGGGAACCTGCGTGATCGGCGGCGCGATTGCCATTGCCAATGTCTTGTTGCCGAGCTTGCTGAAAAGGGACTTTCCTCATCATGTGGCGAAGCTCACGGTCGCGTATGCACTCGCGATGATCTCTGCCGCGGGCCTCGCTTCGGCCGTGGCGGTGCCGCTGGACCACGCGCTTGGCGCCGGATGGCCGGCCTCGCTGGGCGCCGTCGCCGTGCTGCCGCTCGCTGCTGCATTGCTGTGGCTGCCGCAACTGCGCTTTCGAACCGTCTCGGCACCGGGCCTTGCCGCGGGTGCGGACAGAGCCTCGGTGGGGGCCTCGGTGTGGAAGGCCTCACTGGCCTGGCAGGTGGCCGGGTACCTGGGCCTCACCTGCTTCATCTACTTTGCGGCGATTGCATGGCTGCCTTCGATTCTCCAGGAGGCCGGCTTCTCGAGTGCACGCGCCGGCACACTGCATGGGTGGATGCAGCTCGCAGGGGCCGTGCCCGCGCTGCTGCTGATGCCGCTCCTGCATCGCATGACCGATCAGCGCTGGATTGCCTTCGCTTCGCCGGCGCTGAGTGCCTGTGGCCTGGTAGGCCTGCTGGCCCTGCCCATGTGGACGCCGCTGTGGCTCTTTGCCTTGGGCATGGGAATGGGGTCGGCGTTGATCCTGAGCCTGGCCTTCGTCGGGCTGCGCGCGGGCAGCCAACAGATCGCCGCGTCGCTTTCCGGCATGTCGCAATGCATCGGCTACCTGCTGGCAGCTGTCGGTCCCACGCTGGTGGGCTACCTGCACGAGGCCGCAGGCAACTGGACAATGCCGCTGGCGGCCTGCCTGGTCCTGTGCCTGGCGATGTGTGCGCTTGGGCTGTCGGTGGGCCGCGCCGTGCACATTGGCAAATGAATGGTGCAGATGTCCGAGCGGCTCGAGGCATGCGTGCTTCGTGTATCAGGTTCGCGAGGATGGTAGGCGCGCCCAGCGGGCGGCGGTAGGTGCCACGGCGTGACCACGGTGTTTCCCTGTCCGCACCAATGCACCAATGCGTCGATGCACCGGCACCGCGATTGGTGCGCCGGTGACAACACGGTGCACCCCGACACATGCCTTCCGCCGCCGCGCACGCCTGCCTAGCATTGATTCGTTCGCAAAGCCTCTCCTGCACAACGCGATGCCGACCGTCCGCCAAAAAGCGAACGGGTCGCCTCAACCCAACGGATACCCCATGAAGCTCTATCACATGCCCGGCGCATGCTCCCTCGCCGACCTGATCGTCCTCCAGTGGATCGGCGCAGACCACGAACCGGTGCGCATGAGCCTGGAAAGCATCAAGTCGCCCGACTACCTTGCCATCAATGCGGGCGGCACGGTGCCGCTGCTGGCTCACGGCGACCTGTCGCTCACCGAGAACGTCGCCATCCTCGGCTACCTAGCCGACCTGTACCCCGAAGCGCGCCTGCTGGGCGACGGGTCGCCGCGCGCCCGCGCCGAGGTCATGCGCTGGCTCGGCTTTCTCAACTCGGATGTGCACAAGGCGTTCAAGCCGATCTTCGTGCCGCAGCGCTTCCTGAAAGACGCGGCGATGGCGCCGGTCCTTGCGGACAACGCGCGCGGCCATGTGCGCGATTACCTCGCGCGGCTGGACGACCAGCTCGACGGCCGGGACTGGCTGACCGGCGAACGCTCCATCGCGGACCCGTACCTCTTCGTGCTCTCGCGCTGGTCGGCAGCCAGGAAGGTCGACATGCAAGGCCTGGACAACCTCGCGCGATTCGTACGGATGATGGACGGCGACCCCGGAGTGCAAGCCGCCCTGCGTGCCGAGAGCGGCATGCCGCAGTAACCCCCGGGCATGCCATGAGACTGTCCTTAACCTCTGCTCTCGAAGCCCTCGAACCCATCTGCGCCACGTCGACTGCACTGGCCCGCTGGTACGCCGAACAGCCCGCGGTTCGGCGGCTGTGGGCGATCCAGGCGACGGACGGGCCCGCGCTGCGGGTCATCGTGATGCTTGAACCCTCGCTAGACGGCGATGAGATCAGTCCCGCCTGGATGGCGCACGGCAGCCGATGGGCGCGCGATCTGCGCGAACGGCTGTCCGGTACCGTGCAACTGGAACGCATCGATGGGCCCCTGCCCGAAGAGTTCGAGATCGACGGCGAAGGCACCGTGCTCTCCGCGCTGTGCTGGCGCGACTCGACCGCGCCCCAAGCGTGAGCGCACCAGCGATCGTCTTCCCCCAACTCCCTTGACCATCACATGAGCAAAGTCCTCGTTCGGGCGCACGGCGCACTGAGTCCCGCCACGACCACTCGCCAGAGCGGGGTCGCTGGTGTCGAGACCGTCATCCTGCCGCCGACGCGCGACCTCGGAGACGGCTTCAAGGTTCGAAGGGCGTTGCCGTCTGCGCACCGGCGGATGGTCGGGCCGTTCATCTTCTTCGACCACATAGGGCCCGCGACCTTCACGGCCGGCCAGGCTTTCGACGTGAGGCCGCATCCGCACATCGGCCTGGCCACGGTCACCTACCTGATCGCTGGCGAGATCATGCATCGCGATGGCTTGGGCAACGTGCAGGCGATCCGTCCCGGCGAGGTCAACTGGATGACCGCCGGTTCGGGCATCGTGCACTCCGAGCGAACGCCCGAGGCCGAGCGCCGGCCCGGGGCGTCGCTGTTCGGCATTCAGGCCTGGGTGGCGCTGCCGAAGACGCATGAAGAGGCCGAACCGGGCTTCTTCCATCACGCCGCGGCGGCCATTCCCAAGACCGATTCGGACGGCGCTGCATTGACGCTGATCGCGGGGCGAAGCGATGGACTGGTGTCACCAGTGCGCACGTACTCGGACATGGTCTACGCAGACATCGTGCTCGAAGACGCCGCGCGCTACCAGGTGAAGGCGGAGCACGTCGAACGTGCGGTCTACGTGGTGTCTGGGGCGCTCGAGGTGCTTGGCCAGGCCGGCCGCTTCGAAGCCGGCGAACTCGTGGTGTTCAAGCCCGGCGCCGAACTCGTGCTGCGCGGGGCCGGGGCGACCCGCCTAATGCTGATCGGTGGCGAACCGCTTGCCGAGCCACGGCATATCTATTGGAACTTCGTCTCATCGTCCGCCGAGCGTATCGCGCAGGCCAAGGACGACTGGCGCGCGCAGCGATTTGCGGGCGTTCCCGGCGACAGCGAGTTCATTCCCCTGCCTGCGGACACGCCAGCCGCACGCCCCGCTTCCGCATAAAGAAAGAGTCCAGGCCATGGCCCAAGGCACCGCCCGCATCGGACGAGACCACTATCACACGCACATTGACCTCGCCAGCGGGCACGCGCTCGTCTCGGACGAGCCCTCCGTCCTCGGCGGCGAAGGCGCAGGGGCCACGCCCTACGAGTTGGTGATTGCCGGCCTGGGGGCGTGCACCGCCATCACGCTCCGCATGTATGCGGACCTCAAAAGCTGGCCCCTCGAATCGGTGCAGGTCGACCTTCATCTTGCGCGGGAAGACAACGCCATGGTGATCGAAAGATCGTTGCGCATCTTCGGCCTGGACGACGCGCAGAAGGCGTGCCTGGCCGACGTCGCCGAGCGAACCCCGGTGACCCTGACGCTGAAGTCGGGCATCCCGATTCGTACGCATCTGCTCTAGACACAGGAACACGCCCGTGCCCACTCGCTCCTTCGAGTTTCTCAACCAGAACGGACTCCGCCTGTCAGGCAGCCTCGAAATGCCAGAGGGCATCCAGCGGGGCTGGGCGCTCTTCGCGCACTGCTTCACCTGTGGCAAGAACAACCTCGCCGCCGTGCGCATCGCGCGGGAGCTGGCCAGTGTGGGCATCGGGGTGCTTCGATTCGACTTCACAGGGCTGGGCGACAGCGAGGGCAGCTTCGCCGACGCGAGTTTCTCGCTGAACGTGCAGGATCTGGTGTCTGCCGCCGAGGCCATGGAGGCTGCCGGAATGCCGCCCCGCTTGCTCGTCGGCCACAGCCTCGGTGGCGCTGCGATGCTGGCTGCTGCGGGCCGGATTGCCAGCGCGCATGCGATCGCGACCATTGCCGCGCCCTTCGACGTGGCACAGGTGCTGCATCTGCTGGATCCCGCTGGTCTTGCGCGGCTCGACACAGAGGGACAGGCGATGGTCCAGGTGGTCGGACGGCCGATGTCGGTCGGCAAGGCCTTCGTGGACGACTTGCGCAAACACGATTCGGGGGCGCGCATCGCAGCTCTGCGCCGGCCACTGCTGCTGCTTCATGCGCCGCAAGACCGCACAGTCGACATCGAGAACGCCACCCGCATCTTCCTGGCAGCGAGGCATCCCAAGAGCTTTGTCTCGCTCGATGACGCGGACCACCTGCTGTCGAAGCGCGAAGACGCCGAACGCGTCGCGCGCCTCATCGCGACCTGGGCAGCCCGCTACCTGCCCGAGCCTCCCGGCGGCCACCCGGTCGCAGCTGATGCAGAAGCGGAAGAAACGGGCCTCGGAAAGTTCCAGCTCGCGCTGCGCTCGGGTGGCTCGCGCTGGCTCGCGGACGAACCCGCGACGGCGGGAGGACTCGGCTCGGGCCCCACGCCCTACAACCTTTTGTCGTCCGCGCTCGCCGCCTGCACCACCATGACGCTGCGCCACTACGCCGACAGCAAGGGCTGGCCGGTCGCACGCATCCGCACCGCGGTGAACCACCAAAAGGACAAGGCGGCTTCCCCGCCCGATGTCTTCAGTCGACGAGTATCGATAGACGGAGCCATTACGCAGGTGCAACGCGAGCAACTGCTGGAGATCGCGCAGCGATGCCCCGTTCACCGCACCCTCGAAGGAGGCGCGCGTTTCGATCCTGTGGAAGAAGACCCACCGGCATGAGCCCGCAGGGGGGGGGCCGCGTGCGCAGGCGTTTCGCGATTGGTGCCTTGCAGACAACACCGTGATC
This sequence comes from Variovorax sp. CCNWLW186, assembly GCF_037203865.1. Lineage (NCBI taxonomy): Bacteria > Pseudomonadati > Pseudomonadota > Betaproteobacteria > Burkholderiales > Comamonadaceae > Variovorax > Variovorax sp. CCNWLW186. The sequence continues at coordinate 19,702 of NZ_JBBCBO010000022.1, read as the reverse complement.
CGTCTCACAGGCCTACCCCACCGCGCCGCCCCCTCCTACGATTCATCCATCACATCAACGAAGGCAAGACCATGATCAAGACTGCACGAAATACCGGGCTGGCGCTGTTGTTCGCCGCAAGCGCAGCGATGACGCAACACGCCGCCGCGCACGGCACCCCCAAAGACGCGAAGGTGACGCCGCTCTTGACCCAGGAGATGAAGGACATCCCCGGCAAGGAAGTGCTGATGATCACGGTGGACTATCCGCCGGGCGCCGCCGACCCCGTGCATCGCCACGACGCCCACAGCTACGTCTACGTGCTCGAAGGCTCGATCGTGATGGGCGTGAAAGGCGGCAAGGAAGTGACTCTCAAGGCCGGCGACACCTTCTATGAAGGCCCCGATGACATTCACACCGTCGGCCGCAACGCGAGCAAGACCAAGCCCGCGAAGTTCGTGGTCATGCTCGTGAAGAACAAGGGTGCCGAGTTCTTCATTCCAGTGAAATAACCCACGGTTGCATTCCACCCGCCACAACGAAGATGACGGGTGTCAGATCGCCGAGGCGGCTGTAATGAGGCGTGCACTTTCCACCCGTTCGTGCACGGGACAGACTCACGTCGGCGCGGTGTCCCCGCGTAAATCCGACCAGCAACACGGCGACGCGGCGGGTGGAAGGCATCTCTTGCCTCCTGCAACAGGAAGGCGGCACAAGCACACAGGACTCCTGCGATGAAACTCTTCTACATGCCCGGTGCCAGCGCACTGGCCGACCACATCGTGCTCGAGTGGTCCCGTCAGCCGTATGAGGCTGTCCGCATGGACCGCCTCAGCATCAAGGCGCCGGAGTACCTGGCGCTCAACCCGACCGGCGTGGTGCCGCTGCTGGTGCACGGCGACTTCACGCTGACCGAGAACGTCGCCATCCTCGGTTACCTCGCCGATCTGCATCCGCATCTGCAATTGGTGGGTGACGGCTCGCCGCGCTCGCGGGCCGAGGTGATGCGCTGGCTCGGCTTCCTGAACTCCGATGTGCACAAGGCGTTCAGGCCAATCTTCTTTCCCGAACGCTACCTGCCGGACGACGGGCTGGCGGCGCAACTTGCGGCCATTGCGCGCGGCCACGTGCGCGAGTACCTCGGGCGGCTGAATGCCCAGCTCGAAGGGCGCGAATGGCTCACGGGGCAGCGTTCCATCGCCGATGCCTACCTCTTTGTGATGCTGCGCTGGGCCATCGGAACGAAGGTCGGCCTGCACGGCTTCGACCACCTGACGGCCTTCGTTCGCCGCATGCATGCCGACGAAGGCGTGCATGCGGCTCTCGTGATGGAGGAAGACCTGGCGCCGCGTACCGAGCCCGCGCACAGCGTCTCCGATCAGTTGATGCGCCTGAACGAACGAATCCGCGACAACCTGGCCACCACGTTGCACGCCGAAGTGGTCGGGACGGTGGAATACAGCGAAGGCGACGGCGCCGAGCTCGAAGTGCGCCGCGGTCTCGTGGAGATAGAAGTCTCCCGTATGGACACGGTATTCAGCTGGAAAGACGAGAACTATCGCGCACAGGCGGCCATTCCGTTCCAGAACTTCTCGCGCTATGTCAGCAACGGCGCGATCCGGATCGATCTTTAGGCGCCGTCGCCCATGAGCGTTGCCCCCGCCCAAGCCACGCCGCCCTTCCCCGTGCCGCGCGAGTCGATGGACTACGACGTCGTCATCGTTGGCGCGGGCCCCGCTGGACTGGCGGCGGCCATCCGGATCAAGCAGATCGATGCGAACCTCTCGGTCGCGGTGCTCGAAAAAGGCAGCGAGTCCGGCGCCCACACGCTCTCAGGTGCAGTCATGGACCCTCGCGCCATCGACGAACTGCTGCCTGACTGGCGCACGCTGGGGGCACCCTTGAGCCAACCCGTCACGCGGGATGAATTCCTGTTTCTCGGCAAGCAGCGCGCGATGCGAACCCCCGGCTTTCTAGTACCGCAGTGCTTTCGCAACAAAGGCAACTACGTCGTGCGCCTCGGCCTGCTGGTCAAGTGGCTGGGCGCGCATGCGGAGAGTCTTGGCGTCGAGATCTTCGCGGGCTTTGCCGCGACCGAGATCCTCTACGACCCGCAAGGACGCGTCTCGGGCGTGGCCACCGGCAACGTGGGTGTGGGCCGCAACGGCAAGCCGACGGCCGCGTTCCAGCCCGGTGTCGAGCTTCGCGGCAAATACACGGTTTTTGCCGAGGGCGCGCGCGGGCAGCTCGGGCGGCAACTGATCGCGAGGTTCGGGCTCGACGCCGGGCGAGATGCGGCCAGCTATGCCATCGGCCTCAAGGAGCTGTGGAGCGTCGACCCCTCGCGGGCGGAACCGGGCTTGGTCGTGCACACCGCGGGCTGGCCCATGGACCGCGAGACGTTCGGCGGCGGCTTTCTCTATCACCTCGATGGCGACCAGGTGGCGCTGGGCTTTGTCGTCGGGCTCGACTACCGCAATCCCTGGCTGAGTCCGTTCGAAGAGTTCCAGCGCTGGAAAACGCATCCCGCGATTCGCAGGCATCTCGATGGCGGCAAGCGCATTGGCTACGGTGCACGGGCCATCAACAACGGCTTGCCGCAGAGCTTGCCGCGCACTGTGTTCCCAGGCGGGGCCCTGGTCGGGTGCGAGGCGGGCTACCTGAACACCGCGCGCATCAAGGGCAGCCATGCGGCCATCAAGACCGGCATGCTGGCCGCCGAAGCCGCCTGCGCGGCGCTGCATGCAGGGCGTTCGGGCGACGAGCTCACGGACTATCCGCGCGCCTTCGAGGCCAGCTGGCTGCACACGGAGCTACACCAATCCCGCAATTTCAAGTTGTGGTTCAAGAAGGGCTCGCTTGCCGGCACGCTCATGACTGGCGTCGAGCAATGGCTGATGCCCAAGCTGGGCATCGCCGCGCCGCCCTGGACACTGCACAACACGCGCCCTGACCATGCGAGCCTGCAGCCCGCGGACCGCTGCGAGCCCATCGCCTATCCGAAGCCGGACGGCGTTTGCAGCTTCGACCGTCTGAGCTCGGTCTACCTGAGCAACACGCACCACGCGGAAGACCAGCCGGTGCACCTGACGCTGCACGATGCGGCGGTGCCGGTCGACGTCAACCTGCGGGTCTACGCGGGCCCTGAAAGCCGCTACTGCCCCGCCGGCGTGTACGAGTTCCTCCGCAACGACAAGGGCGAAGACAAGCTGCAGATCAATGGGCAAAACTGCATCCATTGCAAGACCTGCGACATCAAGGACCCGACCCAGAACATTGTGTGGATCGCCCCCGAAGGCGGCGACGGTCCCACCTATGAAGCCATGTAGATCGACCTGTTCGCCGCTGGCGGACGCCAAGGAACCCATGCCATGAAAATTCCCATGCCCTCGCTTTCACTGTCACTGTCCCACGCACAGGTGCGCGTATGACGGCCGGCTGCACGCACCTGGACCAGGTCCGCCCGGTCACGCCGAACACCAATGGTTGCGAGGAATGCCTGCGGTCCGGCGGCCGCTGGGTTCACCTGCGCCTGTGCCTCACCTGCGGCCACGTCGGATGTTGCGACTCGTCGCAGGGAAAGCACGCGACCGGCCACTTCCACGAGACCGGCCATCCGGTCGTGCAGTCTGCGGAGCCCGGCGAATCCTGGCGGTGGTGCTATGTCGACAAGACGCTCGTTTGAGACCCGGATGCGACGCAGCGGCGTGCACCAGACGATCGCCCCCCTACTTTTCGAAGCCCTGCCATGAGCCCGCAACTTTCCCCTTTTGACCATAACGACGCCGCCGATGCGGTGTTCGATGCCACAGGCATCGCTGCCCGGGCCAAGCGCGTGGGTGACCTCGCGCCCGACGCGACGTTGCCGGACGGTCTCGGCCAGCCGGTTCGTCTGTCGGACGTGTGGCGCAAGGGACCGCTCGTGCTGGTCTTCTACCGTGGCGGCTGGTGCGGCTATTGCAGCCTCCAGTTGCGAGCCTGGCACCAGCGAGCGGATGACCTGGCACGGCTCGGTGCCACGCTCCTGGCGATCTCGCCGCAGACGCCCGACCGCTCGATGCGCACGGCCGAGGACAACCAATTGAGTTTCACAGTGCTCAGCGACTCCAATCTCGAAGCAGCCAACGGCTTCGAACTGGCCTTCACGCTTCCTCCCGAGCTCGTGAGCTTCTACGGTTCGGTGGGCACCGACATTCCCGTCCTGAACGGTAACGGGCTGTGGGTGTTGCCGGTTCCGGCGACCTATGTGATAGACGAGGAAGGCCGCATTCGTTTCGCCCACATCGAAGAAGACATCCGAAAGCGCGCTGAGCCGGCCGATGTGCTGCGCGTGATCGAGGGCCTGGTCCGTGGCCGTGCGCTTGCGGCGCCCGGCGGCGGCTGACGCCTGCAGTGGCTCCATGCGACGAAGCCCGCCAGAGCGGCGGGCTTCGTGCGATGGACCTTGAGAGCTCGCTGCTCAGTTGGGCGTGCCGCCGGGAACGGGCTTGCGGCGATTTGGCTTGCGCGCGTCGCGCGTCTGGTGGCGTTTTTCACCGGCAACAGCGGCCGTGTCGGTTCCGATCGCGCCGCCCTCGGCGGTCTTGACCGTATCGCCCGAGGGGGCGGCAACCTCGCCCTGCGATTTCGCCGCCACCTTGGCCTCTGCTCGCACCTGAGGCTTGCTGTCGGTGATGGCCTGGTTCTCCGCCGATTGTGCGAAGACGCTGGTCGCGGCCAGGAAGGCGGCGGTCATGACGGTGATGTGCTTGAACATGGGATTGGCTTTCCGAAAGTGAATGGGATGGCACCGCGTTGCCGCCGGCGGCCAAAAAAATTCTAGGACGCGGCTTCGCCGGTTTTCACTTTCGACTGGTGCCATTTCGGAAACATGCCGAGTCCCGATTCGATTGGTGCGCGTTGGGCAACACCGTGAAGCCTTGTGCATGGCTACCGCGGTCGACTCCCCAAATCTACGCTACGTCCTGTCTACGCGATCTTCGCAAACGGACGACTCAGCCGATTCTGAGTCCAGGCATCCGCCACCCATTCCAGGAGCTAGTCATGACCCAGCGTGTCAACTATGTCGAGCAATCGCCCGAACTCTTCAAGAAGTTCGTCGAGTTCCTCAACGCCATCAAGGAAGGCGCGATCGAAGAGCCGATCCGCAACCTCGTGTCGATCCGCACGGCGCAGCTCAATGGCTGCACCTTCTGCCTGGACATGCACGTCAAGCAGGCCAAGATCCAGGGTGAGCGAGAACTGCGCCTGTACCACCTGGCCGCATGGCGCGAGTCGACGCTGTTCATTCCGCGCGAGCGCGCGGCACTGGCCTGGACCGAAGCGCTGACCAAGCTGCCCGAGCAAGGCGTGCCCGACGATATCTACGAGCGCGTGCGCACGCAGCTGTCGGAAAAGGAAATCTCCGACCTCACGTTCCTCGTCATGTCGACCAATGCATGGAGCCGGCTGAACATTGCTTTCAAGAGCGTGCCCGGCAGCTCCGACAAGGTCTTCGGTTTGGACAAGGCCAAGCTCGCCTGACCCACGCTGCACAAACCGCCATCCGTCATCCACACGGCCCCTCGCGGGCCACAAGGAAAAAATCATCATGAAGATCGTTGTCATCGGCGGCTCGGGCCTCATTGGCTCGAAGGTCGTCAGCAAGCTGCGCGACGCCGACCACGAGGTCGTTGCCGCATCGCCCGCCTCGGGCGTCAACACCATCACCGGCGAAGGCCTGGCCGAAGCCCTCCAGGGTACGCAGGTGGTGCTGGACGTGGCCAACTCGCCCTCGTTCGAGGACAAGGCCGTGCTCGAGTTCTTCGAGACCTCGGGGCGCAACCTGTTGGCGGCGGAAGCCGTGGCCGGCGTGAAGCACCACGTGGCACTGTCGGTGGTCGGCACCGACCGCCTTTCCGAGAGCGGCTACTTCCGCGGCAAAATCGCGCAGGAAAAGCTGATCCGAGAATCGAAGATTCCGTACACCATTGTCCATTCGACGCAGTTCTTCGAGTTCCTCGGCGGCATTGCGCAATCGGGCACCGACGGTGACACCGTGCACCTTTCGCCGGCCTTCGTACAGCCGATCGCATCGGACGATGTCGCAGCCGCCGTGGCGGACTACACCCTGGGCAACCCGGTGAACGGCGTGGTCGAAATTGCCGGACCCGAGCGCGTTCGCCTCTCCGATCTCGTGCAGCGTTTTCTTGCCAAGACCAACGATCCGCGCAAGGTCGTCCAGGACGTGCACGCACGCTATTTCGGCGCGGAGCTGAAGGACGACACGCTGGTGCCGGGCGCCAATCCGCGCATCGGCGCCCTCAGCTTCGAGGCCTGGTTCGCACTGCCCAAGCCGGCACGCTGACACGACGCCCGCCCCCGGCCGCACCCTGATGCGGCGGGGGGCTTACGCCCGAAGACCGCTCTCTCGATCCTGGTGACTCCATGCCCGACACCTCCCAACTTTCCACCCTCGCTTCGTCGAACCTGGCCGACGTCAGCCGTGGCCGCTACGTCATCGACCCTGTGCATTCGCATGTGCTGTTCAGCGTGTCGCACTTCGGCATCTCGACCTACTACGGCGAGTTCACCATGCCTGGCGGCACGCTCGACATTCCACTTTCAGCAAACGAAAGCCCCGCGCGACTCGCGGTGTCTGTACCGGTCGCGAACGTGAAAACGACGAGCCGGGTCCTGGATGACGAACTCAAAAGCCCCGGCTGGCTGGACGGCGAGCGGTTTCCGTTGATCACCTTCGACTTCGCTGCGCCCCTTTCCCTTGCCGCGAATTCGTTTCAGGTGAGCGGCACACTGGCCTTGCACGGCGTGACGCGCGATGTCACTTTCGACGTGAGCTTCGTCGGCGCTGGCATGAACCCGGCCAAACAGGTCTACACGATCGGCTTTGATATTCGGGGCCGCATCCGCCGTAGCGAGTATGGAGTTACCGCTGCGCTCCCGATGATCGGCGACGAACTCGGCCTGATCATCAGCGCCGCCTTCGAACTCGAAGCTTCGGCCGCCTGAACGCACCGTATTCCCACCATCGAGCGGAAGCCTGGAATGCCCACGCAAAGAGATACAGCCACCGCCTCCGCGGCCGAAGCCGCGCAGCCAAGCCCATTGCAGCCGCCATCCCTTGCGCTGCTCGACAAGTACAAGGGGCAAGAATTCGAACCGATCTATTCGACCGTCGTCACGGTGAGCGGCGGCGAAGCAGAACACGGACGGGCCTCGGGCGTGGCGCGCTCCGATGACGGCAACCTGAACGTGCAGCTGCGGCTCCCCGCCGCCCTCGGCGGCGGCGGTGGCGGCACCAACCCGGAGCAGCTGTTCGCAGCGGCCTATGCCGCGTGCTTCCATGGGGCGTTGAACCTGCTGGCGGCGAAAAAGAAGATTCCGGTTCACGATGCCAACGTTCAGATGTCCGTCGCTTTCGGGCGCGATCCGGTCGACGGGCTTTTCATGCTCACGGCCGATGTACGGATTCATTTGCCCGATGTCGAAAAAAGCGTGGCCGAAGAGCTGGTGCGGAGCACGGAACGGTTCTGCCCCTACGCAAAGATGGCGCGCAACGGCATCACCAGCGTCGTGGCACTGGCGGCCTAGAAATCCCCACACCTGCGCCACGCTCCGTCGGCGCCTCTCCCCTGCGCTGAAAAAGGCCTTTTATGAGCGACTCATCCGACACCCCCCGCAAGACGCCGCTGACCACAGCCTTCGGCGCTCCCGTGCCCGACAACCAGAACAGCCTGACGGCCGGCCCGCGCGGTCCGCTGCTGATGCAGGACGTATGGCTGATCGAAAAGCTCGCCAACCTGAACCGCGAGATCATTCCGGAGCGCCGCATGCACGCCAAGGGCTCCGGCGCTTTTGGCACCTTCACCGTCACGCATGACATCAGCCGGTTCACGCGCGCCAAGCTCTTCAGTGCCGTGGGCAAGAAGACCGAGATGTTCGCGCGCTTCACCACGGTGGCGGGCGAACGCGGCGCGGCCGATGCCGAACGCGACATCCGCGGCTTCGCGCTCAAGTTCTATACGGAAGAAGGCAACTGGGACCTGGTGGGCAACAACACGCCGGTCTTCTTCGTGCGAGATCCGCGCAAATTCCCTGACCTCAACAAGGCGGTCAAGCGCGACCCCCGCACCAACCTGCGCAGCGCCACCAACAATTGGGACTTCTGGACGCTGCTGCCCGAGGCGCTGCACCAGGTCACCATTGTGATGAGCGACCGCGGCATTCCGGCCAGCTATCGCCACATGCACGGCTTCGGCTCGCACACCTACAGCTTCGTCAATGCACAGGACGAGCGCTTCTGGGTCAAGTTCCACTTCAAGACGCAGCAGGGCATCAGGAACCTCACGGATGCCGAGGCCGCGGCCATTGTGGGCAGCGACCGCGAAAGCCACCAGCGTGACCTGTTCGAGGCGGTCGAGCGAGGCGACTTCCCCAGATGGACGCTGTACGTTCAGGTGATGCCAGAGGCCGAGGCCGAGGCGCTGCCCTACCACCCCTTCGACCTGACCAAGGTCTGGCCCAAGAAGGACTACCCGCTGATCGAAGTGGGCGTGATGGAGCTCAACCGAAACCCCGGAAACTTCTTTGCCGATGTGGAGCAGAGCGCGTTCGCGCCCAACAACCTGGTGCCCGGCATCGGCGTGTCGCCCGACAAAATGCTGCAGGCACGCATGTTCGCGTATTCGGATGCGCAGCGCTACCGCCTGGGCGTGAACCACCACCAGATCCCGGTGAACGCCGCGCGCTGCCCGGTGCACAGCAACCACCGCGACGGCGCGATGCGCGTAGATGGCAACTACGGCGGCACGCCGCACTACGAGCCCAACAGCTTCGGCCAATGGCAGGAGCAGCCCGGCTACCGTGAGCCGCCGCTCAGGCTCCGCGGTGATGCGGACTTCTGGAACTTCCGCGAAGACGACGCGGACTACTTCAAACAGCCCGGCGATCTGTTCCGGCTGATGACGCCGGCGCAGCAGCAGGTTCTATTCGACAACACCGCGCGCGCCATGGGCGATGCGCCGGAGTTCATCAAGCGCCGCCACATCGAGAACTGCGCAAAGGCGGATCCGGCGTATGGGGCGGGTGTGGCAGAGGCCCTGGATGCACGTGGGCGACCTAGATTGAAGACTTCTCTCTCGCGTTGAACAAGGAAAAGAAACATGCAAAAACTCTCAGGCAAAGTGGCCGTGATCACCGGCGGCAACAGCGGCATTGGCCTGGCCTGCGCACAGGCTTTCGCGGCGGAAGGTGCCCGCGTCGTCATCGTGGGGCGTCGACAGGACGCGGTGGATACTGCGTTGGCAACCATCGGCCCCGACGCGATGGGCTTCGTCGGCGACGTGGCCGACCTGGCAATGCACGACCGCCTGGTCGCTGCGGTGAAGACACGGTTCGGCGCCATCGACATTTATGTAGCGAACGCGGGAACGGCCATTCTCGAGCCGTCTCCTGCCGTTACCGTGGGTAACTACGACCTGCAGTTCGCCACCAACACACGTGCGGTGTTCTTCGGCGTGACCCGGGCACTGGCGCTCATGCGCGATGGCGGATCGGTCATCCTCACAAGTTCGATCGCCGGCAGCAAGGTGATGGACAACCACGCTGTTTACGCGGGCAGCAAGGCCGCCATCGAGGCCTTTGCTCGCAACTGGGCACTCGAGCTGAAGGACCGCCGCATCCGGGTCAACGTGCTGAGTCCCGGCCCAGTGGACACGCCAATCCTCGCAAAGCTGGGCATCACGGAATCCGCACGGCCTGATTTCGACAAGAGCATGGCTGCAGCGATCCCGCTGGGTCGCTTGGGCCAGCCGAATGATCTGGCGCAAGCAGCGCTGTTCCTGGCGAGCGACGACAGCGTGTTCGTCACGGGCGTCAACCTGAAGGTCGATGGCGGTATGGCGCTGACCTGAAAGGCCGCACCGCATCTGCGTCGCTGGCGTTGGTTGTCAGGCCTGAGCCACCGCGCGCGGAGGGAGAAATCCCTTCGCGTTGGCGAGATCGGGCCACTGAAGCACGGTTTCCCTGGAGACCGGCCACTTGCCGTATCGCGTTAGCCTCATCGCCCTGCTCCTCGATGTGCAACGGGGTTGCGAGACGAAGGCATGAGAGGCTCCTTGGGCTGGGGTGCGACAAGCGACAAGAGCATCAGCGCAAGTGCCGGCATATCGGCCTGGCGCACCGGCAGCGTTCATTCGTTGCGCCGTTCCTTGCGATGGAAGCTCGAAGACTTTCATCGTAGGTAGAGCGCCCCCATTTCGGTAGGTCCGCACGATGACGCGCGCTGGTTCAGTTTCGGCACCAATGCCGCGCGATCACGCGGTGCTGCGGACCTCCGGCCATGCTTTCTGGCGCCACCTCTTCAGCGGCATGTCCACCAGATGCAGGCAGATTGCCGCCATCGTGAACGAGAACGCAAGGGTCGCGCTCAGCGTGATCCACAGCGGCTGCGTATCGCGTAACAGCAGCGCCAACGGGAAGTGCCAGAGATAGATGCCATAGGACAGCCTGCCGATGTAGACCATGGGACGCGAGGCGAGGAAGGTCGCTCTTCCGTGCTCTGCGGCATAGCAGATCAGTACGAAGGCCGACACCTCCGCCAATGTGATGCGGAGCGTGACCGCTGCGGTCTGGTTGCTCGTTGGCAGAGAAGGCAAGGCCAGGAGGACCAGCAGCACCATGCACGCGATGGCGAGCGCATGCTTGGATACCTTGAAACGAATCAGCGCCGCAATCGCCCCTAGCAAGATGCCGCTCATTCGCGTGTCGAAGCGGAAATATGCCTGCGACCAGGTCCCGTCCATGGCCACGAAGTACCGCCATGCACTCACGGCAACGAACGCAAATACCAGCCAGCCCACAGGACGCGGCGTTCGCAGAAGCAGCGGCAGGACGAGAGGCCACAGCAGGTAGAACTTTTCCTCCACGCCGAGGGACCATGTGTGGCCGATGGTGTAGGCCAGCTCCCAGAACGCCAGCGCATAGTCGTAGATGTAGAGTGCGGCAAGAACGGCGGACAGCCAGCGGTCGTCCGCCGGCCAGAGGATGGGGGCCAGCCCCACGTAGACCGCGATCATGAGCAGCAGCGTCGGGTACAAGCGCAACGCCCGGCGCGCGTAGAAGCGGCCGATATCGATGCTGCCATGGCGGTATTCCGCCGCCAGCAGCGAAGTGATGAGATAGCCTGAAAGAACGAAGAAGACATCGAGCCCGACGAAGCCGCCGCGCGCACCGGGGAGTTCGCAATGGAACAGGACCACCGCGAGGATGGACAGCGCGCGAACACCGTCAAGCGCCGGGTTGTAGGGCATGCGCATCTGTCCGACGTTCAGCGGGTGGCCAGCGGATCCGGCCGGCACGGCTGCAGGATCGTCTCGCCGCACGCCGGGTAGCTTGCCGGCCCTTTGACGTCCTTCAGCACGCCGAGCCGCACCGCGGAGTCATACCTCGCGTTGTGCAGCACATGGATGCGCTGCTTCTGCGTGAAGGTATCGAACACCAGGCCGCCGGTCTGGGCGGGTGTGTCGATCCAGATTCGCAGCCGCGACCCGCTGCGGAAGTAATGGCCCATCTTGTGGATCTCGACTCTGGCGAGGACCGGCCGGCCCGGCAGCAACGGCATGGGGTGCTCGGGCCGCTCGAGCCGAACGGGCAACAACGGCGTCGAGCGCGCGGTGTCCAGGGCGCGGTTCGACAAGCGCAGCCAGCCGCGCTGGACATAGGTCTCTTGCCCGTCCGGCCGGAGTTCGGTCACGGTGACCTGCAGGTCTGCGTCGCCCGCGCCGGCCGTGACCCAGAGATCGGCGCTGCCAGGCCCGTAGACCATCAAGTCTTCACCCAGCGGCGGCGATGTGTAGGCGACGCCCGCGGTCTTCCAGTCACCAGGCAGCGGGCCCCAGAAGCTCCGTCCCGCAATGTCGTTGACGGCCACCCCCGCGCCGGGATAGTCGAAGCCGTCCGCGGCTCCGGAGCCAGGCGCATCGGCGAGCGTCTGGCCCGCCCCCAGGTGGAACGCCTTGACGGCCAAATCGTCGCTACGGATAGGTCCCCTCTGTACGACCCAGCGAGGCTTGGGAGAAACGCGCCGCTCCAGCGCATTGCCGCTTGCGTTTGCTTCGGCGGCCTCCATCCATACGGTGGTGTGCGGTGTATCGCGTTCGAATCCGTTGTTCTCGCCCTTGACGAAGCGGTCGAGAAAACGCACCGCCATCGCCTGGAAATCCGCAGCCAGGTACATGTCGTGGCGGCCGTTGGTCTGCACCGACCACAGCTTGGCCGGATCGAGCTTCGACTGGTAGTAGCCGCTGCGCGGCGTGATGGCCTGGTCCTGGAACGCTTCGAGCGACAGCACGGGAACCTGCACCCGGTCGGCATGCGGCGCCAGGTCGTAGCTCTTCATGTGATCGTCCCGCAGGGGATGCGCCAGGAACAGGTGCATCACGGAGTTCGTGTCTTCGGCCGCGAGGTTCTTCGGGATCTGCGCCAGGCAAGCAGCGTCGCCCTCTTCCTTCGCGGTCTGCGCGACGACCTTCTCCCAGTAGGCGCGCATGGAGCCTCGCAGCGGCGTGATGAACCCGGGCGCCGGCACGCCACCGGGCATCAATGCATCGCGGAAGTCCGTCAACACCATGCCGGGCACGATCGCCCGAAGATGCGGCGGCCGGTGCTGCGCCGTCGCCAATTGGGAAGAGCCACCGTATGACCAGTTGACCATGCCGACCTTGGCGTCGGACCAGGCTTGCGAGGCCGCGAATTCGACGGCCTCGGCGCCGTGCCTTCCGAGTTGCGGCCGCGTGTACTCGAGCGGGCCGGTGGAGCATCCGCTGCCCGCGGCGTTGACGCCCATCACCGCATATCCGGCCTCGACGAGCCGCTTGTCGAGCTCCACCGACATCGATGTCTTGTACTGGAGATAGGGCGTACCCCCGATCGAGCCGGCGTCATAGCCGTTGATGCTCAAGATGACAGGGAACCTGCCCGATGCCTTTGGCAAGAGCACGCTGTAGCGCAGCCTGGCGCCGTCGGACGTCGTGACATAGCCGGTGAGACGCTTCGCCCAGAACGGAGCGGCCGGTCCCTGCGCGGGGAAATCGAAAGGCCGCGACGCCGGCAGGCCTGTGTCGGGATCCAGCGGGGCATCCTGCCCATGCGCCGCGAGCGACGCGACGAACACCGTGGTGAACGTGATGGCGGCGGCGATGAACTTCTTCATGGTTCTTGTATTCGGGTGCTTGCTGAATCGGCGGGAGGGATGTTAGGGCATCGCTGCACTGTTGGGATGGCGGAGCAAGACAACCTTGGCGCCAAAAAGTACATGCAGCCGCGAACCGATTGATGCCCGTTGCTCAACACGGTACAGCCTCGCGCGTGGCTAGTGGGCGACCCCGCACGAACCTACGATCGACGCGGCTTTCAGGATTCACAAACACGCACGGAAAGATTCAGATGACGGATTCAGCAACCCCAACCGGCATGAACGGTCCCGTGGACTTCGTGCGGCGCGGACTGCTGCGCGGCGCCGCGGCGGGTGCGGGCATCGTCGGACTGAATCTGGCGCTGGGTGGCCGGGTGGCATCCGCGCGGGGCATCGGGTCACCCGCCCTCGCCCAGACACGCTTGAAGAACGTCGATGCAGGTGTCCTGAACATCGCTTACTACGAAGCAGGTCCGGCGGATGGTCCCGCGGCGGTGCTGCTGCACGGGTTCCCGTACGACATCGAGGCGTACGCGGAAGTCGCCCCTATCCTGACTGCTGCGGGCTGCCGGGTGATCGTCCCCTATCTGCGCGGCTTCGGCCCTACGCGCTTCCTGAATGCAGGCACGCTGCGTTCGGGCGAGTTTGCGGCGTTCGGCGCGGATCTGCTGGCGCTGCTCGATGCATTGGCGTTGCCGCGCGCAGTGCTGGCGGGATATGACTGGGGCGGCAAGGCCGCCAGCGCTGTCGCCGCCCTCTGGCCCGAGCGGTGCGCGGGGTTGGTGTCGGGCAACGGCTATGCGTTTGCCGACCCGGCCGCGGCATTGATTCCGGCAAAACCCGAAAGCGAAATTCCGCTCTGGTGGCAGTTCTACTTCCAGACCGAGAAAGGACGCGCCGGCTACGCAAAGTACCGCCGCGAGTTCAACCGGCTTTTCTGGAAGCAATGGTCACCGACCTGGCGCTTTGACGACGCGACTTTTGCCCGCACCGCCGCATCGTTCGACAACCCGGACCATGTCGACGTCTCCATCCATTCGTTCCGCCATCGATTCGGCGCGGTCAAAGGAGACCCGGCCTACGCCGAGATCGATCGCAAGCTTGCGTCGCTACCCGCCATACCGGTGCGGACGGTGACCCTGGACGGTGGCGATGATGGCGCCCATGGACCGACCGACGGTTCGGCGCAGGCGGCGAAGTTCACGGGGCCACGCACACACCGTGTGATACCGGGAGCGGGACACAACCTGCCTCAAGAAGCGCCGCGCGCTTTTGCAGATGCGGTGCTCGAGCTCGTTCGCGCGGGCGGTCGTGCGAATTGAGCTTGCAAAACTCGGCGGCGGCCGCGCCCGCCTCCCGCTTGCGACTTCGCACGGCACGCGGAAGCTGCACTTGAAGAATACGTCGGCGCGCTAGCGCTCGAGCCCTCGACGAAAGCCACCGGATCGACGAAAAAGGTCCGGATGATTGGGGGAGAGGCGTGTGGTCTCGGGCGCGAGGGGGAAAACCTTGGGCTTCGACGATCGCTCCCGGCCGTGTCGCTTGAACTCTGAGCGTTTCCCATGACGCCAACCTACGATAACCAAAGGCACGTAAACACCCTATTACCGTCGGTTGGCCAAGCAGAGGACCGCAGTCCGTCTCCTGGCTGTTCCTCTAGGTACCCTCATGCGATTCGGGCATCTGGCCTACATAGCGCCCGCGCGGGCGAATGACTTGCCCCACGCCCAACTGCTCGAGGCTGTGCGCCAGCAGCCCCACGCTGCGTGCCGTTGCGAACAGGCCGAAGGCCGCATCGGCCGGCAGCCGGTGGTGCGCCGCAAGCGCGGCCAGCGCCACGTCGATGTTGGGCTGCAGCCCGGTCAGCTTGGTCACCTTGTCGATGAAGCGCGCGATGACCTTCGGCGGATCGAACAGGGCCAGCAACGCGGCCGCGCGCGGATCGCCGTCGGGATAGAGATGGTGGCCGAACCCCGCCGGCGACAGCCCGTTCGCCAGGTAGTGCGCCAGCACATGGTCTTCCCCCAGTCGCTCCACCTCGCTGAACAGCGCCCGGACGCGCCCCGAGGCATCGCCATGCAAGGGGCCGGAGAGCGTGGTCAATCCCGCAAGCAGGCATGCGGGCAATGATGCGCCGGTCGAAGCGGCTATGCGCGCGGCAAACGCCGAGCTGGTGAGCTCGTGATCGGCGAGCAGCACCAGCGCGGTTCTCAGCAATTCGGCCACCTTGGCCGGCTGCTTCCATCCTTTCGCAAAGCGCAGATGCAGCGGTTCGGTGCCTGAAGTGGCGCCGAACGCATGGGCCAGCCGGCCCACGAGGCCTTGCGCCTCGGCATGCAGCACCCGCGTGAGGCGTCCCCCGGTGGAATGGCCTGCGGCCGCCAGGCCTGCCAGCGCCGTAAAGGCTGCATCGCGGCCCGGCTTTCCGGCGCGCACCGGCGCCGGGCACGAGAAATCGACCGCGCGCCCGGCGTCCCACAACAGCTGGGCCGCATCTTCGAGCGTGGCCGTGCGGGCCAGCGCCACGGCATCGCGCCCCCTGTAGTACGGCCGCCCGCGGAAGAACGAACAAAGCGCCGTCGGAATGCTCGGCTCCGAGCCGAACAGCGTGTTGGCGGCCAGCGTCTCGTGCTTGCGCCCGGCCTGCTTGCGCTTGGCCAACGCAGCCACGTCTTCGGCGCGGTAGAGCCGGCGCCGCGTATCGGCGGGGTCGGGCATGACTTCCAGCTTGCCGCGGCTCACGTACGCGTAGAGCGTCTGGGCCTGCACACCCAGGAGGTTGCACGCCTCGTTCATCGAAATCCAGGAAGCCATCGCGGTGCCGTTCCGAGTCAATTTACATTGATTATATAGATCAATATTGACGCATATATCAATCCATTAATAGCATGCGTCCGACGCCCGGCCCTTTCGGCCGGCGTGAAACGAACAGCGAAATGAAACCCCAAGTCCTCCAACTCAATCCGATCCTCATTCCCGCGATCAACGACAAGCTCGCGTCGCTCTATGCCGTGCACAAGCACTTCGAACTGCCAGACCCCGAGGGCTGGCTGCGTCAACACGGCGCAGCGATCGATGCCGTGATCACTGGCGGGCACACAGGCATCTCGCGGGCCATGCTGGAGCAGCTGCCCAGCCTGAAGGTGGTGGCCATCAACGGCGTCGGCACCGACGCGGTCGACCTGGCGTACTGCCGCGAACGCGCGCTGCCCGTCACGGCCACGCTGGGCGCGCTCACGCAAGACGTGGCCGACCTGGCCATCGGGCTGCTCATTGCGGCGTGCCGGAACCTGTGCGCGGGCGACCGTTTTGTGCGGGACGGCCAGTGGGAGCTTCATCCCCAGCCCAGTGCCATTCCGCTCGCGCGGCGCTTCAGCGGCATGCGCGTCGGCATCGTCGGGATGGGCCGCGTGGGCCGCGCCGTGGCCGTGCGGGCGGCTGCCTTCGGTTGCGCCATTGCCTACACCGACCTGCGCGCGATGGACGATGTCGTGCATCGCTTCATTCCGAGCTTGCCGGACCTGGCCCGCGAATCCGACGCGCTGGTGCTGTGCGCTGCCGCGGACCAGGCCGAAGGCATTGTCGATGCGGCCGTGCTCGATGCACTGGGGCCGCGCGGCTTCCTGGTGAACGTGGCTCGCGGCCGCCTCGTCAACGAAGCCGACCTGACGCAAGCCCTGGCCGAGGGCCGCATCGCGGGTGCGGGCCTGGACGTTTTCGTCGACGAACCGCGCGTGCCGCAGGCGCTGCGCCAGTCAGACCGCACCACGCTGCAGGCGCACCGCGCCAGCGCCACGTGGGAGACCCGCACCGCCATGGGCGAGATGGTGCTGGCAAGCATTGCCCAGGCCCTCTCGGGCGAGCGCCCGGCCATGAGCCTGACCACCTGAGCGCCCGAGCACCTGCACTCGCGGCAAAGCGACCGCATTCAAAACAAATGAAGGAGACACACCCTTGTTCACTCGACGCCTTGCGATCCCCCTCGCCCTCCCCTTCGCCCTCGCGCTCTGCGCGATGCACCTGCCCGGCTTTGCGCAGACCTTCCCTTTGCGCCCCGTGACGCTCGTGGTTCCGTTCCCGCCGGGCGGCGGCACGGACACCGGTGGCCGCGTCATTGCCGAGCAACTGGGCCGGCGCTGGAACCAGCCCGTCATAGTCGAGAACAGGGGCGGTGCCGCCGGGCAGATCGGCGCCGACTACGTCGCCAAGGCCAAACCGGACGGCTACACGCTGCTCCTGGGCAACATCGGCACGCAGGCGATCAATCCCCTGCTGTATGCCAAGCTGCCCTACGACGCCGACAAGGCCTTCGCGCCGGTGTCCCTGGTGGCCGAGCTGCCGCTCGCGATGATGGTGCATCCGTCGGTGCCTGCGAAGACCGCGGCCGAGTTCGTGGCGCTGGCCAAGTCGAAGCCGGGCCAGATGAGCTACAGCAGCTCGGGCGCCGGGGGCGCACCGCACCTGGCCGCCGAGATGTTCAAGGACCAGACGGGCTCCTTCATCCTGCATGTGCCCTACCGCGGCGGCGGCCCGGCCATTGCCGACCTGCTCGCCGGCCATGTGCAGCTGTCGTTCATGACCGTGCTGGAGGCCTCCGGCCACATCAAGGCGGGCAAGCTGCGTGCACTGGCCGTCACCGGCGACAAGCGCGTGCCCGCGTTCCCCGACGTTCCCACGCTGGCCGAAGGCGCAGCGCCGGGCTTCAACGCGATCTCCTGGATCGGCCTGCTGGCCCCCGCGGGCACGCCACAGGACGTGGTCGACCGCATTGCAGCCGATGTGCGCGCCGTGCTCGCGGACGAATCGGTCAAGGCACGTTTCATCGGCCTGGGCGGCGTGCCGCGCGCCACCACGCCGCAGGAGTTCGCCAGGCTCATCGGCGACGACAGAAGCCGCTACGCCCAGATCATCCGCAGCCGCAAGATCACCGTCGAGTGAGCGCGCGAGCCGCCTTTCACAACAAGAGACCCCCGATAAGGAGACATTCATGCAGCTCGCTTCCCTGTTCAAGATCCTTGCCGTCTCGGCGTCGCTGGCCGCAGTGCCCGCCGTGGCGTTGGCGCAGGCCGCCTACCCGGCCCGCGCGATCAAGATCATCGTGCCCGCTCCGCCCGGCGGCGCCATCGACACCATTGCCCGCGTGGTCGGGGACAAGCTCGCGGTGTCGATGGGGCAGCCGGTGATCGTCGACAACCGGCCCGGCGCCTCCAACAACCTCGGCACCGATGCGCTCGCCAAATCGGCGCCCGACGGCTACACCATCGGCATCGTGGGCGGCAGCCACAACACGAACAAGTTCCTGTTCAAGAACCTCGGCTGGGACCCTGAGAAAAGCTTCGAGCCCATCGTCTACACGCACGAGGTTCCGCTGGTGTTCGCCATTTACCCGCAGCTCCCCGCCAAGACGCTGCCCGAGCTCGTGGCATGGATGAAGGCCCATCCGGACGAGGCCAAGGTCGCCACCTCCGGCCGCGGCAGCGCGCAAGAGATGGCGGCCGAGATGTTCCGCATGGCAAGCGGCTCACCGATGCTGCTGGTGCCCTACAAGGGCTCCTCCGCTGCGCATCCCGACTTGCTGGCCGGACGCACCGCGCTCTTCATCGACACCATCAGCGCCATCCAGCCGCAAGTGAAGGCCGGCAATGTGCGCGCGGTGGCCGTGTCCACGCGCAAGCGGACGCAGTCGCTACCCGACGTGCCGACCGCGGACGAACAGGGATTCAAGGGCTACGACGCCAACACGAACGGCGGGTTCCTGGCACCCGCGGGCACGCCCAAGGCGATCGTCGCCAAGCTCAACGCCGAAATCAATGCGGCGCTGAAGTTGCCCGACGTACGCACCAAGCTGGAAGCTGCCGGCATCGAGATCCAAGGCGGAACACCGCAGGAATACGCCGCGGTAATCAAGGCCGACCTGGCCAAGTGGGGCAAGGTGGTGAAGGAAGCGGGGATCCAGCCGGAATAAACCCGGAAGCGATACGCTCACAGCGTGGTCACTGAGGGATCGCCCACGAACTCGAGACGAATTTGCGTAGACGCGCTGGTGCGCCGTTTACCAAGTACGACACCCGACATGCGGCCGCTAGATACGAGCACCGGGCGGCACCGGGCGGCACCGTTCGGATGCGCGCTGATGCGAATATGGTCGGCGGTCTTAGAACGCTGGCGCGGCCGGCAACGGTTGCGCACGATCTGGCGGCTATGATCCGCCCGCCGCCGAAGAGCGGCCTGTCAGACCACGGAGCGAGGAGAAAAACCCATGATCGGTTTCGAGGCCCGCGCGCATCGTCGCGCCCTGGGAGTGTTCGCGCTGCTGGCGCTGGCTGGCCTGACAGCTTGCGTGGCGCCGCCGAGCTACAGAAATCGCCCCGTCGCAACGGGCGCACCGTCGACATTCGTGCTCGCGCATTCGGCGATCGTGGAGGAGCCGCGGCACGCCACCCGCCACCTCGACGAAGCGAAGACCATCGTCTACACGCAGACCCAGGGCGGCAGCCTGACGGCCGGCCTGGTGTTCGGTGCGCTGGGTGC
>NZ_JBBCBO010000021.1:0-101920 GCF_037203865.1 Variovorax sp. CCNWLW186 | reverse complement strand
TGCGCAGCGAAATAAAGGAGGAGGCCGCAGGCCGGGGGACATTCGCGGAGAAAGGTACCCCGTCGGCGGGTGCGCCCACTGAATGACCCATCTCAGTCCTCAAAGAAGCTGACAGGCAATCCAGGCACATCGACGCGCATGGAAATCACCGTACCCGATGCAGGCAACCGCTCGATCTCTGCAGCAGGCCGGCCCTTGCGCCCGCTGGTGACGAAGAGCGTCTTCAGGTCGTCGCCGCCAAAGCACGGCATGGTCGGGCACTGAACAGGAACGGGAACAGAAGCCACGATTTCACCGGACGGCGCGAAGCGCAGCAGCTGTGCCCCTTCGAACATCGCGACCCAGTAGTGGCCTTCCGAATCGACCGTCGCGCCATCGGGGCGGCCTTGGTAGCGCACGGGCGAATCGGGGGTCCAGCCTTGGGGCTTGTGCTCGAATTGATGAAACACGCGGGCACGCGAAAGCGAATTGGCCTCGGTGTCCCAGTCCCAGGCGCACACCACATGCGCGGCGGTGTCGGCCCAGTAGAGCGTGCGTGCGTCGGGCGAGAACGCGAGCCCGTTGCCGGTGGTGGACTCGTTGGCCATTTGCGTCAACGTGGGCGACACACCGGTGTCGGTGCGGGCATCGAAGCAATAGAGCGCGGCATTGGCCTTGTCCTTGGCCTCGTTGAGCGAGCCGGCCCAGAAGCGGCCCAGCGCATCGCATTTTCCGTCGTTGAAGCGCATGGTGCGCGCGTCGTGCTCCACACGCGCCACCGCAACCAGTTCACCGCCCCATTCGCGCGCGCGGTAAATGCCGTCGCGCAGTGCAATCACCAACCCGCCGCTTCGCGCCGGAGCCATGCAACCTGGCTCGGTGGCCAGGGCCCAGCGCTCCACCTTGGCACCGGGCGTGCCGATTTCCCCGCGCGTGCGCAGCACCGCGCGCCCCGGAATGTCGAGCCAGTAAAGCGAGCGTTCGTTCGGGTGCCAGAACGGCGATTCGCCGAGCTCGCAAAGGCTGTCTTCGAGGGTGGTCCACATGATCCCGGCATTGTGCATCCGCTCCCCCGCAGGCCAAAAAAAAAGCCCGCTGACGCCGAAGCGCTCGCGGGCTGAACATCCAAAGGAGACCTTGCTGAAAAAATTTGTCCGTGTAGTTCTTATAAGCAGTCTTCGCGTCGTATGCCCCCTTCGTGGAACACCGAGGAACCGGCTTTGCCGGGCCTCTGGTGTTGCCCCCAGCAGGGGGGTTGGCGAAGCGACACGAAGTGCGCGAAGACTGGGGGGTTAACGGTTATATGCGGTCTCGCCGTGCGAGGAGATGTCGAGGCCTTCGCGCTCTTCTTCTTCCGACACACGCAGGCCGATGGTGAGGTCGGCGATCTTGAAGGCGATGAACGCCACCACGCCAGACCAGACGATGGTCAGCAGCACGCCCTTGAGCTGGATCCAGACTTGCGCACCGATGCCGTTGGACACGATGCTGGCCGTGACCCAGTCGCCCACGAGGCCGGGGCCGCCGAGAGCCTGGGTGTTGAACACGCCGGTGAGCAGCGCGCCGACGATACCGCCGACACCGTGCACGCCGAACACGTCGAGCGAGTCGTCCGCGCCGAGCAGCTTCTTGAGGCCGTTGACGCCCCAGAGGCAGGCGAAGCCGGCGATGAAGCCGATGATGATGGCGCCCATCAGGCCGACGTTGCCGGCGGCCGGGGTGATGGCCACGAGGCCTGCCACGGCGCCCGAAGCGGCACCCAGCATCGAGGCCTTGCCGCGCATCAGCGCTTCACCGATGCACCATGCAAGCACTGCTGCTGCGGTGGCGGTAAAGGTGTTCATGAAGGCGAGCACGGCGCTGGTGCCGGCTTCGAGGGCCGAACCTGCGTTGAAACCGAACCAGCCGACCCACAGCAGCGAGGCGCCGACCATGGTGAGCGTGAGCGAGTGAGGCGTGAAGGCTTCCTTGCCGTAGCCGACGCGCTTGCCGATGACGTACGCGCCGACCAGGCCTGCAACGGCCGCATTGATGTGCACCACGGTGCCGCCCGCGAAGTCGAGCGCGCCCCATTGCCAGATCAGGCCGGCCTTGGCGTTGTTGGCATCCACCACGCTGGCGGCGGTGTAGGCGTCAGGGCCAAGCCAGAACCAGACCATGTGGGCCAGCGGCGCATAGCTGAAGGTGAACCAGATCACCATGAACAGCAGCACGGCCGAGAACTTGGCGCGCTCTGCAAAGGCACCCACGATCAGGCAGCAGGTAATGCCGGCGAACGTGGCCTGGAAGGCGGCGAACAGCAGCTCGGGGATATACACACCCTTGCTGAAGGTGGCGCCCGGTGCGAACACGCCGGTGGCCGGATCGAACACGCCCTTCATGAAGAGCCGGTCGAAGCCGCCGATGAAGGCATTCCCCTCGGTGAACGCCAGGCTGTAGCCATAGATGAGCCACAGCACGACGATCAGCGAGAAGGTGACCATCACCTGCATGAGCACCGACAGCATGTTCTTGCTGCGGACCAGGCCGCCGTAGAACAGCGCCAGGCCGGGAATGGTCATCATGATGACGAGCAGCGTGGACAGCATCATCCAGCTGGTGTCACCCTTGTTGAACGAAGGAGCGGGAGCCGCGGCGGGTGCTGCTTCGGCAGCAGCAGCAGCGGGGGCGGCGGCAGGTGCCGCGGCCGCGGGGGCTGCAGCGGGAGCCGGGGCGGTTGCAGCCGGTGCCGTGGCAGCCGGCGCTTCAGCCGCCGGCGCCTGTGCGAACGAGGCGGTGCCGGCAGCGAGCACGCTCAAGCCGAGCGCAAGAGAAACAAGCAGTTTTTTCATGGTTGTTTTTTTCCGGGCTGATCAGAGGGCTTCGCGGCCGGTTTCACCGGTGCGGATGCGAACGACCTGCTCGAGGTTGTAGACAAAAATCTTGCCGTCGCCGATCTTGCCGGTGCGGGCAGCGCCTTCGACGGCTTCGATCACGCGGTCGACGAGGTCGTCGGACACCGCCGCTTCGATCTTGACCTTGGGCAGGAAGTCGACCACGTACTCGGCGCCGCGGTACAGCTCGGTGTGGCCCTTCTGGCGACCGAATCCCTTGACCTCCGTGACCGTGATGCCTTGCACGCCGATGGCCGACAGTGCTTCGCGCACTTCGTCGAGCTTGAACGGTTTGATGATGGCTGTGACCAGCTTCATGATGACTTTCTCCTTCTTGGATGGATGAATGGTGCGGCAGCTTGGGCCGCACCTTGTTCTTGTGCCTGCTTACAGGGTCTTGCTGAGCGTAACGATGAAGCGCGCCTTGTTGGGCGAGTAGTACTGCTCGCCGATCGGGCCGAAGCCGAAGTCCACGCCCGGGTTGCTCAGCGCGAGGTAAGAGCTCTTCTTGTTGGCGCCCTGCACCGAGCCGGCCAGTGCCAGACCGTTGCCGAAGTCATACGACACGCCCACGTTGTAGTCCACGTAGCTCTTGTAGCCCAGGCTGCGAATGTCGCTGGACATGTGCGTGTAGCCCACGGCCGCCTTCAGCGTGAGCTTGGGCACGATTTCCTTGCTGTAGGCCAGGTTCAGGTAGCCGGTGTTGCGGCCCTTCAGGCCCGAGCCCGACTTGTAGCCGGCGTAGCCGAAGTAGTCCTTGGAGACCGTGTGCGAGTACTTCAGGGTGAACGAGCCGATGGCTTCGTCGGCCCAGGTGCCCGCGCCGTACAGCTCGGTGGTGTTGCCGATGGAGTTGCCCGGGTAGATGTAGGTCAGCGCGCCCACGTCCAGGTCGAACGGGCCGGCCTTGAACTTGTAGCCGCCGTAGAGATCGCTCTCGATGCTGTTGCCCTGGAGCCAGTTGACGCTGGAGTTCCAGTTGCCCACATAGAAGCCGCTTTCGCCGAAGGCGTAGTCGAAGCCGCCCTGGATGGCGGGCTTGAAGCCCTTGGTCTTGGCGTAGTCGTTGTTCCCGATCATGTCCTGGTCCTGGCCGCGGAACTTGTAGTTGCTGGTCAGGGCCACATTCCCCGAGAGCTGGGCGCTCGCCAGCATCGGCAGGACTGCAAGGCCGGCCACGGCCACTGCCTGGGCGAATTTACGGTGCATCATCGAGACTCCTCGGAGTTGGTTGGATAGTTGGGGGACACCGTCTCATAGCAGGGAGCGTGCCAAAGTGCTCGTTCTTCCAGCCGAGAGGCGGCGGCCCCGTCATCCGCAATCCGCTTGAAAAGTTACAAGAGTGTTCAGGTGCGACGCCCTTCCGGGCGCCGCGGTGCACAAGCCCGACCAAAAACGGGCGCACCATAATGGGGAGAGTAATAAGAATGAGCTTGTCTTTGGTGCAAAGCCGCGCTTTGCTTGGGCTGGAAGCGGCCAGTGTCACGGTCGAGGTGCATCTGGCGAACGGCCTGCCCAGTTTTACGCTGGTCGGGCTGGCCGAAACCGAAGTCAAGGAAGCGCGCGAGCGCGTGCGCTCGGCCATCCAGAACGCCGGCCTCGAGTTTCCAAATAACAAACGGATCACTGTCAACCTCGCGCCGGCAGACCTGCCCAAGGACTCCGGCCGGTTCGACCTGCCCATCGCGCTCGGCATCCTGGCCGCCAGCGGGCAGATCCAGGCCGCCGGCCTCGCGGGGCACGAGTTTGCCGGCGAGCTCTCCCTTTCAGGCGAGCTTCGGCCCGTGCGCGGCGCGCTGGCCATGGCGCTTGCGCTGCACACCCGCGGCATCGCGACACGGCTGGTGCTGCCCACCGAAAGCGCGAAGGAAGCGGCCCTGGTGCCCGGCGGCGAGGTGTACGGCGCCAGGCACCTGCTGGACGTGGTGCAGCGCTTCATGCCGGCAGACGCCGCCGCACAGCAGGCCGAGCCAGCCGGGCCGCCCGGCGCGGACGGCTGGGCCCGCATCCACGCCGCTGCGGCCGGGGCCGCGCCCCTGTATGCCGACCTGTCCGACGTAAAAGGCCATGCGAGCGCCAAGCGCGCGCTCGAAATCGCCGCCGCAGGCGGGCACAGCCTGCTGATGGTCGGCGAGCCGGGCTCGGGCAAGTCAATGCTGGCGCAGCGCTTTGCCGGGCTGCTGCCGCCCATGAGCATCGACGAGGCGCTGGAGACCGCGGCGGTCGCCAGCCTGGGCGGCAGCTTCTCGACCGAGCGTTGGATGAGCCGGCCGACTTCTGCGCCGCACCACACGTCCAGCGCGGTGGCGCTGGTGGGCGGCGGCTCCCCTCCGCGGCCGGGCGAAATCTCGCAGGCGCACCACGGCGTTCTCTTTCTCGACGAGTTTCCGGAGTTCGCAAGGTCCGCCCTCGAGGCGCTGCGCGAGCCGCTCGAAACCGGCACCATCACCATTGCGCGGGCCGCCCGGCGCGCCGAGTTTCCCGCGCGCTTCCAGCTCATTGCGGCCATGAACCCCTGCCCTTGCGGCTACCAGGGTTCGGCGCTGAAAGCCTGCCGCTGCACGCCAGACCAAGTTTCGCGCTACCAGAGCAAGCTCAGCGGCCCTCTGCTCGATCGCATCGACCTGCACATCGAAGTGCCCGCGGTATCGGCGCACCAACTGCTCGGTGCGCCGGCCGGCGAGGCGACCGGCAGCATCCGCGCCCGCGTGGTCGCCGCGCGCAACTTTGCGGTGCAGCGCCAAGGCAGCCCGAACCAGGCACTGCAGGCCGGCGCCATCGACCAGCACGCCGCGCTGGACGAGGCCGCGCGCAAGTTCATGGTCAACGCCGCAGCCAAGCTCGGCTGGTCGGCGCGCAGCACGCACCGCGCGCTCAAGGTGGCGCGCACGGTGGCTGACCTGGCTGGCGCCGAATCGGTGCAGGCTGTGCATGTGGCGGAGGCGGTGCAGTACCGTCGGGGGTTGCGAAACTGACTCTCCAGCAGTGAATACACCCGCCCCAACGCCCTACGACCGCCGCATGGTCGGGTGGCTTTCGCTCGGCCAGCTCATCACCTGGGGCAGCGTCTTCTATGGCTTCGCGCTGCTGATGGAGCCGGTCGAGCGCGAGCTGGGATTGAGCCGGGCGCAGTCGTCGCTGGCGTTCAGCCTTGCGCTGCTGGCCGAAGGCGCACTGGCATGGCCGGTGGGCCGCTGGATCGACCGCGGCCATGAGCGGGCGGTAATGACGGGCGGCTCGCTGGTCATCGTGGCCGGCCTGCTGGTCCAGAGCATGGTGCACAGCGCCCTGGGCTTCTACGCGGCCTGGACGCTGCTCGGCGCGGGGCTGGCGGCCACGCTCTACAGCCCTGCGTTCTCCATCGTCACGCGGCGCTTTCCGCATGACTTTCGCCGCGCGATCATCACGCTGACTTTTCTCGGCGGGCTGGCGAGCACTGTGTTCATTCCGCTCGTGGCCTGGCTCATAGCGGAGCTCGGCTGGCGCCATGCCCTGTGGGTGCTCGCGGCCATTCACCTTTTCATTTGCGCGCCGCTGCATGCGCGGGTGCTGCGGCATGCGCCCGCTCCCGCGGCGGGTTCGAAAGCCGGGCGGCCCCGCGCAGGCGAAGCGGCGGCCGTTGCGCCCGCAAGCCACTACATGCGCACCGCCCCGTTCCTGCTGGTGGGCGTTTTCACCGTGTTGCTGATGGCGGTCACGGCCGCGTTGCCGCCGCACATGGTGAGCCTGCTGCGCGGCGCGGGGCTCAGCGAATCGTGGGCCATTGCCGTGCCCGCGAGCATCGGGCTGGTGCAGGTGCTGGGGCGCGCGTTACTTTATTTCTTCGAGCACCACTTCGACCTGCATCTGGCGAACCGGCTGATTCCCTGCCTGATTCCGCTCGGCCTGCTCGCATTGCTTGCGGGCGCGGGCCATCCGGGCGCGGCGCTGCTGTTCGTGTTTTTCTACGGCATGGGCAACGGCATGCTCACCATCGTGAAGGGCACCGCGATTGCTCAATACGTGAACCGCGATCACGTCGCCACGCTCAACGGTGCATTGGGGCTGCCGAGCGCCATCGCCCGCGCCCTGGCGCCGCTGATGCTCGGCGTGCTGTGGCAGCCGGGCACCGGCTACACGCTGGGCCTCTGGGTGCTGCTGGCGGCCAGCGTCGTCGCGGTGCTGGCGCTGGTCGGCGCGCAGCGCTGGCGCCGCGTGCCGGGCACGCCTGCTACTTGAACTCGTGGCTGACCACGGGCGCCGAGCGGCTGTCCTGCACCGTCACGCGCTGCCGGTACACATCGAGGTCGCCGTTGCGCACTTCGATGTTGTAGATGCCTGGCCGCAACGACAGTGACTTGAGCGGCGGGCTCACGCCGCGGTCGGCACCGTCGACGAACACCTGGCCCCAGGGACGGATGTTGAGCACCACGCGCCCGTTGCCGGGCGGAGCGGCCGGCGGCGCAGGCGGCGTGGCGCCACCAGCCACCACGGTGGGAACCGCATTGGTCGGCGTGGTGCCGGGGGCTGCGGGGATGGTGGGCGAGAGCCGGTTCAGCTCGGCGATGGCGTTGCGCGCCTCGCGTGCATGCAGGCCGCGGCGGTACCGGCGCAGGTAAGCCTCGTAGCCTTCGCGCGTGTTCTCGGCCTGGGCCAGGTTCCAGTCTTCGACTTCGGAGGTGGCGAGCGCGGGCTCCGGCGGTGTGGTCGGTGCGGTCGGTGCGGCCAGGGTAGTGGCCGTGGGCGGCACGGCCGCCGTGGGAGGGGCCGCAGGCACGGGCGCAATCACCGGCACGTTGTCCAGCGGTGTCAGCGAACCGGCCGGCGCACTGGCCGCCGGCGCGGGCGGCGTGGCGCCACCAGGTGCGGTCGCCACGTTTCCACCCGGCGCGCTTTCGCCCGGCGGCACGGCCGGGGGGGGTGCGTCGGCGGACATCGGCCCCGAAGGCGGCGGCACCGGCACCATGGCGGTCGATGTTTCCTGCCGGCCGGAGCTCAGGTGCAGGCCGATCCAGCCGCCCACGGCCACCAGTGCGATCACCAGCACGCCGACCAGCTTCCATGGCGGCTGCGACGATTTCCTGGCGGGCGAAGACGGCGGCTTGGCAGCGGCCGTTGCCGCGCGCGCGGGGGCGGTTTCGCGCGGTGCGGCGGCCTTGGGTGGAGGCACGGGAGCCCTCTCCGGGCTGGCCTCGGGCTGCGGCGGCCTGGGCTTGACCGGTTCGGGCGAGGCGGCTTCGGCGCGTACCGTGCCGGCCAATGCAGCGGTCTCCTTCACAACGGCGGGCGCCGGTGCGGGCGCGGCCCTTTGCGGCTCCGGCACCACCGCGGGCGCGCCCTTGGCAGGTGGAGGAACAATCACCCTCGGCGCCGCCAGCCCGCTCACATAGGTGTCGCCGAGCTTGGCCAGGCCCAGCTCGGCCGCGAACGCCGCCACGGTTTGCGTGCGGTCCTTGCTGTGCACCGCCAGCGTGTGATCGACCGCGGCGCAGAACGCCGGGCTCAGGTCGCTGCGGCCGAGCGAAGACAGCGGCACATACGCGTCCTGCACGCTGCGCACCACGGCCGAAGGCGGCGGATTCCCCGTGACCGCGCGGTACAGCACGGCGCCCAGCGCATAAAGATCGGTCCACGCGCCCTGCAGCAACGTGTTGTCGTCGGCGTACTGCTCGATGGGCGAATAGCCCGACTTCACCATCACCGCCACTTCGTCGACCAGGTCGGCAATCGACTTGCGCGCCGCGCCGAAGTCGAGCAGCACCGGCAGGTCGTCCTGCTGGATGAAGATGTTGTCGGGCGCGATGTCGCGGTGAAAGCACTGGCTGCGGTGCAGCGTTTCGAGCGCGCCGAGCAGCGGGCCCAGCATGCCGAGCAGCCAGGCCTCGGTGATCTTCGACGGCTCTTCCTCGGCCAGCCGGCGCAGCGTGCGGCCGCGATACAGCTGGATGGCCATGTAGGCGGTGCTGTTCGCCTCCCAGAAGCGATGCACCCGCACCAGCGCCGGATGGCTGAACTGCGCGAGGGTGCGCGCCTCGTTGATGAAGCTGCGCAGTCCCGCCTGGAAGGTGGCGGTGAGCCGGTCGGAACGCACATGCACGCTGTCGTCGCCCACGCGGCGCGCGAGCATCGAAGGCATGTATTCCTTGATGGCCACCTCGCGCTGCAGCGAGTGGTCGTAGGCGCGGTAGACGATGCCGAAGCCGCCTTCGCCGATCACTTCGAGCAGCTCGAACTCGTCCAGCCTGTGGCCCGTGCCCAGCGGATGCGGCCGCTCCTGTGGATCGGCCGGCGCGCTGCTGCTGGCGTTGGTCGTCATGCATCTCCTCCCGCGGCGGGGGTCTCATTACTCATGCCCATGGCACATGCCCCTGTGAAAACAACTTCGAAAACAATGGCGTGTTCAGGCCCCCGCCATGCGCGGCGGTGCGCAGCGGCGAGCCATCCGCCTGGTTGGTCCACCAGTAGCTGGTGCTTCCGAATGCATCAAAGCACAGCGGAAGCTCGGGCCAGCCCAGCCGCTGCTGCGCCGCTGCGCCGGCGCCGCCGGCCGCGGGCCCGAGGATCGACAGGATGTCGTCCGAGCCGCCGCTCGCGGTTTGGAACCCGCCATGTGCGGCAGCCAGCACCTGCTGATCGAACTGGTCGGGCGCCACGCTGTGGCGAATGGCCTGCAGCAAGGCGGTGCCGCACTGCCAGTACCACGCGGCCGAGCCTTCGAGCATGGAAGGCCGATAGCCCGATGCCGCCACCTGCACCGTCACGCACACGGGGTAGTAGCGCCCCACCCGGTCGCAACTTGGCGCAATGCAGCCGAACTGCACCGCGTCCACGCCCTGGGTGGCCGGAATCGCAAAGTTCCACACTGGCGCGACAACGTAGTGCCGCGTCATGGCGTCGGGCCAGCGCTTGAAAGAACCCAGTCCGTTCTGCATCCAGCGGTCCCACCAGGCCTGCAGCTCGCGTGGCATGCGCCGATAAAGAAAGTCACCCGCCGCGGGCAGCTTACCGTACCAGCCGATCTGCTCGTCGGCCGGCACCCACGCGTGCGGCGAAGGAAAGCCGCTGTTCATGTCACGACTTTCCCGGGCATGAGAATCCGCTCATCTGGCTCAGCCGCAGCGGGTTGTAGACGCTGTTCGCGGTCACCGCCAGCACCACCTTCTTGCCCTGCATGTCGAAGGTCGCATTGAACGACTCGGGCGACCTGCCGGCCGAGACCGAGGCCTTGTCGAAAAGCCGGTGCAGCGCCCACGGCCCTTCGGTCACGATGCCGCCGGCCGGCGTGCCGTTGGCGGTGGTCACCTGCAGCCGCACCTGGTTGCTGTTGCGCGGGCCGGGCCACTTCACGGTGCTGGGCGCCTGCGGGCCATGTGCATAGCGCACCGTCTGCCCGTCGATGTCGAGCGTGAACTGGGTGAGCGCGGCGTCCATGTCCTCGGGCCGGATGTCGATGGTGAACGACGGCGTGCGTCCGCCGGCCATGCCGGTAAAGAACACATCGCGGATCGCCTGCGCCTTCTGGAACGAGTCGAGATACGACGAGCGCCCCGGCGAACTGCCGTCCACGCCCTTCTTGAAGGCCCATGGGTTAACGGAGGTGTCGACCTGCGAAGCGAGGTTCTTCTGGAAGAAGTCGTCCATCATGCCGCCCGGCGAAAACAGCTGCGCAAAGTCGCCGGCCGCCACATCGCGGTTGGAGCCGCGCGAAAACGGATAGCGCCCCGCAATGGCCTGGTTGCAGAACTGGCCGATGGTGGCCGCCGCGCTCTGACCGATGTTCTGCCGCGTCACGGCCGCGGCCTTGGACGACGCGGTGGCCGAGAGATCGTTCAGCATGCCCTGGAACGGCACCGGCAGGCGGCCCGCCTCCGCCTGCACCTTGGTGACCGCGTCGCCCGACGGCGGAATGTTGCCGCTGCGCAAGGCGGTGTCGGTGGCGGTAAGGAAAGTGTAGAGTTCGTTGATGAGCGCCGCGGTCGCGTCGATGGGCGCCTGACCGCCGGCCTTGGGCGCGGTCACCATGCGGCGCAGCGGCGCAAAGTGGTTGTCCACCAGCGACTCGGGCCGGTCCGGCGCGGTGTTGCGGCGCTGGCTGCCGTCGGGCTGGCCGATGAGTTGTTCGATGCGCTCACGCGTGCTGGCCACACGGTTCTGCGCCTGGTCGAGCAGGCTGCGCGCGGCCTCGTCGTGGTTGCGCAGCAGGTCGGTCTCGCGCGCTGCGCCGCGAATGAGGCGCGACATCGGCGACTCCGAGGTCGAGAGCACGCGCGTCATCTGGATGCTCTGCAGCAGCGAGCGGCTGTCGGCCAGGCGGACGTCGGCCAGGTACTCGTCCCAGATGCGGATGTAGTCGGTGAGATACAGCCGGCGCACCTCGCGCAGCAGCAGCTCGCGCGACGTGATGTCGGTCATGCCCGGTGCGCGGATCTGCAGCACCCAGCGGTCTTCCTGCTCGAGCGCAAGCGTGGTTTCCGCCATGCGCTTGTCGAAGATGTCCCAGTAGCCGCGGTAGGTGAACAGCGTCGGGATGCCGTCGGTCAGCGGCTTGCCGCTTGCGCGCTTGATGACCAGCGCCGACTCGGCCCCCGCCGCCTCCGCAATGCTGAACGCGTTGGGCGGGCTGGTCTGCAGCAGGATGCGCCGCAGCCGCGCATAGGATCGCTGCGCCAGCGGCACGCCGGCCAGGCGGTCGCGCGTCTCGATCACGAGCCGGTCGTCCTTGGCAAAGGGCGATGTCACCACGCGCCCCGCGAACAGCGCCTGCAGATGCGTCTCGAGATTGGCGCGCTGCTCGCGCGTGAGGGCAGCGCCGATCTTGCGGTCGACGTCGGTGAGCAGCCAGGCCTGCAGAAAGTCGGCGTCATAGCGCTCGGCGTCATACAGCATGAGATAGGCCTTGAGCGCCTCGTAGCTGTATTCGGCATCGGTCTTCGAGGCTTCGCGCAGCGCCTGCTCCACGCGCTGGGCCGCCTGCGGCAGCAGCACGCTTTCGAGCGCGCGCTGGTAGACGCCATCGGTTGCGGCCTGCAGCTTGTCGCCCTGGTAAAGGCCGAAGCGGTAGCTCACCGGCGGATCGCCGATGTCGAACTGGCTCGACTTGGGCAGGTCGCGCAGCCGGTCGAGCACCAGCAGCGAGCTGGCGATGTCGCTGTTCGAATCGACCACCGTCGGCAGCTCGCCACGGGCCGCGGCCTTGTTGAAGGCCTTCGCGTTGTTGTCGACCTCGGCCACGTAGTCGCTGTTGTTGCGCCAGCTGTTCACGCAGGCGCCCAGCAACACCACCAGCAGCACGCCGATCAGGCTGTAGCCGGCCAGGTCGATGGCCCGCTTGCGCCGATACCAGCTCAGGTTGGTGCCGGCCACGCCCGCGTCGCGGAAGATCACCTGCTGCAGCAGCTCCTTCAAAAAGTAGCTCTTTCCAGGACCCGGCGGCGGCGCCGGCGGCGCGTTGACCTGCAGGTAGCGCTTGATGGCGCCCATCACGCGGTCGAAGGCGGTGCCCTCCTGCGTGCCGCTGGTGAAGTACACGCCGCGCAGCATCGGCGCGACTTCGAACTTCGAGGGGTTGAACACGTCGGCCAGGAAGGTGCCCAGGATGTCCTCGAAGCTTGCGAACTGCTGCGGCAGCAGGTAGGCCTGCGCGCGGCGCATCTGGTCGGGCTCGGCCGCCAGCAACTCGGGCAGGCGC
The DNA here is from genome assembly GCF_037203865.1 of Variovorax sp. CCNWLW186. NCBI lineage: Bacteria > Pseudomonadati > Pseudomonadota > Betaproteobacteria > Burkholderiales > Comamonadaceae > Variovorax > Variovorax sp. CCNWLW186. Next base: position 89,401 of record NZ_JBBCBO010000021.1, on the reverse strand, counting down.
TCGTCCAGGCGCTGGTGGAGCAGCTTGTATTCCTGGTGGAAGCGTTCGCGCAGGTCGGCTTTGGCCGGGTCCGCCGGGTTGGCATCGATGGGGAAGGTAAAGCCCCACACCTGCGAGCGCTCGGCCCGGCCCAGCGAGCCGAAGTACTCGTTGAAGCCGGCCAGCAAGTCGGTCTTGGTGACCAGCACGTACACCGGAAAGTTGATGCCCAGGTCGTTGCGCAGCTCGAGCAGCCGCTTGCGCAGCGCCATGGCGTGGCGCGCGCGCTGTGCGTCGTCGGCCAGGGGCAGGTCGGCAATGCTGATGGTGAGAATCGCGCCGTTGATCGGCTGGCGCGGCCTGAACTTCTTCAGCAGGTCGAGAAAGCCCTTCCACTCGCTCTCGTCGGTTTCGCGGTTGCTCTCGTGCGTGGTGTAGCGCCCGGCGGTGTCGATGAGCACCGCCTCGTTGGTGAACCACCAGTCGCAGTTGCGCGTGCCGCCAATGCCGCGCACCGCGGCCTTGCCGAGCTGGTCGGCCAGCGGAAAGTCGAGGTCGGAGTTGACCAGCGCGGTGGTCTTGCCCGAGCCCGGCGCACCGATGAAGATGTACCAGGGCAGCTGGTACAGGTACTGCCGGTCGAACACCGCAAAGCGGCCCGCGGCCTTGCCTTCGGCACCCGAGCCGAAGCGCATGTTCTTCAATATGGCCGTGGCATCGGTGAAGCCGCTTTGCAGCTCCTTGATCTCGGGCGCGTCTTCGGGCTTGGCAGCCTTTTCTTTCGCGGTGGGAGTGCGCAGCTGGTTGAGCAGTTGCGCGTTGAGCCGCCGCTCGCGCCACTTGCGGTAGAGCACCCGCGCAATCCAGATCGTGAACATCAGCGCGATGACCACGATGCGGACGAACTCGCTTTCGAACGGCCGGTAGCGGCCCACCGCAATGACGGGGCCGATGACCCAGATCAGGAACGCGACAGCCAGCAGACCGAAAAAGACCCACAGGTCGCGGCTCACGAGAAAACGGAAAATCGCGCGCAGCATCAGCGGGCTCCTCCCTGCGGCGCTGTGGCGTTGGCACCGCCTGCCACGGGCGCCACGAGCAGCGTCACTTCCACACGCCGGTTGCGTGCACGGTTGGCGGGTGAGTCGTTGGGTACCAGCGGGTCGGCATCGCCCCGGCCTTCGGCGCGCAGGCGCTCGGGCCGCGTGACACGCGTGGCAATCATCTTCTTGACGGCATCGGCGCGCGCCTGCGAGAGCTGCCAGTTGGACGGAAAGCGCACGCTGCGAATCGGCTGGTCGTCGCTGAAGCCGCTGATCAGCACGTTGCCTTCCACCGAATTGAGCGCATCGGCCACGCGCGCGAGCACGGGCGCATAACGGTCGAGCACGCGGTCGGAGCCCGATGCGAACAGGCCGTCGCCGCGCAGCACCACCACGCTGCGGTCGGCCTCGTCGCGCACGGTCAGCAAACCGTCGCGGATCTCGGGTTCGAGAAAACGCTGCAGGCGCGGCTGCGGCGCCGGCAAGGCGACCGCACGCGCGGTCTGCGGCAGGCGCACCGCGTTCACGGCCGAGAACGCACCGTCGGAGCGGCCGGCCAGGCTGAAGGTGAGCACACCGAACACCAACACCAGCAGCACCGCCGCCACGGCGCCCACGGCCCACAGCGGCAGCCAGTTGCGCGTGCGGCGCACCGGCGCGCTTGCGTCCTGCCAGTGCGGAGACAGCGGCACGGCAATTTCTCCGCGCGTCTGCCGAATGATCTGCAGCAGGCGCTGTTTGAGCGTTTCAAGCTGCGTGCGCCCGTTGTCGATGACGCGGAAACGCCCTTCGAAGCCCATGGCCAGGCAGAAGTAGATGAGCTCGATGAGCTGCAGATGCTGCTGGGGGTTCTGCACCAGGCGCGACAGCAACTGGAAGAACTTTTCGCCGCCCCAGGTCTCGTTGTGGAACATCACGAGCAGGCTCTGCGACGACCAGATGCTGCCGCCCCACGGCGTGAGCGCGGCCGCCTCGTCGACCGCGGTGCACAGGCAGTAGCGCGCACCGATGATCACCTCGGGCGCAATGCCGCTTTGCTGCGCGCGTGTTTCGAAGCGCCTGACTTCGTCGACCAGGTGCTCGCGCAGTTGCGCGGGCGCGTCGTGGTGGCCCGTGGCGCGAATCTGTGGAATCAGGTCGAGCAGCGGGTTGGCCGCCGCGACGAGCGGGTTGTTGCCCGCGAGCGCCGTGTCGCCCGCATGCGGACGCCGCGCGTCGTGCCATGCGGTGAATGACTGGGGCTGCTGGCCGAGGCCGCGCGATGCCGGGGACATGCCCGCTGCGTCTCCATTGCCAATGCCGCCACCGTGGCCGCTATTGCCGTTGTTGCCGCCGCCCGGGTTCGGAGGCACGAAGCCACCCGGACCGACAGCCATGTCGTTGACACCGTTCATAGGGTCCCTCACGGACGAATGGCCCAGAACTCCATGGCCAAGCCTGGAAAGTCGCCGGCCAGGTGCATTGCAACGCCGCCCGATTTCTCGAGCTGGCGCCACATGTCGCCGGTCTTGTCGAGCTCGAAGTAGTGGTAGCCCGCGTTGTATGGAATCTGCCGCGGCGCCACCGGCAGCGGCCGCACCGTGACGCCGGGCAGCTGCAGCTGCACCAGGTCGCGAATGCGCTCGACCGAGCCGATCTTGACCTGCGTGGGAAAGCGCTGCTGGATGGCGTCCGCGGGCAGGTCCGCATGCACCGCGAGCACGAAGCCCGCGTTGCGCACCAGCACCGGGTCGGGCATGCGGCCCACGCGCACGCCGTGGCTGCGCTCTTCGAGCTCGATGGCGATGGCGCTCTGCTCGAGCACCGCCGAGAGCGAGCGCCGCAGCTCTTCCATCAACGGCCGGATGCTTTCATTGAGGTTGTCGTGGTCGTACACCGGCCACACCACAGGGCGCCGCGTGGGCGATGTGTGCGTGGCCAGGTGGCAGGCCAGCTTGAGCCAATCGGTGAACAGCTGCTCGGGGTGCACCTGCACCGCCTGCTGCGCATGCCAGGTGGTTGCGAGATAGCGGTTGACCAGCTCCAGCAAAAGAAAGTCCGACACCTCGCTCACGCCGCCGCGGCCGGGCTGCGAAAGGCGCGATGCCAAGGCTTCGGAGCGCTGCGTGAGCAGGCCATGCAGCTCGGCGATCATGCTGCGCAGCATGGCGTGGGCCGAGGCATCGAGCACCGGCGGAATGTAGTTGGCATCGACCACCAGCTTGTGGTCGGTGCGGCGCTCGATCACGCGCACCGCGCCAATGGCCTGCCACTCCGCCGACAGCGACGATGCGCGCGCCAGGCGCAGGCGCGGCTTTGCGAGCTGCAGCACCGCGGGGCCGAGCGCCACGGCGTTGCCGTCGGCCACTTCGCGCTCGATCACGCCGAAACGCGCGGCCGATCCTTCGTCTTCCGAGAAGATGACTTCTTCGCTGCCGGTGCGGCGCAGCGGCAATGCAAGCACGATGAGTTCGTCGGTCAGGTCGCTCGGCACTTCATAAGGAAGCGGCGCATCTTCGGCGCCGAACGAGAACGGTGTGCCGTCGGGCAGCACGCCGGCACCGCCAAGCAACGACACGCGGCCGAGCGCATAGGCATCGCGGTCGATGTCCAGGTGAAGCCATCCCCAGTAGGCACCTTGCAGGCCCGCCGTGCGGCGAGTGACGTACTGCTCGACATAGCGTTCCAGCTGCTGGAAATGCTGGGGCCGCAGGTACATGCCTTCGGACCACACCACACGATTCGCCAACGCCTGCGGATGGGCGCCCTGCCTGCCGGCGCCCGGATTGCGAACTGTCACCAAAGAACCTCCTGGGGAGTGCCCACACTGAAGCGGGAGGCGCTTGCTGACGCCCTCCCGATTGATCATTATTTTTCTCTGATGCTACACGGCGCTTCTTACGTTTTGCACCGAATTTCTCGTGCGAATTGCTCGCACTTTTTAGCTACAAAGCAGAGAAATTAACGACTTGGTAGTAACTCGATGCCCGTCTTGCGAATGGCGACGCGCACGCTTTGCTCGCTCGGCGAAAACTGCCACACCTTGTAGAGATTGGTTTGCTTCGGCTCCTTGAGCGGCAAGACGATTCGCCAGCGCGAAGTCTCCAGCTTGCGATAGCCGGCAATGATGCCGATGGCACGCGAGTCGAGTCCTGCTTCGCGCTTGAAGACACGCTCTTCGCCGCTGCGCATGATGGCCTGGTCGGCGTTCACGAGCTCTGTCAGAAGCGTTTCGCGGTCACGGTCCTGTAGTGCAAAGTAGTCTGCCGTCTCGAAGTTACCGGAAGATTTCAGTTCGAAGACTTTGACGAGAATCGGCGCCGGCTGGCCGCGCCCGTCGGGGTTGACGCCATCGTCGATGCGAATGGTGACTGCATAGGGTGTGGGCAATGACTTCGCCGTCGATGCGCATCCACTGAGGCCACCAAACAACGGTGCGGTTGCAAGTGCGCCTTGAAGCAAGGTTCGTCGATGCATGGGATCTCCCTCAATGGTTCGCGGCCTATATTATCGAAGTCGTGCGCACGTACGGAGTCGCATATCTCGTGCAACATCGCGAGTCTTATCAAGCATTGCCTTTCATTGCCTTTCGCAAGGTTGGAGAGAAGATTGAAGTCATGTCTGCCTGCTTTGGCGCTCACCTTATTTGTCGCTGCCGGTTGCACCACCACGCCTCCGCCCGAACCGCCGCAACCCGAACGCCTGAGCCAGCAAGTGGCACGCACCACGCTCGAACGCGCCCAGCAGGCGTATGACGAAGGCGACTATGCCAAGGCCGTGACCACGCTGAAGAGCGGCGGCGTCTCGGTGTTCGACGCGGCAGAGCCCGGCACGCGGCTCGACGCGATGAAGCTCGAGGCGTTCAGCTACTGTGTGGCCAACCAGGTGCCCGAATGCCGCACGCAGTTTCGCAAGCTGCTTGATGCTTTTCCCAACTTCGACCTGAGCGTTGCCGAACGCAAGCACCCGGTGTGGGGCCCCGCGTTCGAGGCTGCCAAGCGGATGAAGCGTTGAGCGCCTGCAGCGCTCTGAGCGGCAGCACACCGCAGCTCGACATGAACACGGAGATGCCATGCGTTGGACGGTGATCGAACATGCCGGCAAGCCGGTGACATCAGGGCCTTCGGCCTTGCTCGCTGCGCCGGGCGGAACCATCGGGCGCAGCCCCGACAACCACCTGGTGCTGCCCGACGAGCAGCGTCAGATCTCGCGCCTGCAGGCCACCGTGCGTTTCGACGAGCAGGGCGTCGAGGTGCTTCGCAACATGAGCGCGGTGCTGCCCATCAGCGTGAACGGACGCACGCTGCAGCACGAGGAAGAATCGCCAGTGGCCGATGGCGACCGCGTGACCATCGGGAGCTACGTGCTCGAAGCGGCAAGCGGCCATCGCACGGCCGCAGTCGCACCTGTCGCGGCTGCGGTGCCCATGCCATCTCCACCCGCCGCGCCGATGCGCGATGTCCCCGCGCCCAGTGCAATGGCGCAGGCGCCCATGGATTCGCTGCTGCCGGCGGCGCCGGTTTCCGACGTGTTCTCCGACCTTTTCGGCGCGGGCGCACTGCCCATCGGCGATGCACAACCTGTCACTGTGGCAATGCCGCCGCCCACATCACCACCGCCGCCACCGCCGCGCGCTGAGGCTCCTGTGGCCGCGCCGTTGCCGGCGATGCCTGCTGCCGCACCTGCGTTTGCTTCACCGCTTGCACCGCTTGTACCGGTGCCATCGCCATCGCCGGTGAGTGCTCGCCCGAGCGCCTCGCAGATTCCCTCCGCGGCTGACTGGGACGCCATCCTCGCCAATGCGCCGCGCCGCGAAAAGAGCGCGCCCGAGCCGATGCCCGACCCCATGGCGCACGAACCTTTCGAGCTGCCTTCGCAGGCGCGCAGGAACCCGGTCGATCCACTCTCCGAACTGAATCCCCACGCGGCCACCGACATGTCCGACGTGGCGCTGAAGCGCGGCGTGGACCCGCTCTCTTTCTTTGCCGCCGACAGCAACGCGCCCTCGCCGCTTTCCGATCCGCGCCCGACCGCGCTGACCCAAGAAGACCCGCTGCGCGAGGTGCATCCCGCACTCGACCTGCTGGCCAGGCCGGTCGCCGCGCCGCAAGGACACAGCCATTCGAACCATGCGCGCGAAGTGTCCGCGCAGTTCAGGCCGCCGAACCCGGTGGCCTTCGATCCGCCGCCTGCCGCGAAGCCGAAGAAAGCGGAGGTGGCTGCAGTGCCGGTGGAGGCGCCGCCACCAGCACCAGCACCAGCACCAGCACCAGCACCAGCACCAGCACCAGCAGTATCGGCATCGAAACCTGCCGCACCGCCTGAGCCAGCGACGATGCCGCCGCCCCAGGCTGTCGCTCCCCCGCTGGCTGTCCCCTCGCCGGTGGCCACCGCAGCTGCGCCGCTGGCAGCGCCCACATCGCCGTCATCCTCGTCGGACGATCTCTTCAGGGCCTTTCTCGAAGGCGCCGGCGTACCCGACGTCGCCGGCCAGCAGCCGCTGGACGCGGAAGCCATGCGGCGACTCGGCCGGCTCATGCGCGCGTTCACCGACGGCACCATCGAGCTGCTCTCGTCGCGCGCCATGCTCAAGCGCGAAGTGCGTGCCGAGATCACGATGATCGTCGACGAGGAAAACAACCCGTTCAAGATTCTTCCCAACGGCCGCGCCGTACTGATGCAGATGTTCGGCGCCCGCATGCCCGGCTTCCTGTCGCCCGAAGCCGCCGTGCACGACGCGCTCGGCGACCTGCAGTCGCACCAGCTCGGCATGGTGGCTGGCATGCGCGCCGCGCTGCTCACCGTGCTCAAGCGCTTCGACCCCACCGCACTGAACGACGCCACGCCGCACGACGGCGGCCTTGGCGAAAAGCTGCTGCCCGGTGGCCGCGAGGCGCGCCTGTGGCGCCAGCTTCAAAAGCTGCATGCGGAAACCACGGCGGCGGTCGAGGATGATTTCCAGGCCGTCTTCGGCCGCGCCTTCCAGCAGGCCTACGACAAGGAAATGGAACGACTGAAGGAGGCACGCCGTGCTTGAAACCACCCGTGCTTTCGCGGTTCCAATTTCCACCTCGCAGTTCTCCTGCGTGGGCGAACGCAGCGGCAACCAGGACGCCATCGGCTATCACCTCGACGAATACAACGCCTGCTTCGTCGTGAGCGACGGCGTGGGCGGCAACGCGGGCGGCGAGCTGGCCGCGCGCATTGCGGTCGACACCGCGCTCAACACCTTCGTCGACAACCCGTCGGTCGAAAAAGAAGACATCCAGCACGCGGTAAAAGCCGCCAACGACGCCATCCTTGCCAAGCAGCGGGAGCTTGCCGACCAGAGCAAGATGAGCGCGACCATCGTCTCGCTCTTCGTCGACCGCACCAGCGGCCAGGCCTGCTGGGCCCACGTGGGCGACAGCCGCCTCTACTGGTTTCGCCGCGGCGCGCTGATGCAGCGCACCGAAGACCACAGCCTGTCGGAGCGCTCCGGCGAGGCTGCGCTGGGCAACGGAGCCAATGGCGGCGAGCGGCTGGTGAAAACCAATTTGCTGTACCGCGCGCTCGGCGCAAGGGCGACGGCGGAAACCACTGTGTCGACGCCGCAGCGGCTCGCCGACGGCGATGCATTCCTGCTGTGCACGGACGGGTTGTGGCAGCTTATTTCGCAGCAAGTGATGGAACGCTCGCTGCAGCTCGCCGACAGCGCCGAAGAGTGGCTCGCACTGCTGCGGCGCGCGGCCGAAGCCAAGGCCGACGAATCGCGCGACAACTACTCGGCGCTGGCCGTGTGGGTGGGGTTTCCGCAGCAGGTGACGCTGGCTGGGACGGCGACGGTGCGCGCAGCCGTCTAGCGAGACCCGTCAGGGCGCGAGGACCAGCACCTTGAACTGGCTCGGAATCAACCGCATGCCGACGATATTCATGCGATTCTGCAAAGACAGGCTGGTTACCCGCGTCGTAGGAAGCGCCTTCGTCAGAACCGTGAACGCGCCTGTGAGGTGACGCGACTGCTGCATGAAAGTCTGCGAAATGATGCCTCCCAGAACTCCCGGCTGATCGCCCAAGGTAATGGGCGTGACCGTTCCCAGGTTGTGGGCGGGCATTGCCATGAGCAGGATGTTGGGAACGTTCGGAATCGCCATGGGCCCCAGTGCCATGTTTGGAAAAGGCACGGGCACTGGCGTCTTGCACACATCGGGAAAAGCGAGGTCCATTCCCATCAATTGACAGTTTGCGAACATGGGAGCTCCTGTTGATTGTTGATCCGGGGCCTGTCAGCCCATGTGGATCTGTGCACTGTCGACCTTGACCAGGTCTTGCCCGGTGACCACGGTGTGCCTGCCATGGACACGCACTGTTTCCTTTGCTTCATGGTCCACGTGTCCGGCGCGCAGCTGGTCCGTTTCATCGACGATGCGCAGTGCCGTGCGAGCCATTTGCACCATTCGATCCACCACCGACTCGATGGCCTTCCCGAAGAATCGCAGGTGCCCCACGCTGGCCTCGGTCGTTTGTGCGGAGAAGTCCATCTCGGTCACTGCACAGCTGGCCTTGGAGGCCGTCATGTTCAGCATGCGCCCGCCATGCAGGCGCAATTCCGAACTGCTTTCGAGGCTGACGCGTCCGCCTGTCATGGCGGTCAGGGTGACATCGCCGGCGGCCTCGATGCGGCTTGCCGAAGGATCGGCCTTTTCGACCACCGCGATGAGGTAAAGCCGATATCGGTCCGGTCCCGACACCATCACCGTGTCCCCCGGCTCGGGTCGAAGCAGGCAGCTCGCGGCCCGGCGGCAGGTCCAGGTCGCGCCGCTTTCATCGGTGACCTTCCACTGGCCGTCAGGCGTGCTGCCGACGAGATGCCCCAGGACGTGGATCGGGGTTTGTTCCCTCGGCAGGTTCGGATGCAGTGATACAACGTTCATGGCTGTCCCTTCTGAATGGAAGTGTCCGGAATATCCTCGCATGCCCTATTCGGGATGCGCGCGTGAGGCCGACCATTGCTGCGCCTTGTGCAAGCCCTCGTCGACCTCGATGATTCCACTGCGCGCGGAAAGCACCGCACCTGCCATCTGCGCGTGGTGCATGCGCGTTCGCTGGAAGATCGCGCCTCGCAGGTTGCAGTCTCTCAGGTCCGCGTACGAGAAGTCCGCATCGGACAGGCTGGCACGCTCGAACACCGCAGTGTTGCATCGGGTCCGGTGCAATGCGCAGAGATCGAGCTGGGCCTGGCTGAAGTCTGCCCCTTCGAGGCACGCCCCGACCCACACGGATCGCGGAAACTGCGCGCCTCGGCAATTCGCGCCTTTGAGATCGGCCTCGGGAAACAAGGCAGCCTCCCCGCGGGCATCGGCAAGCTGGACCGATTGCATCGCCGCCCCCTTGAAGTTGCTCTGCGTGAGTTGGGCGCGGGACAGGTCGACGCCCTGCAGCCGGCTTCCGATGAACTGGCAGCGCACCAGCGTGCGACCGGAGAGATCCATGCCGTCCAGAATGCACTCGTTGAACACACAGCTGTCGCATGAACCGCCCTCCCATGCCATGGCACGCAGATCGGACTTCATGAAGACGCAGAAGCTCATCTGCACGTCGGACAACCTGGCGCCATCGAGGCTGGTCTCGAAGACCGCCATCCGGTCGCAACGGCCGAAGCTCAATTCCGCGTTCTTGGCCGTGCATTTGTAAAAGGCGCTGCCGCAAACGTCCGCCCGATTGAGCATCGCGCCATCCAGATTCGACTCCGAGAACTGCGCGCCTGACAGGTTCGTATCTTCGAAACGGGCGCCGGCAAGCTCGCAGCGGACGAAGCGCGCATCCTTCAGGAGAGCGCCGGAAACATCCGCATGCGACAGCCTGCAACCGATCAGGCCGGCGTCCTCCAGGTTCACGCCGGACATCCTCGCACCCGCGAGGTTTACGCCGTGCATCTGCGCACCCGAGAGATCAAGCCCTTCGAGGTTCTCACCGCTGAGATCCACATTGATCAACGGCAAGCCATTGCGAATGCGATCCAGCAACTGCTCGTGCGTCATGCACCCGCCTCTTCACGGCGTTTCGGCCACAGCTTGGCGTGCTGCGTGTATGCGCCTGCCAGCAGGGTCGTGGCATCGATCAATGCCTGTGAAACGTCGGCCCGGTAGAGGTTGGCCTGCTCGAGGTTCGCAAACCTCAGATCGGCCTTCGCCAAACTGGCATCGATCAGGTCCGCCCCCTTCAGGGAAGCGGCGGTCAGATTGGTGCGGACGAAAAGGCTCTCGCCTCCGATCAGTCCGTCCAGGCGCGCTCGCGTCAGGTCGCACTCGGAGAAATCGCAGTTCTCAAGACACGCGCCCGTGAAATCTGCGCCTTCCAGCCGCGTTGTCCTCAAGCCGCATTGCTTCAGGCGGGCACGCTGGAATATCGCACCCGGCATAGACGTGCCGTGCGCAAAGCTGCAGGCTTCGAGAGAAGCGCTGCTGAAATCCACGCCTGCGCTGGCATCGGCGGTGATGAAACCGCAGCTGTCCAGCCGTGCGCCCACAAAGGCCGCCTGATCGAACGCGCACTCGATCCATATCACCTGCTTGAACTGAGCTGCATCGAAGCGCAGGTGCTCGATACGGACTTTCCAGAAGACCAGGTTCGACCAGTGGGACTCGCGCAGATCGCAACTGCGCCATTGGCTGTCTCGCAATTCGTTGGCACGGAACCGGGCTTGGCGGAACACCGCTTCATCGAACACGGCAGCCTGGCAGTTCGTGCCGTCCATGCTCGCGCCCGTAAAGTCGCAGCGCCTGCACTGGGCTTTGGCAAGGCTGGCGCCGTCCAGCCGCGCATTGACGAAGGTCGCCTGCTCCAGGGTAGCCCGCGCCAGGACCGCGCCGCTCAGGTTGGCCCCGTCCAGCCGGGCCCCGGTGAGATTGGCGCTTTCAAGGTTGGCATGCGACAGGTCATAGCCTCGCAGGTCCATGTCGGAGAGGTTCACGCCAGACAGGTTGGCTCCCGCGAATTGCTTCGCTCCGTCGCGCGCGCGGTCCAGCCGGCGACGCCACTTGGCGGAGCGGAAGCTCGTTGCCTGCGGTGGGGCCGGCTGCAGGTGAGCCATGTGCCGGTGAGACTCGCGGATCCGCTGCACCTCGGCCTCGTCTTCCGCGGCCCGGCTTTGGGCTTCGTCGGGGGAAAGGGTTTCGGCGCCTGCCTTCGCCGCGCGGTGCGCGCGCAAGCGGGCGATGGTTTCGCCGGGGTCGAGCCTGGCGCCTCCCTCGGGCATTTGCGCGAGCAGGTCTTCGGCGATCGCGGGCGCAGCCGCAGTTGCCGCCTGCGAACCCGATGCCACGGACGGTCCCTGTTCCGCGCCGCCGGCGACGAGGCTACCCGCTTCGCCCTTGGTGCGCCGCAGGTCTTCGAACTCCCGCTTCAATCGCTCCTGGTACATGGGCAAGTCGTCAAGATCAGGCAATTCCTCCGACTCCGGGAAAGGCGGAAGATGCACCTCGGGGTCGAGTCCCCGCTGCAGGAGCGCCTGCCTTCTCTGTTCATACTGGCGGCGCGCCCCAGCCTTGGCGTTTCGCACTGACGGGCGCTCCGCGGCCCGCAGCTGTTCGTCCAGCTCCAAGGTGCCCAGAATCGATTTGGGAGCCAGGTCACTATCGCGAACCGCATGAATCGCGGTCTCGGGGTTCAGGCGCTTGGCCAGCACCGATGCATAGTGGTCCATCGGCCGCGGCTCATCCGGCATCTCGATGGCCGCCATCAGATGACGCACATCGGCCGCGTCGTCCTCGACGACCGAGAAAACACCGTGCCAGATCAGCACGGCCCGTTCGAGGTGCGGAAAAAACCAGACCGTGGTGAGCCGCAAGCCGGATTCATTCAGCTCGCTGCCATCCTTGTTCCAACTGGCGAATGCACGCACGCGCCAGTCTGGAAGGCATCCCCGCAGAACGGGCTGGGCGGGGTGCATGTTCCAGAGTTCGAAGGGCAGGCCTCGCGGCACTTCCTGCAGCCCTTCCCATCGCTGATCGACAGGCGCGGCATTGAAGTAGCGCCAGTCCGCGTCTCTTGCCAGTCCGGGGAAGTCCTGTTCGCGCCATTGCTCACCGTACTCGCTACCAAGCAAACACAGGCGCTGCGGCCAATCCGGCGGAATGGCGCCAAAACCCGAAGGGCGGACGACATCACGCGGTGAACGCATGCGCTGGTCCGGCGCTTCCACGTTGGGCAGCCGACGGGTGCGCACACCATTGACCTGCTCCTCCTCGGCGCCTGTGCCGAGCGGATTCTCCGGAATACCGGGGCCACCGAATGCGCGCGTCCAGTCCAAGGGCATGCGGTCGAATGCCTGCGGCTCCGTCACCCGGCCATCCAGCCAGTACCGATCGCCGGAAACGATCAGCGACTTCTCCATTCCGCCGATTCGCGCCTGCACGGCGCAGGTCGTCTTCTCGGCCTGGTGGGCGGTATGGCCATAGCCGCTCAACAGCCATTCCGGCACCAGCTTCGGCAAGCCCAGATCCAGGACACCGCCGGTGCCGATTTCCTCGGAAGCGATTCGCCAGAGATCCTGTTCCGAGTAGAGCTTGGGTTCGGGCTCCAGGCCCACGAGCCCCAGTGCCGCCACACCCAGGTAGTTTCTTCCGGCCCGCGCGTAGGGGCGATTCAGCAGGCTCAGCCGCAGGGGTTTGATGGTCTTCATGGTGTGTCGCTCACCGGCGCGGCTGGTCCACGGCGACCTCGCGCGTCCCTGTGTTCACGCGGACCTTGATCGTGCGTCCCGGCGAGAATTCGGCCTGCTTCACAGGACTGATCGGCGTGGTGACCGTCGTCTCGAAACTACCGGTCGAGCAATCCACCCGAAGCGTCAGCCGGGTCATGATGAAGTACCTCGCGACGCGGTTGCCCGTGTCGTAGGTATCGAGCACCAGCGCCGTCGCAGGCTCACCGCTGCGGCGCACTTCTTCGGCTTTTCCCTCTCCGGCAAGCTTGCGGACCACTGCTCTCTGGAGGACGAAGAACGCCACCACGGCTGCCAAGGCAAGAACGCCCCATTTCATCGCCTCCAGCATTTCGCTCCTCCGCTTTTTCAATGAGTGGGGTTCAGTCACGCCTAAGTGATCAACTTGAGGAGTGGCGTTTCCAGATCCATGCCTTGGTTCGAGAGATGGAAGAACGACTGCGTTGTGGTGAATCCAGCCATGGTGAAGGAAGTCGTAGCCCACGTATAGGAGTGGATATAGGTGAAATCCGCTTTTACCCAGCTAAACGCCGTCTGCCTGTCGTTGTGAAACTCGGCATAGCCGTTGTACAGCTCCATGGAGCCATTCTTCGACCAACTCAGGCCCTCTGTTTTCGTCTCTCGCGAAGGCGCGGTGTCGATCACGTGTGTGCGGTTGGTCCGCCTGACGTTGTTGCCTTCGAGCAGCACATCCCCCGCGGAAACGATGTTGATGTCACCCTCTGTGGATTCGATGCGGATGCTATTGGCTTTGCCCACATAAGGGCCGGTGACGGTGGAGTTGTGAAAGCTATCGATGGTCTCGTTCAGTCCGCCCTTCACGTCGTCCTTGCCGCCACCGCCCAGGATCTTCCGATCCCACCCGGTCTTGTAGCTCTCGTACCGCTTGCCGGCCCATGCCTCGAGCGTCGAGTCACCGGTGTACACGTGCTCGATCATCCCGTTCTTCACGTCCACGTGCAGCGCGTTGTCGAACTGCTCGTGGCGCAGGCCGGCCATCACATGCACGTGCGACTCGCCCGTCTGGACGGTTTCCATAGCGCCCTCGTTCGTCGTGATCTCGATGGCGTTGTTGAAGAAGTGCTCGGCCTTCTTCGTTACCTCGAGCTTCGATCCCGACTTGTAGATCGCGTGATCGAGTCCGTCCTCCACGGTGGTCGTGCGGGCCTGACCCACGGTAAGCGTGTCGTTGCCGTGAATGGTGGTCGTACGGTCGCCCTCGACAGTGTGCGTCTCGTCGTTCTCCACCTCGATGACGAAATCCTTCTCGGCATGGATCTTGATCGACTCGCAGCCCGGATCGTCATCGATCACGAAGTGGTTTGCCAGGCCGCCATCGCCCTTGATGGTCCGGCTCACAAAGCCGCTGACTGTTGCCTTGGCAGGCAGTTCGAGTGGCGGCATCTGGTCGGCGTTGTAGACACGGCCGATGATGATCGGCCGATCGGGGCAGCCGGCAATGAAGTCGACGATGACTTCCTGGCCCACGCGCGGATGATTCACCGCCCCGAAGTTCGCGCCCGCCCATGCGCTCGACACGCGCACCCAGCACGAGCTGTCTTCGTTGCGCTGGCCGTACCGGTCCCAGCGAAACTGCACTTTCACGCGGCCGTACTTGTCGATCCAGATGTCTTCGCCGGGTGGCCCGACCACCGTAGCAGTCTGCGGGCCCTGAGTGCTCGGCACACGGGTGATGCGCCGCGCGCGGAATGGGATCGAGGTGGGCTGCACGCCGAAATGAAAGCTGTACTCGCCCGTCGTATCGCCACTGGCGTAGCCGCCTTCGCGCAGGCTGTACATCACCGAGACGGTAAGGTACTCGCGGTTGTCCTCGTCGCGCGGCGCGTTCTGCATGGTGAAGCGGTAGCCGGGTGCCATGCCGCGCACGTTGGTGTGGCCGGTGTCCACCTCGGCCTGAGCCTGCGCTTCCTCGAGGCGGATGCGCGCGTAGTGCTCGCCCTGCCCCGCATCGCTGTAGCCGCCCATCCACTCGTACATCTCGTAGCGGCCGTGGTCATTGCCACGCGGCTGGCTGCGCGTGTTGAGCAGGTCGGCCTTCGGCTTCTTGAAGTCGAAGTCGTCCACCACGTAGGTGCCGGGCCGGATCTCTTCGGTCACCTCCCACTGGTCGATCACCTCACGGCCGGGGTCGGTTGCGCGGTCGCTCGCAAGGTAGCCGATCTTCGGATAGCCGGGCAGCGTCTCGTGAGCGCTCATGTCGTCGGCCAGCACCAGCGTGTGCTGGTTCTTTTCGTGCTTGAAGTAGTAATAGATGCCCTCGTGCTCCATGAGGCGGCTCACGAAGGCGAAGTCGGTCTCCTGGTACTGCACGCAGTACTCCCACTGGCGGTACGACGCGCTGAGCTTCTTCTCGAAGGCGAAGCCGTACTCGCCCAGCACGTCTTCGAGGATCTCGACCACCGACTTGTTCTGGAAGATCTTGCAGTCGCTGGTGCGCGTGAGATACCAGAGCCAGGGCCTCACCGATGCGCGGTACACGGTGTAGCGCGACGACCCACCCTCCCGGCCGATCATCGTGAAGCGCGTGATCTGGCCGTTGAGAAAGCGCGGCGTACCGCTGAGCGTTTGTATCTCCAGCGCGAGCGGTTTGCCGAGCAGCGCCTTCATGTCGACGGATGTGTTCGGGCTCAACAGGTCGACCTCGAACTCGAACAACTGCGACAGCCCTTCGCTGCCGTGCATCGAGCGGAACAGCAACTGTTCATCTCCGAGCGGGGTGTGGGCTTTGACGACTCTGTTCATGCGGCTCTCCCTTGTCTACGCGGGGCGTTCTGAAAACTCGTACTGGAAGTCATCGCCCGCCGCGCTCAATTGCACGGCGGCGAGCTTGCGCGCACTGACGGTGGCGCCAATGACTTCCTCGCTCAATCTGGGCAGGATGGTGTGCGTGAGGATCGCGTCGATCATCCGTCCGCCCGACTCGATGGCGGTGCAGCGGCGCGCCACCAGTTCGACGGCGCTGTCGTCGTAGTGCAGGGCAATGCCGTGATTCGCGTCGAGGCGAGCGGCAATGCGGTCGAGCTGAAGGCGAATGATGCGATGCAGCGCATCGGCGTGCAACGGGTAATAAGGCACCACCACCAGCCGCCCGAGCAGCGCTGGCGCAAACACCTTGAGCAGCGGTTCGCGCAGCGCGGCCGCCAGCGGCTCGGGGTCGGGGCGCAGGGTCGGGTCTTCGCACAGCTGCATGACCAGGTCGGTGCCGACGTTCGAGGTCATGATGATCACGGTGTTGCGAAAGTCGATGTGCCGGCCCTCGCCGTCTTCCATCCAGCCCTTGTCGAACACCTGGAAGAAGATCTCGTGCACGTCGGTGTGCGCCTTCTCGATCTCGTCGAGCAGCACCACGCTGTAGGGCCTGCGGCGCACGGCTTCGGTCAGCACACCGCCTTCGCCGTAGCCCACGTAGCCAGGCGGCGCACCCTTGAGCGTGGAGACGGTGTGCGACTCCTGGAACTCGCTCATGTTGATGGTGACGAGGTTCTGCTCGCCGCCGTACAAGGCTTCTGACAGCGCCAGCGCGGTCTCGGTCTTGCCCACGCCAGAGGGGCCGCAGAGCAGGAACACGCCGACTGGCTTGTTCGGGTTGTCCAGCCGCGCACGCGCGGTGCGAATGCGGCGCGAAATGGTTTCGAGCGCATCGGGCTGCGCCACCACGCGGGCCGAGAGAATCTCGCCCAGGCGCAGCACCGACTGCGCGTCGTCGCGCACCATGCGGCCGATGGGGATGCCGGTCCAGTCGGCCACCACTGTGGCAATGGCCTGCGCATCGACTGCGGCCAGGATGAGCGGCGATTCGCCCTGCAGCTGCGCAAGCTTGTCTTGCGCCTGGTTGAGTTCGGCGCGAATCTCTTCGGGCGCTCGCTCGGGCTCGGACAGCGCGGCTTCGACCTGCGCCGAGGCGTCGACGTCGTCGCCCTCCAAGTCCTCCGGCGCAAGCTCTGCTTGCACGGGCACGGCGGCGGGCGACAGCTGCTTGCGCAGCGCGACGATGCGCTCGACCAGCGTTGCTTCTTCCACGCGGCGCTTTTCCAGCAAGTCGAGTTCCGCCTGCGCGGCGGCCACCTCGCCCGCGATGTCGTCGACGCGCTTCGCCTCGCCGACACCAATGGCGGCCTCGCGCTGCGCAATGCCCCGCTCGATGCCCAGCACTTCGATGCGGCGCTGCAGGTCTTCGATGGCGGCGGGCAGCGCATGCTGGCTCAGCGCCACGCGCGCGCACGCCGTGTCGAGCAGGCTCACCGCCTTGTCGGGCAGCTGGCGTGCGGGAATGTAGCGGTGCGACAGGCTCACGGCCGCTTCGAGCGCGGCATCGAGGATGAGCACGCCGTGGTGCTTTTCGAGCTCGGCCGAAATGCCGCGCAGCATGACCACGGCCTTGGGCTCGGTGGGCTCGTGCACCTGTATGGTCTGAAAGCGCCGCGTGAGGGCCGGGTCTTTTTCGATGTACTTCTTGTACTCCGACCAGGTGGTGGCGCCGATGGTGCGCAGCCGCCCGCGCGCGAGCGCCGGCTTCAGCAGGTTGGCCGCGTCGCCGGTGCCTGCGGTGCCGCCCGCGCCGACCAGCGTGTGCACTTCGTCGACGAACAGCACGATGGGCTTGGGGCTCTTCTCGACTTCGTCGATCACCTGGCGCAGGCGTTGTTCGAACTCGCCCTTCACACCCGCGCCAGCCTGCAGCAACGTGGGGTCGAGCACCCACAGCGACACGTCCTTGAGCGACGGCGGCACATCGCCTGCCGCAAGCCGCGAAGCGAGTCCCTCGACGACGGCCGTCTTGCCCACGCCGGCCTCGCCGGTGAGCAGCGGGTTGTTCTGGCGCCGGCGCATGAGGATGTCGATGATCTGGCGGATCTCGTCGTCGCGGCCATAGACGGGGTCGAGCTCGCCCGCGCGCGCCTTCGCCGTCAGGTCGCTTGCGTACTTGGCCAGCGCGGAGCCGCCGGCCGCCGCACCGTCGCCCTGGTGAGCCGCCGCAGGGGCCCCATGGCCGGCGCCCTGCCCTTGCGGTGCGGCGTCGAAATCATCCTCGGGCGAACCTTCGGTCCACGCGGGGAGTTGGGCGATGAGAACGTCGGGCACGATCTTGTCGAACTCGCGCGAAATGCCAGAAAGCACTTGCCGCAGCCCCGGCGTCTTCACGATGCCCGCAAGCAGGTAGGCACCACGGATCGACGTGGCCTCGAAGCGCAGGCTGGCATACACCCAGGCACGCTCCACCGCGTTGTCGACATGCTCGGAAATGTCGCTGATCGACGTGGCGCCGTGCGGCAGGCGGTCGAGCGCCCGCACCAGGTCTTGCTCTACCGCATCGATGTTGAGGCTTGCGCGCTTGACGATGCGCAGCAGGTCGCTGTCCTGCAGTTGCAATATCTGGTGCAGCCAGTGCACCAGCTCCACATAGGCATTGCCGCGCAGCTTGGCAAACGCGGTGGCGGTCTCCAATGCCTTGTAGAGCATCGGGTTCAGTTTGGAAAAAAGAGAGACGCGGCGAATATCGGTCATAAGGCCATGGAAGAAACTTCAGCCGCCACGGAAGCTGCCGATGCGGAACGGGAAAACAATGCTTCGGGCTGGAACACCATGTCGCCTGCATCGGTGTCTGAAAGGCGCGTGCCGAGCCAGCTGCCCCAGCCCAGGCGCTGCCCGCCGCTCAGCTGCATGCCGCGGGCTTCCTCTTTCTTGAGCACGAGCCGCAGCTCCCAGGCAAACTCGATGCCGACGTACTGGCGCACCCAGTCGACCACCTGCTGCAGCCGCTTGCTGCCCGGCAGGAATTGGCGGAACTCGTCTTGCGAGAGCGGGCCCAGCTCCAGGCGAAATTTGCTTTGCGCATCGCGCACCGCCAGGCCGATGGTCGCGCCGCCGCCCAGCTGGTGGTTGCGCCCGAAGAGGCCGAGCCGGCTCACCTGCCGGTCGTCGATCATCACCCAGCCGCTCACGAATTCGTCGACGCGCACGGGCACGCCGAAGTACAGCTTGAGGATCTGGATCAGCCCTTCGGGGTTGCGCGTCTGGCGCACCAGGTGCCCGGCCATGAAGGTGCGCGCATGGTCGGCAATGCGGTCGCGCTCCTTGAGGCCCGGCTGCCCCATGTTCATGAGGCTGGCCACGTAGTCGACAAAGCGGTGGCCGTCGGGACGGTCGAGGCTGTTGACCGACTGCGCATCGGCCCAGGCGCGGTAGAACAGCAGGATCAGCCGGTGATGGAACAGGTCGGCAAAGGCGCTGAGCGTGTTGTCGCTGTGATGGCGCTTGCGCTCGCGCGCGTACTCGGTCAGGTGCAGCGGCAGCGGCCCGTTGGGGCCGAACAGGCCGAAGCCGTAGATCGAGATGCGCGGCGGGCCATCGCCGTCCACATCCACGCCCGAGACGTTCGACGGCGCGAATGCCATCGAGGGCTCCTGGCCCAGGCGCAGTGGCTCGTCGAGCGGGCGCGGCGCGCGGCCCAGCAAAGGATGGCCGCCTTGCGCGTCGAGCCGGCGCAGCAGCATGAAGAGGTCATGCTCGAAAGGCTGGTCGACGAGGCCGGCCCACAACACCGGATCGGCCTCCGGCGCGCCGCGCCGCGCGGGCTGGGCCACCGCAGCCGGCTCATCGGGAACGACCGATGGTGCCGATGAATCGTGGGTAACGTGAAGCGCACTCATACGGCGGGGCGGCGTCCGATGCGGGGCGCCCATCGCGCGATTTCTCCGCGCTGCAGGCTGGAGAGCGCGAACTCGGTGAACGCGTTGAGCGACACATGCCGGCTGAAGAACTGCTCCAGCACGGCACCGAAAAGATAAGGGCTCGAACCCGAGAACGCGACCTCGTCGATCTTCAGCGCCACCTCCACGCCGCGGCCGAAGACGATCGGCCCCGGCTCGGGCAACCGGCGGAACACGGGCGCCAGCGCCATCGAGCGCACGCCCTGGATCTGCCGGCGCACCGCGGGGTCGGCCAGGTTGCCGTACAGGTCGAGCATCTCGCGCAGCGCGGCCGCGCCCTGGTTGGCATCGACGTCGGTCAGGCTCAGGTAGTTGAGGCCCAGGTGGCTGATGAGGCGCCAGGTGAGCGCGCCTTCCGCCAATGCGGGATACGGCCGCGACGGGCCGCGCAGTATGCGCACCGCGCGCACCGGCGCCGAGACGCGCAGGGTGAAATCGGATTCGAGCCCGGTGGGCAGCAACAGCGGCAGGTCGCGGTTGGTGCACAGCGCATCGATGGTGATGTGCCGCAGGCTGTGCGGAAACGGCGCATCGTGCTGGTCGACCAGCGACACATACACCTCGCTGCCTGTGTAGCTGGTGCGCGTGCCTTGCGCGCGGGCGCGGTCGGACACCAGGCGCGGCTCGCGGCGCAGCGAAAAATAAGAACCGAAGTCGCCGTCGTCGGCGGCGAAGGAGCCTAGGAACGGCCTGAACTCCCGCTCCTCGGAGCCGTTGCTCATGTGGCCCGTGACGCGCTCGACGGTAAAGATCTCGAAGTCGCGCGGACGCGTGCGGTCGATCACCGCATGGTGCTCATGCTGCCCCGGCCCGACCGGAATGCGGTCGCTGCGGCGCGGCACCAGGTTGATGATGGGCGTGCAGAAGAGCGAGAAGTGCCGCGCATCGACCACACGTTCCAGGTCGCTGTCGGCACGGTCGAGCAGGATCACGATTTCCATCGTGCTGCCGCTCATGGCGGCGGCCGCCGCGCGCAGGTTCTTCACGCTGAAGAACAGGTAGCGATCAGGAAACGCGAAGTACTCGTGCAGCAGCCGGTAGCCCTGAAACGATCGCGCGTCATACGGCAACAGCGACTGGTCGGGGTCGAAGCCCTCGTGGCGAATGGCCTCGTCGCCCAATGGCACGATACGCGCGGTGCTGCCTGGGCCGCTGCGGCACACGGTGCCCACGCTGTGGTGAACCGCCAGCTCGAGCACGCGCAGCGCATGCAGCTCGGCGCCCGAAAGAAAGAACTCGAGCCGGTCGAGCGGCATCTCTGCAAACCGGGCGCCACCCACCGCTTCGAGCTTGATGGTGATGGCGCTCTTGGCCTGGCGTGCGACCACTGGCATGGCGTGCGCAATTTCTGCCGGCACGGGGCCGATGCTCGCCTCGGCGATCTTGATGGGCCACAGCGTGACGGCATGGCCGGTGCGAAATTCGCAGGCCGTCTGCTCGCCCTTGATCATGCGGCCGCGCAGGATGGTGTGGCGCGGCAGCTCGTATCCGGCCTTCAGCGAACCTTCGTTCAGGTTGCCGTCGATCTGCACCACGCCCATGGCCGGCAGCGGCGCAAGAAAGTTCGGGTACACCACTTCGAGCAGCCGCTGCGAGAAGCGCGGAAACTCCGCATCCATCTTCAGCTGGATGCGTGCCGTAAGAAAGCTGAAGCCCTCGAGCAGGCGCTCCACGTAAGGATCGCTCACCTCGATGCCGCGCATGCCCAGCCGGCCGGCAATCTTGGGATAGCGCTGCGCGAACTCGGCACCGAGCTCGTGCATGTAGGTGAGTTCGCGGTTGTAGTAGTCGAGCAGCCGCGCGTCCATCAGAGCCCTCCCGTCGGGCGAAGGACCATGTGGCCGCTTTCGAGGTCGAGCTCTGAGCGCAGGATGAATTCGATGGGGTAAGGCACCGACCACAGCGTGCCGCGGATCTCGAGCGCGAGCAGGTTGTGGTGCTCCAGGTCGGTGGAGTCGGTGACGCAGCGCACGTCGATGCTGTCTTTCATGATGCGCGGCTCGAAGTCGATGATGGCCGCGCGAATGGCGGCCTCGACGTCGGCAAAGTCGACCTCCGACATGCGCCCGCCGGCCCAGCCGCGCACGCCGTAGTTCACGACCGAGCGGCGCGCGCGCGGCATGGCGTTGATGTTGTGGTCAGCGCCGAAGTTGGTGGTGTTGAGCAGCCACTGCAAGTCGCGCAGCACCGAATCGCGCAGCAGCTTGCCGCTCATCAGGAACGCGCCCGCGCGCTCTTGGCGGGTCTGCGGCTGCTTGTCGGTCAGGCGGTCGAGCAGCACCGGCTGCAGGCGGTCGCGTGCAACGCTTTCTTGCTGGTGATCGCCCTCGGCCTCCACGGGCAAGCGGCTGGCTGGCAGGAGTGAACTCACTGGGCAACACTCTCCGCGGCGGCAAACTCGACCAGGCGAATGTCGAGCAGCGAATGGTCGCCGGCTTCGCTGATCAGCGTGCGCTGGCCCACGCCGGCGTACTGCTCTTCACCGGCCAATTGCAGCCAGTCGGTACGGCGGCCCAGTGCCAGCCCGTCTTCCAGCGCCTCGAGCGCGCCGGGATAGCGCACCGGCACCAGGCCGTTGAGCCCGCGGCCGTCGTGCAGCACGATTTCGGCTGGCGCCCACAGCAGGTCGACCAGGTGCTGCGGACGCGAAAACTTGAGGCGCCGCACCGCCGACAGCGGCAGCCACGCGTAGCCCGAAGGCGTGAGCAGTTCGAGCACGGCGCCAATGCGCACGTCGCCGTCGCAAAGCCATGCGAACTCGATGCTTTGCACCGGCTCGCCGTCGAGGGCCTGCACGGCGCGCGAATCGGACCGGTCGACACAGCTCAGGGTGCCCTGCAAGGCGGGTGCCGCCTGGCGCGCGGTTTCGCGCAGGTCGGCCGCTTGCGCGGCCTGATCGGGCGGCAGCGCCGCGGCGGCGATCAGCCCCGCGACCCAGTCTGCATCGCCGGCAATGACGGCCGGCGCACGGCCGCCGTTCCAGAATTCGGTTCGGTGGCGCTCGGCTGCCAGGGCCATCGCACAGGTGGCGCTGGCAGGAGCAAAAGAAGGATCGATCTTCGCGGCGAGCTTGAGCTGGTCTTCAGCCCGCTGCCATTCGCCGCGCAACGCAAGAAAGTGGCCGAGAGCAAGCCGCAGGCTGGCGTTCTGGGGCTGCGCGCGAATCTGCCGCTGTACCCATTCGGTGTGCTCGGCCACGGAGCGCTCGCCCAGCACTGCAAACCCATCGCCCATGAAACTTCCTCATTGACTCGCATGCGGCCGTGGGCCGCCGGTGAATATCTGCGGGTGACCGGAGCCCCGCGGCACGCCGCCATGCGGCGCGCGCGGGTCCGGTCAGGCAAAAACGGAAATCAGGCTTCCCGGTTTTCCTTGATGTTCCAGGCCAGAACGGTTTCGGCGCCCTTGCCACCCTTGTCCGTCTGCTCCCAGTACTGCTGCTTCACCTTGGCGGCCTGGAAGGCGAACTGCACCAGCACCGCATCGCTGCCCTGCTCGGCCGTGTATTGCACCGAGGTCACCAGCACTTCTTCGAGCGTGACGCGGGTGTATTCGATCTGCGAGCCGCCGGCCTTGCACACCGACACTTCGACCTTGCTCAGGTGCTTGCCGCTTGCGCAGTTCTTCATGACGGACGGGGCCGCCTTGTCGATGCGCGCAAGAACCTGCAGGTCGTTGAAGCTTGCCTTGCCCACACCGCCGCCACCGCCGCTGACCATGTTTCCAGGCTGCGTCGCTCCCCATGCAAACGACTTGATATCCGTCCAGTCCTTATGGTTCGAGTCCTTGGATTCGCCGTTTGCGCCCTCGACGCGCATGAACATGTCTACTGCCATGATTAACCCCCAAAGTTATATATGCCCGATTTCGGGACACCGTTGAACTAGCTGCTGTCCTTCTTGTTGGATGGCAGCTTCGAAACCAGCCGCAACGACACCGTCAGCCCTTCGAGCTGATAGTGCGGCCGGAGAAAAAACTTGGCGGCGTAGTAGCCCGGGTTGTCCTCGATGGCTTCCACCTGGACTTCAGCCGCCGCCAGCGGCTTCATTGCCTTCGTATCCTGGGATGACGTGCCTGGGCTGCCGTCCACGTAATTCATGATCCAGTCGTTGAGCCAGCGCTCCATGTCCTCGCGCTCGCGGAACGAACCGATCTTGTCGCGCACGATGCACTTCAGGTAGTGCGCGAAGCGGCAGCATGCAAACAGGTACGGCAGGCGCGCCGCCAGGTTGGCGTTGGCCGTGGCGTCGGCGTCGTAGTACTCGGCCGGCTGCTGCAGCGACTGCGCGCCGATGAAGGCCGCAAAGTCGGAGTTCTTGCGGTGCACCAGCGGCATGAAGCCGTTCTTGGCCAGCTCGGCCTCGCGCCGGTCGCTGATGGCGATCTCGGTCGGGCACTTCATGTCCACGCCGCCGTCGTCCGTCGGGAAGGTGTGGGTGGGCAGGTTCTCGACCGCGCCGCCCGATTCCACGCCGCGAATCGACGTGCACCAGCCGAACTGCTTGAACGAGCGGTTGATGTTCACGCCCATGGCATAGGCCGAGTTGGCCCATGTGTAGCGGTTGTGCAGGGCCGAATCGGTTTCTTCTTCAAACTCGAACTCGTCGACCGGATTGGTGCGCGCACCGTACGGCAGGCGCGCAAGAAAGCGCGGCATGGCCAAGCCGATGTAGCGCGCGTCTTCCGATTCGCGCAACGACCGCCATGCGGTGTGCTCGGTGTTCTGGAAGATCTTGGTCAGGTCGCGCGGGTTCGAAAGCTCTTGCCACGAATCCATCTGCATCACCGTGGGCGATGCGCCGGCAATGAAGGGGCAGTGCGCGGCCGCGGCAATCTTGGCCATTTCGCCGAGCATTTCCACGTCGGGCGGGCTGTGGTCGAAGTGAAAGTCGCCGATGAGCGCGCCGAACGGTTCGCCGCCGAACTGGCCGTACTCCGCCTCGTAGATCTTCTTGAACAGCGGGCTCTGGTCCCAGCCGATGCCCTTGTGGCGCTTGAGCGAGCGCGCCACTTCGCGCTTGGATGCGCACATCACGCGGATCTTGAGCTGCTCGTCGGTCTCGGTGTTGTTGACCAGGTAGTGCAGGCCGCGCCATGCGCCTTCGAGCTGCTGGAATTCTTCGTGGTGAAGGATCTGGTTGATCTGCTCGGAGAGCTTGCGGTCGATCTCGGTGATGATCGCCTGCACGGTGCGGTAGGCGTCGTTCGAGATGGTGACGGTGCTTTCGAGCGCCTGTACCGCCAGCGTCTTGACGGCGCTTTGCACCGCGTCGCGGGCCTGGTCGGTCTTGGGCTTGAACTCTCGCTGCAGCAGGTCGGAGAACTCGTTGGGCTCGAGCGCTTCGATGGTGGCGGCTTGTGCGCGCGCTGTCTGTTTGGGTGCGGTGCTCATGATGGACGTCCTGTCGGCTTGCGCTGCTTATTCGGAAGAGGTGCCGGGGCCGCCGGACTTCTCGTTTGCCGCTTCCACCGCCTTGGCAACGGCGGGATTGGGTGCGGACGCGAGCGACTTGAGCAGCTCCGGGTTCTGCAGCGCCTGGGCAATCAGCTGCTCGGCGCCGTTCTTGCCGTCCATGTAGGACAGCAGGTTGGAAAGCTCGGTGCGCGCCTCGAGCAGGTGCTGCAGCGCGCCCACCTGGCGTGCAATGCGCGCGGGCGAGAAGTCGTCCATGCTGTCGAAGGTGATGTCGACGTTCATCTGCCCTTCGCCCGTGAGCGTGTTCGGCACCTGGAAGGCCACGCGCGGCTTGATGGCCTTCATGCGGTCATCGAAGTTGTCGATGTCCACAGCCATGAAGTCGCGCTCCGCCAGGTCGGGCATCGGATCGACCTGCTTGCCCGCGAGATCGGCGATGACGCCCATCACGAAGGGCAACTGGATCTTGCGTTCGCTGCCGTAGATCTCGACGTCGTACTCGATCTGCACGCGCGGCGCGCGGTTGCGCGCAATGAACTTCTGACCACTGTTTCTGACACGGTTGTCTGCCATAAGCTTCCTCTTGAATCTCTATGCGTGTGGGTCGGAGTTGCCTCTGACCAATCTGACCTTGCGTTCCCGCGCTGCTTGCCGCCCTGCCACTTTTTTTGTCGGCACTTCTATTCGGTGCCGGTACTCAGCGAGCGCCCCGCCAGGCTTTCAATCTTCTGCAAGCCCTCGGGTACGAGTTCTTCGATGATCTGGAAGAAGTTGAGGTCCAGCAGTCTTTGCGCTCTTCGGATGAGCATGGGTGCCGGGTGGCTGGGTTCGGTGCGTTCCATGTATTGGCACGCCTTTTCCAGCAACAGCTGCACATCATCACGATTCGATATTTCAATATCTTTAATGCCCGCTACGCGCTGGCCGCTCGCACCATTGGCAGCACTGGCAGAGCCTTGCCCCGGCGAGGCCGATGGCCCGGCCTCGCTGCCTTGCGCGACTTCCGATGCTTCGGCCGGTGCCTGCTGGGCCTGCTCAGGCAGCAGCTGCACCACGGTACGAAGAGAACGTTCGAGCCTGGAAAAATCGGGCGCCCAGCTTTGCCCCAAGGCCCGCTCCGAGGTCTCGCGAATTCGTTGCAGCAGCTCCAGCGCCGCATGCAATGCCAGCACCGGCGGCGCCGACTTTTCCTGCGCACGGCGCGCCACTTCGCGCAGCCGGCCGATGCCGCCCGGGTAGTCGATCTGGTCGGCCTTGCTCGAATCGAGCAGCGCCTCGACCTGCCGCAGGCTCATCGACACGCCGGCGTCTTCGAGCAGGCGCGCATCGCGCACGCTGCGTCCCAATCCCTCGGCTTCGGCCAATGCGGCCAACGCATTCATGCGCGGCAGCGGGTCTTCGAAACCATCATCGACCACGCGCGGATGCACGTCGTCCCAAAATTTTTGCAGCACGCCGTCGACCACTTGCAAGCCGTCGACATAACCGGGCAGCCCGCGGCTCTCGGTCCACGCCAGCGTGAGCGGAACCAGTACGCGCAGGTCGAGCGTGCGTTGGCACAGTTGCTTTGCGATGCGCTCGACGCGAGCCCAGTCGGGCGGCTCGGCCGGAATGATGGTCGAGCCGAACTGCTGCTCCCGCTTTCCGGTCGTTGCCTGCTGCAACGCCATGAAGTCGGGGTCGTATTCGAGGTCTTCGCCGCACGGAAGCGGGCCTTCAACAGGCGACTGCAGTAGTTCGATCTCGCTTGGCGGCAACGCCATCTCCCTTTTATTAACAACCATCAACAATGGTTATCTTGAGGGGAACGCGAAGCGCGGTCAACAGCAACACATTGCTACGTGCTGCCTATGAATTACAAAGGAGTACAACTCCTTTTAAAGCGTAGAAAGAACGATTACAGCAATCCGCGCCCACCAAGATTGCGCATCAACGCGCTTAACCCAAAAGTCCACCGTGGCGCCTGGTCCGAATGAACCACGCGATTCACAAGTGCGCCGAGTTCCGGCGCGGCGATGCGGACGCGATCGCCGACGACATGGGTGAATCCTTGCCCAGGACCATGACGGTCTTGTGTCGGCGCGAACATCGTGCCGAGAAACAACATGAGGCCGTCGGGGTAGTCGTGGTGCACGCCAATGGCTTGCGACACCAGGTCGAGCGGATCGCGACTGATCTTCGACAGCGAGCTCGAGCCTTCGAGCTTGAAGCCTTCAGGGCCCGTGACTTCGAGCGCAACCGTGATGCGGCGCACGTCGTCGATGCCGAAGTGCGCATCGAACAAGCGGATGAACGGGCCGATGGCGCAGGAAGCGTTGTTGTCCTTCGCCTTGCCGAGCAGCAGTGCGCTGCGGCCTTCGAAGTCGCGCAGGTTGACGTCGTTGCCGAGCGCCGCGCCCAGCGTTTGGCCGCGGCTGTTCACGGCCAGTACGACTTCAGGCTCGGGGTTGTTCCACACCGACGCCGAGTGAATGCCGATGTCGGCACCGGTGCCCACCGAAGAGAGCACCGGAGCCTTGGTGAAGATCTCCGCGTCGGGGCCGATGCCCACTTCGAGGTACTGCGACCATGCGCCCTGCGCCAGCAGCACCTCTTTCACCTTTGCGGCCTCGGCAGAGCCCGGCACGATGCCCGCGAGGTTGTCGCCGAGCACACCGCCCAGCGCGGCGCGCGTGGCCTCGGCCCGCGATGCGTCGCCGCGCGCCTGCTCTTCGATCACGCGCTCGAGCAGGCTTTCGACGAAGGTCACGCCGCTGGCCTTGATCGCCTGCAGGTCGCAAGGTGCGAGCAGCCAGGGCTTGGATTCGTCGCGCGCCGTTGCGTCGCTGTTGGCAATGGCGTCGTCGAGCGAGGCGATGCGCGGCGCCTGGCCGCCCTGCAGCGCTCGCCGCACCGCCTCGGAGGGCGATTCTTTCGCTTCGAGCAGGTCGCTCATCGTGGGCGCGAGCTTGGAAAGGTCGTGCAGCCCGCCCTCATGGACGGCCACCAGCACCGGCCCGACGCCGGGTTGCCAGAGGCGGCCGACCAGCGTGGCACGCGCGGCGTCTTGCGGGAGGCTCGAGGAGGTGTCGAGGTTCAATGGCATGGGAGTTGTCTCTCTTGGGTTTGTCGGTAGATGGGTGATCGTAGCGCCATGCTTTGATGCAAGAATGCGGCGCGTCAGGCGCCGGGCTGCGTTTGAGACGCCGTGAAGGCAGCAACTGCCATTGCCCGTTCGCGCTTCGCCACACGTTATAAGAATTCGAGATGAACGCTGTCCTTCGCTTCCTCTCCTCGGCCGGTGCGGCCGCGGCAATCCTCCTGCTGCCCGGCTTGGCGGCGGCGGCCTATCCGTGCAACGGCTCGCCAGGCGAGCGGCGTGTGGGCATGGCAGGCGGCTCTCACGGCGTCGGCCCGTTCCCGCTCTGCGTTGCGGGCCCCGCGCCCGCGCCGAGCGCTCCACGCGACGCCTATGCCGCATCGGTCGACACCACGTCCTTCTATGACGCGGAGATGGAGCGGATGGTCCGCAGCATCAAGGCGCAGCACAACGCGGTCGTTACTGAAAAGGCGCGAATGGCCGCGATCGAAGAGAAGATGGCGCGCGATCCGGCGTTCAAGCGAATGTACTTGGGCGGGTGGGAGGTCTTCCGGGTCGATCCGAAGGCAAGGCCCGGCAAGACCTGCACCGCCGCCTGGAAGAAACAGGGGCAGCTGGTGAGCATCTCGGGGCCAGGCCCCCAACATGACGGCGGAATGCTGACCTTCTGGGGCGCGGATATTCCGCAGCCGGCGGATATCCAGACGATCACGGTCACGATGAAACAGTCGCGCTATCCGGCACAAACAGTGAAAGCGGTCAACTATTCAATGCCGGGACTTCGTTTCGGAGCCATCGCGCTCACAGTGCCCGACATCGACAGGGCCATCGATACGATGCTCGATGTCGAGCATTTCGAACTGCTGATCGACGGCAGGACTGTTTCCAACATTGGATGGAACGGCGGGCATGACGCGCGCGAAAAACTGCGCCAGTGCGTTCATGCCGGATAGGCGTCCCGCGCGCTTCTCATGGAGCACGACTGACTACAGCCCTCGTCTCGGCGCTTTTTGCAGCAGTTCCGAAAGCTGTGCCTTCCACCACGTTGCCTGCCCTGTGGTTCCGTGCCCGGTCGTCCGGTCACTGGCGGGGATCAGGTAGTAGCTGCCATTCTTCACGCGCTTCATTTCACGTTCCATGATGCCGGTCTCGGGCGGGTTGCGTTCATCATCGGCTGCATTGATGGCAAGCACGGCAGCCTGAATGCGCTCCAGCCCGGGTGACGGGTTGTAGTCGGCGGACGCTTCCCATTGGTAGAGGATGTCGTTTGCGTCCGCGGCAAAAGGTGCACTCAGGCGCGTCTCCAGCAGCTTGTCGGCCTGGGTGCGCGTCGGCGCGGCCTTGTACATGGCAAGGTTGCCGCCGTTGGTGGCCGTGGCGAAGAACACGGAGGCAAACTGCGCGCTGCGAGGCTGGACGGTGTAGTTGCCGTTGTTCCACTCCGGATCCCTGCGGATGGACTCCGTCAGGAGCCGTCGCATCATCCAGTTGCGGCTCGACATCTCGGTGGGCTGGCACGCCATCGGCACGAGCGCGTCCATGGCGTTCGGGTACTTCACGCCCCACGTCCACGCGTGCATGCCCCCCATTGAATTGCCGACGATCGCCCGGAGGTGCTTGACGCCGAGGTGCTCGGTCACGAGCCGGTACTGCGCGTCCACCATGTCGTCGTAGTTGTAGCTGGGAAATTTGGCACGCAGGCCATCGGAGGGCCGGGCCGACTTGCCGGTTCCCAGACCGTCGGGAATGATGATGTAGTAGCGGGTGGCATCCAGCGGTTGGCCCACGCCGAACAGCTCGCCGGCAAATGCGGGCGTCAGCATGCTTGCCGCCGAGCCGGCGGTTCCATGCAGGATCAGCACCGGCTCGCCGCTGGGTGCGCCAATGGTGACGTAGTTCAGGCGCAGTTCCGGCATGACCTGGCCGGTGTGAAAGCGAAAGTCCTTCGCGATCCAGCTGCCCTCCTTGGGCGGCGGATAGTCGGCGGCGCTGCTCGCCAACGCGAGCATCGCGAGGCAGGAGTACAAGGCGGCCCGCAGGGCGAACCGATTGAACTGCGGATTGGCGGGCATGCGTTGTCTCCTGTGGTTTGAACGCAATTTACCGCGAAAGCCACCTCTGCCGCGCGATGGAGGCGGCGGCCGTCGCCGCCGCCCGGGCGAATTCAACCGGCCGTGTATGGCGTCTCGGGCACCTGCATGTGGAAGCTGGCATTGAGCATGTTCCACGAGCGAATGGCGCAGACCGCGAAAGTGAGGTCCGCGATCTGCGCATCGCTGAAGTGCCGCTTCACGGCCTCGAAGTCCGCGTCGCTGGGTGTGCGCTGCGGCACCGCATTGACGGCCTCCGCCCAGTTGAACGCGGCGCGCTCGGCTTCGCTGAAAAAGCGCGCCGCCTCGCGCCAACCGGCGACAGCGTTGACATGGCGCGGGTCCACGCCCTGCTTGATCAGGTCGGCCCAGTGCATGTCGATGCAAAAAGCGCAGCCGTTGATCTGGCTGATGCGCAAGTTCACCAATTCACGCAGGCGCTTGTCCAGCGTGCTGCCGGCGGCGTGGGAAAACTGTGCGCCGGCGCGTGCTGCGGCGGGCGCGAGGGCGTGGTAGTCGAGTCGGGCTGAGGACATTGTGAGCTCCTTGTAGCTTGAGGGTTGGGGGAAACACCTCTTAGACGCGCGGGCACATTGTTTTGTGACAGGCGACGGCAATCTTGACGCAGGTCAAGAGTTTTTCCTGCGATCGCCCGGACATTGCCCCTTCGGATCGATCGCACGCGAGTGCGGCGATCCGATGGCTTTCCACAACTACAGACTCCACAAAAGAGACAAAGGAAAGGTTCTTGTCATGATCCCTCAGACCAGGGATGGCACGCCTTCGCGCGCAGCCATCGCAACCACCCCCCACGTGGCCGCCACGGCCGCTACCACCTCCACCCCCACCACTACAGCCCCGGGCAGATCGTTGCGCTGGGTGCAGCTCGCGCTGGGCATCGTCTGCATGGCGATGATCGCCAACGTGCAGTACGGCTGGACCCTGTTCGTCGCCCCGATGGAGGCCAAGCATCACTGGGGGCTGGGCGCGATCCAGATTGCCTTCTCGATCTTCGTCGTGGTGGAGACCTGGCTGGTACCCGTCGAAGGCTGGCTGGTCGATCGCTTCGGCCCGCGTCCGGTGGTAGCCGCGGGCGCCGTGCTCGCCGCACTGGGCTGGATTCTCAATGCCTATGCCGACGGGCTGGCCATGCTCTACACGGCCGCCGTGATCTCCGGCATTGGCGCCGGTTGCGTCTACGGCACCTGCGTCGGCAACGCGCTGAAGTGGTTTCCTGACAAGCGCGGCCTGGCCGCGGGGCTCACGGCGGCCGGGTTCGGTGCCGGCGCGGCGCTCACCGTGATCCCGATTGCGAACATGATCCAGAGCACGGGCTACGAACATACCTTCGTGTACTTCGGCATCCTCCAGGGAGGCTGCATCTTCGTGCTCGCGATGTTCATGGCAAAGCCCTTCGCCCCCAAGGGCGTGGCCGCGCAAACACGCCTGGTCATGACCAAGGTCGACTACACGCCTGCGCAGATGATGAAGACGCCCGTCTTCTGGCTCACCTACCTGCTGTTCGTGCTGGTGGCCGCCGGTGGACTGATGGCGACGGCAGAGATCGGCCCCATTGCGAAAGACTTTCACATCGACAAGTTGCCCATGCACTTTCT
This sequence comes from Variovorax sp. CCNWLW186, assembly GCF_037203865.1. Lineage (NCBI taxonomy): Bacteria > Pseudomonadati > Pseudomonadota > Betaproteobacteria > Burkholderiales > Comamonadaceae > Variovorax > Variovorax sp. CCNWLW186. Next base: position 57,767 of record NZ_JBBCBO010000021.1, on the reverse strand, counting down.
CGGCATGTCGATGCCGCTGCTGACCGTGACGCTTGCCATCGACAACCTGGCGAACGGCTTCACCCGGCCGTTGTGCGGCTTCGTCTCGGACAGGATCGGCCGCGAGAACACGATGCTGCTGGTCTTCGTCGGCGAAGGGTTGGCGCTGCTCGGCTTGAAGCTGTACGGCCATGAACCTGCGGCCTTCATGACCTTTGCGGCGCTGGTGTTCCTGTTCTGGGGCGAGATCTACTCGATCTTTCCGGCATTGGTGGCCGACACCTTCGGCGGCAAGAATGCCGCGAGCAACGCCGGCACCATGTACACGGCCAAGGGCACCGCGTCGCTGTTCGTGCCGCTGGGCTCTGTACTCGCCGCGGGCGGCAACTGGGACCGCGTATTCCTGGTGGCTGCCGTCGTGTCGATCGGCGCCGGCATTGCAGCCAAGCTCCTCCTCGCGCCGATGCGCCGGAGGACGATCGAGGCGGGGAATGAGAGCTTGGGACGAAGGCGCTGATTGCTGTGCACCTCTGCGGTGAGAACGGCTACTTGCTTCTGCGGCAATCGCCAAGAGCGCTAAGCAGCGGCGCCGAGCAGCGCATCCGTGACGTCGTCCGCGAACCGATAGCGCTTCTCCCCGATCAGCACGATGTCCGAGCCGGTCGGGTCCGGCCGTGCAGGTGGCAGGCCATGTGCGCACAAGGCCCTTGCGCAGCCGGCCCAGTCGCCGCCTTCGACCGGCTCGTTGAGCGATGCCCAGGACAGGCTGCCGCAAACGTTGTCGCCGAAGCCGTGCAGCGTCCGCCAATCGGCGCCGTGCTCCAGCAGAAAGTGCGTGAGCGCCGCATCGCCACGAAAAACAGCGTGGTTGAGCGCTGAGGCGTCGATGTCGCCACCGCGAATCTCGATCGGCCAACCGCACGTCACCATCGCCTTGACCGCGGCAACGCACCCCTGCGCAGCGAGTTCGGGAAGCATGCGCAGCCGGGCATCGTCAAGAGCGTCGATCACGCCCGGATGGGCCTCCTGAATTGCGCGAGCTGTTTCCGTGTCGCCGCTCGCGCAGGCAGCCACAAAGGCTTCAGCCACTGCAAGCGGCTCACGGTCCGCGCCTGCACGCTCCAGGAGCGCGGCAACCTCGGCTTGCCCGAAGCGAAGCGCCAGTGTGCGGGCCGGAACGCCATCCGGTGTGCACGCGTCCGCCTTCGCGCCGGCCGCAAGCAGGGCTTGGACATGAGCAGGCGAACGGCGGCGGCGGATCGCCCACAGCAGCGGCGATCCCCAATCGGATGTCGGCGGACCCAGCGGTGGCTCGTTGGGATCGCCACCGTGATCGAGCAGCAGTTGCAATACGCTGGCGTCGTCGAGATCGAGCGCGCGATACATCGCGTTCGAACCGGTAATCTGCGCGCCGGCATCGAGCAGCAGCTTGGTGCACGCGGGCGCTTCGAGTGAGTGATAGAGAGACTCGCCATCGTTCGGATCGGCACCGGCCTCGAGCAGAAGGCGGGTCAGCTCCGGATCGAAAGCCTTGCCCGCGGCGCCGTAGAGCGCCGACAGCCGCTCGGTGGCCGAAGGCGCCTCCAGCGAAGCCGGAGGCCAACGGTTGCCGACGGACTGGCCGGGCGACGCGCCGGCGGCCAACAGGAAACTTGCGCAACTGCGCAACCGCTCCCGAAAGCCCGGCCGGCTTGCCAGCCCCGAATGAGTCGCCGCCACCAGCGGAGGCAGGCGCAGCGGCCCACCTTCGCGGTGGACCCATGCGGGATCCTGCAATGTCGCGCGACGCAAGCCAGCCTCGTCCCCGACAGCACAAGCCAGGTACGGATCGTCGCCGGGCAGCGCGGGGTTCTCGATGAGCAACCGTTCGGCCACGGCGGGCCGGTGGGCGTTGTTGCCGCCAGCGACATCGCCGGCATAGACCATGGACAGCCATCGGCGCACCGCCAGGTTCGGATCGTCGGCGAGCGCGCGGCGCGCATGGACGAAGAGCTGCAGGTCGGCCCAAGAGGGAAAGCCATGCTCCCGCGCCAGGCACGACTGTGCGTCGTGCAGGCGCAAGGACATGGCGAGCAGGTCCTTGTTCTCCTTGCCGCGAGCCGCGGGCAGAGATTCGCGGAATCGCTGCATCGCCGCGGCATCTTCACGACGATAAAGGGTGAGCAATTCCTTGGCCTGCTTCTTCAGCTGGCCAATGTCGGGACGAGGGGGAACGCGCTTCATGGACACCTCCGTGCATCAGATGCCGATGACCCGCAGTGTCGGCTGCACAAAAGGCGTGGATGGGAGATCGAGGCAAGTGGGTTCAACCCTTCCCGCGGGCCCGGGCGCGTCTTGCACGCGGGGAGATCATAAAACATGCTGGTGCGGCGCGGGACTTCTCGTGCCTGCCGCTGCAGCAGGCATTTCTTGTGTCGAACCCTGAGGTTACAGTCGGCAAAAAAAGCCGGACGTCGAGCGTCCGATCCACATGAAAAGGCACGTATGGATTCGCCGCTAGGAACCGTCATCATCTACGCCAGGGACATGCAAAAGGCGGCTGCTTTCTATGCCCGCCATTTCGGCTTCGTGACAGATGGCGAGGTCGTCGAGGGCCTGATCGAGCTGAAGCATCCGGGCGGCGGCGCCGGCATGCTCATCCATCAGGCAGCCAAGTCCGTGAAGCTTGGGCAAGTGGGCGTAAAGCTCAGTTTCCACGTGAAAGACGTGGCAGCCTTCGCCGCGCAAGCCAAGCTTGACGGTCTGGTATTCGGTACGGTGCACGAAGCCAACGGCTATGCGTTTGCGAATGCGAAGGACCTCGACAAGAACTCCATCAGCATCTCGAGCCGGGCCCATCGTGCTACTGCGGTTAAGGGCGGCTGACGGCCAGAAACGGTCCTTTAGGCAGAGAGCCAAACGACCGCTTCAGACTGGCTGCCGCCGTTCACCTTCGCCGACATCGACGACGAAATCCGCAGTGCTTCAACACAACTCGATGATCTGGCGCAGCAACCCTGATTCCTCAGCACTCGGCCCGACAAAGATCTCGACCTCTCCTGACTCGAACAAGGGCTGCAGGTCCGGCCCTAGGTAGCGCAACTCGGCCGCCGGCAGTTCCAGGTTCACCGAGCCGGCAACGCCAGGCATCAATCGCAGCTTCGCGTAGCCCTTGAGTTCCAGCAACGGCCGCGTGACACGGCTTCGCTTGCCACGAATGAACAGGAAGACTGTTTCTTCAGCCTCGCGCGCGCCAACGTTGCGCAGTTTGACGCTCATCTTCAGCGTGTCCTGCTCGCACACGCGGCGCGGCTCGACCTGAAGCTCTTCGTAGATAAACCGGCCGTAGGTCAAGCCGTGGCCGAAGGCATACAGCGGCGTGTTTTCGACGTCCTGGTACTTGCTCGTGAAGTAGTCGGCAGGGTTGATTGGACGGCCGGTGGGACGCTGGCCAAAGTAGATAGGCACCTGCCCGACGGCGCGCGGCCAGCTCATCGGCGTGCGACCGCCAGGCGACAGCCGGCCCGTGACCACATCGGCGATCGCATGGCCGGCTTCGATGCCGATGAACCACGCAGCCAGGAGCGCATCGGCGTGCTGGGCCAGCCAGGGGATTACCAGCGGGCGGCCCGAGAACAAGATCGCGATGACGGGTATGCCGAGCGCGTGTGCGCGTGCCGTTACCGCTTCTGCCAGGGCCTGCTGCCGGCCGGGAAGCGCGGGCGTCGCGCGGCTCGCCGCCTCGCCGCTCATCGTGGCACGCTCGCCCAGGCACAGCAGGATGGCGTCGGCGCCGTCGCAGAGCGCAATGGCAGCTTCGATGCCGCCGTCGTCACCACCTTCGATGGCGACGCCGGGTGCATGGCGAATGTCGGTGTGCGGAAGCGCGGCCCGCAAGCCGGCAAGCACGCTGACGGCCGGCTCGTGTTCGCCGGCACCCCACCACGGGCCTTTCATCTCGGTGCTTGCGTCGGCCAGCGGACCGATGACGCACAGTGCCTTCGGTGCAGCAGCCAAGGGGAGAGTGTCCCGCTCGTTCTTCAGCATGACGATGGCCTTGCGCCCGGCGTCTCGCGACAGCGTGTGCCGCTCGGCGACAACCGCCGCAGGCTCCGGTGTCGCGCCGCGGCGGTAGGGGTCGTCGAACAGGCCGAGCTGCTCCTTGAGCCGCAACACGCGGCGCACACTCGCGTCGATCTCTTCGATGGTCACCCGTCCCTGCTCGAGCGCGATCGGCAGGCCCTTGCGATACGCGTCGGCCATCATGTCCATGTCGACGCCGGCCTTCAGCGCCAGGACCGCGGCATCGACGAGATCGGCCGCGACGCCATGCTTGATCAATTCCGCGATCGCGTTGTAGTCGCTGACGATGACGCCGTCCCAGCCCATCTCGCCGCGCAGCCAGTCGCGCAGCAAGGGGATGTGCGCCGTCATCGGCACGCCGTTGAGATCGGTGAAGGCGGGCATCAGCGTCGCGACGCCGGCGCGCACCGCTGCTGCGAAGCCCGGCAGATGCACCTCGCGCAAGGTGCGCTCCGAGATGTCCACGGCGGCGTACTCCCGCCCCGCGTTGACTGCGCCGTACGCGACGAAATGCTTGGCGCAAGCGGCCAGCGATTCGGCCGATGACAGGTCGGCCCCCTGGAAGCCGCGCACCTTCGCCTGTGCGATGCGTGCGTTCAGCCAGGGGTCTTCGCCGGGTCCTTCCGCGGTCCGGCCCCAGCGTGGATCGCGCGATACGTCGAGCATCGGCGCGAAAGTCATCGCCAGGCCGTCGGCAGCGCCTTCGCGCGCGGCCTCGCGCGCCGTTCGCTCCCAGAGGTCTTCGTCGAAGGTGCCGGCCTCGGCAAGCGGAATCGGGAAGAGCGTGCGATGGCCGTGAATGATGTCCAGGCCGATCAGCAGTGGAATGCCAAGCCGTGACTTCTCGACGGCCAGCCGCTGCATTTCGTGCGTGGGACCGGCGCCGACCATGTTCAGCAGATTGCCGACGGTGCCGTCGATGATGGACTGCGTGGAGTCTCCCGCGAGCACCGGCCCGGTGACCGTGTAGCTGGAGGCAGTCATCGTCAGTTGACCCAGCTTTTCGGCTAGCGTCATCCGGGCCATGAGGGTGTCGATGCGGCTCATCAGGGATTTCGAATAGAACCCAGGGGCCTTAATGATGGCATGCTGCGGGCGGAGAGTGCTCGGCCGCGTTGCGCTGCCGACAATTCGGTGAAACCAAACGTGTTACCGAGACGACAACGAAAGGAGCCGTTCGTGCTGAAGGATGACAGGAACCCGAGGGCACTGGCAGCCCTGCCCGATGAAGCCTTGATCGACGCCGTGCAGAGGCAGACCTTCCGCTATTTCTGGGACGGTGCGGATGCCGCCAGTGGCTTGGCGCTCGACCGCCGCACGCTCGTCGGCGCCACGGGCGAAGACCTGGCGGACGAGAGGGTCGCAATCGGCGGCACGGGCTTCGGCATCATGGCCTTGATCGTCGCGGTGGAGCGCGGCTGGGTCACGCGGGACGCAGCGCTGGAGCGCCTGGGGCGCATGCGGGACGCGCTCTTGCGCGCCAAGCGCTACCACGGCGCCTTCCCGCACTTCATGGACGGGGCGAGTGGCGCGACGATCCCGATGAGCCCCAAGGACGACGCGGGCGATCTCGTCGAAACCTCGTTCCTTTGCATGGGCCTGCTGTGTGCGCGCCAGTATTTCAGCGAGGACACGGCCATGGCGCGCCGGTTGCGCGATGACATCGACACGCTGTGGCACGAGGTCGAATGGAACTGGTTTACCCAGGGCGGACAGGATGTGCTGTATTGGCACTGGAGCCCTAACCACGGCTGGGCCATGAACCATCAGGTGCACGGCTGGAACGAGTGCCTCATCACCTACTTTCTGGCGGCGGCCGCGCCACGCCATGCGATCGATCCGAAGGTCTACCACCGCGGCTACGCCTCCGGCCCCGACTTCCTCAACGGCCACTCGTATCACGGCATCGAACTGCCGCTGGGCCCGCCGAACGCCGGCCCGCTGTTCTTTGCGCACTACTCGTTCTGCGGCCTCGATCCACGCGGCCTGAAGGATCGCTATGCCGACTACTGGGATCTGAACAGCCGCCACGTGCAGATCAACCGCGCCCACTGCGTTGCCAATCCTCGGGGCTATGCGGGCTACGGCGAATCGTGCTGGGGACTGACCGCGAGCGACGACCCCGACGGCTACCTTGCGCACGATCCGAACAACGACAACGGCACCATCTCGCCGACGGCCGCACTGGCCAGCCTGCCGTACGCGCCGGCCGAGGTCATGCGGGTGTTGCGGCATTTCCTCACCGCGCATGGCGAGCGGGTGTGGAGAGACTACGGCTTCGTCGATGCGTTCTGCGAGCAGCGAGGATGGTTCGCAGACACCTATCTTGCGATCGACCAGGGGCCGATCGTCGTGATGATGGAGAACCATCGCACGGGCCTTTTGTGGAAACTGTTCATGAGCGTGCCTGAAGTGCAGGCCGGGCTGCGGCGCCTGGACTTCAGCAGCCCGCATCTCGTGCCGCCGGAAGCATGAAGTCCAGGGCGTCGAGCCTGCAAGACCCGGCTTTCGAGTCCTGGCTCGAAACACAGCTGCGCCATTCGGCGGCGGCGATGCTGACCAGCATCTCGCCGGTGTCGATCGTCAAGCATCGCCCGGGCTTCGGCCAGACCATACGCCCGCTTGCCGGCGCCATCGTCGCCTCGCCCATCCTCGCCGACTACAACCCGGACCCCGACTACTTCTTTCATTGGTTCCGCGATTCCGCGGTCGTCATCGATGCACTGCGCCTGCTCTACGCCGAAGGGCGCGTCGGCGATGAAGCCCTGCAGCACCTGCGCGACTTCACTCGCTTCAGCCTCGACTTGAACCGGCTCGACGGCCGCGCGGCTGCCGCGGTGGAGGACCGCAGCGCGTGCGTGGCCCCCGAGCTCCTGCAGTACCTGCGCGAGGACCATGACCTTGCGAAAGCTTTCGGCGACCTGGTGACCGCCGAGACACGGGTGAACCCCGACGGCACGCTCGACGTCTGCCGATGGAATCGCCCCCAGCATGACGGCGCGCCGCTGCGCGCGCTGGCCCTGCTGCGCTGGGCAGCCGGCGGGCACCTCGACGCGCCGCTGCTGGCGGAGGTTTCCAAGCTGATCCGCTTCGATCTCGACTTCACGCTGCGTTATTGGCGCGAGCCGTCATACGACATCTGGGAGGAAGAACTCGGCCACCACTACTACACACTGCGCGTTGCAGGGGCCGCGTTGACCGAAGGCGCGGCATGGCTGGAGGGCTTGGGCGACACGGCGCTGGCGCAGCGCTGCCGGGATGAGTCGCAGGCCGTGCTGCGGCTGCTCGACGACTACTGGGTCGATGAACGGGACGGCGCGGCGCACGGCTACTACCGCTCACGCGCACTGGTGGATGGGCGGCCCGGTCCGAAGGCGCTGGACATCGCGGTGATCCTGTCGGCGATCCACAGCTCCGGCACCGGGGACGCACACGGACCGTCCGACCCGCGCATGCAGGACACGCTGGTGCGCCTGGACGCGCTGTTCGATGCGGCCTATCCGATCAACCATGGCCGGGGCGCAGGCCGCGGTGCGGCAATGGGTCGCTACGGCGGCGACGTGTACTACTCGGGCGGCGCGTACTACTTCTCGACCCTCGGCGCCGCCGAGTTCTGTTTCCGCGCCGCGGCGGCGATGGGCGGCGATGCACGCCATTGGAACGAGTGGATGGGGCGCGGTGACGCCTACCTCGCCACCGTGCGCGCGTACACGCCCGCCGGCGGCGATCTGTCGGAACAGTTCGACCAACGCAGCGGCGCGCAGACCTCTGCGAAGCAACTGGCATGGAGCCACGCCGCGTTCATTTCGTGCGTCTCGGCGCGTCGCATCGCGGCCGCTGCCTGCGAGGCGTCGCAGTAGGCAATGAGCGCGAGGCCGGAGAACCGCGTCGAGCCGGCCGCAAGGACCGGCTTCTTCCGCCAGGTCAGCGAGCTGCTCGGCGCCTTGCGCGTGTCCCCGGTCGCGAGGACGCTTGTCGCGCTGATGGCCGCGATCGTCGTGGTCGTCGCGCTCACGGCGTATGGGCAGATCGAGCTCAACAGCTGGAACAAGCCGTTCTACGATGCAATCTCGCGTCGCGACCTGAACGAATTCGTGGTGCAGGTCGGCGTCTTCGCGATCATTGCGGGTGTGCTGCTGGTCTTGAATGTCGCGCAGAGATGGCTGGGCGAAACCTTGCAACTGAAGCTGCGCGAGGCCGTGGTCAAGGACCTGGTAGGGCTGTGGCTGCAGCCCCGCCGTGCGTTCTGGCTCCAGGCCAGCGGACCGATGGGGGCCCACCCCGACCAGCGCATGCACGACGACACGCTGAAGCTGTGCGATCTGTCGGTCGCCCTCGGCGTAGGTCTGTTGCAGGCAGCGATGCTGTTCGGCAGCTTTGCGAGTGTGCTGTGGGTCCTCTCCAAGGACTTCAGTCTCTTTTTCGATGGCAGGGACCACGTGCTGCCGGGCTTCATGCTGTGGGCGGCCATCGCTTATGCGATCGCCGGGTCGCTGGTCACTTACTGGGTCGGCAACGGCCTGATCGCGCGCAACGCCGAGCGCTACGCGCGTGAAGGCGAACTGCGCTTTTCGCTGACGCGCATCAACGAGCATCTCGACGGCATCTCCCTGGCGGGCGGCGAGGCCGACGAGAAGCGCCGCGTCGCCATGCATTTCGGTGACGTCTTGCGCGCTACCTCTCGCGTGGTGCTCGGCCTGACCAACCTGACCTGGGTCACCGCAGGCTTCGGCTGGGTCACCATCATCGCGCCGACGCTGGTGGCCGCCCCCCTCTACTTCTCCGGAAAGGTTTCGTTCGGTGGCCTGATGATGGCCGCCGCGGCCTTCACGCAGGCTCAGTCGTCGCTGCGCTGGTTTGTCGACAACTTCAGCATCATTGCCGACTGGCGCGCCACGCTGCTGCGAGTCGCCGACCTGCGCCGGATGCTGGCGTCCGATCTGGAGGCACAGGCAGGCGGCAGCCGCATCGCCTATGAGGAGGGCGAAGCCGAGGCGCTCGCGATCGAATCGCTCGAGGTTCGCTCCTGGAGCGGCCACGACCGGCTGGACGCCCCGGAGCTCGTTGTGCACCGCGGCCAACGCGTCTTGATACTCGGCACACCGGGCACCGAGAAGACCTTGCTGTTCCGGGCGCTCGCGGGCCTTTGGCCCTGGGGCTCCGGCACCGTACGCCGGCCTGCCGGCGAAGCGATCCACTACATGCCGCGCGGCACGCCCTACATTCCCCGCGGCACGCTGGCCGAGGTGCTGTCGTATGCGATGGAACCGTCGAGCTACCCCAGAGAAGCCATGGTGGCCGCACTGGCGAGTGTGGGCCTCCAGCGCCTGGAACCCTTGCTGAACAAGACAGCTCGCTGGGAACGTGAGCTCAGCATGGACGAGCAGTTGCGCCTGGGCTTCGCCCGGGTGGCGCTGCAGGCACCGCCCTGGCTGGTGATGGACGAAGCCTTCGGCGCGTTCGACGACGACACGCTCGAACTCATCATCGATGTTCTGGGCAAGCTCACGCACACGGGCGTTGTCCACATAGGCTCGGCCGGACAAGCGCACGACCGGCTGTTCACGCAGGTGGTGCATCTGGTCAAGGCACCCAACGCCGTGCCCGAGGAGCAGCTACCATGAGACGCCCCGAGTCGACCTTCAGTCGTGCGCGTCGCGCCCTCATGCGGCTGATTCCTGCGCTGCCCGCGTGGGCCTGGGCCGCGGATTTCGGCTTCCGGCCACCGCGCGATCCTGAGGATGCCACCGCGGCGGACCTGATGCGCGACCTGGCCCAGCGCATCCTGCCTGTGTACCAGGAGGCGGACACCGACGTCTTTCTGGCCAACCTGGCCGCCCTGCAGATCGTCAGCGGTGCCTATCGTGCAGCCTCCGACAGCAGCGCGTCACTTCGCAGCCGCCGCAAAGGCAAGCCGTTCGACGACCTGGTCCAGCGTGCGATCCTCGACGGTATCTATGCGCGTGCGCGCGCACTCGAAGCGGACGCGCGTCTCGGCTTTGCCGAAGCCTTCGCGCGCGCGTTTCAGGAACTGGTGTCGCCGCTCGACAACGCGCAAGCCCAGGCCATCATGGCGCGGCTCGAGATCCCGGCGGCCGTGTACAGAGAGCCGCTGCGCCAAGCTTTCGATCTGTGGCGCGCGAAGGGCAGCCTCCCGCAGGCCGATGCGCTGGCGCTCGTGCGAACCTGGCATTCGTACCAGTCGCGCCGCAGCTTCGCTGCGCTGCTGCCCGAATTGCTCGCGGCGGAAAACCGCGCCCGCTACGTGGCGGAGACCGACCTCAGGATTCCGGTGCGCGGCGGTGTCATCTTCGCGAGCCTGGTTCGGCCCGGCCGCACGAGCGATGCTCTGCCGACGCTGCTGCGCTTCACGCTCGACCCCGCCGAGGACGACGCCCATCGCAGCGCCGTCAAGGGCTACGTCGGCGTCACGGCGTACGTGCGCGGACGCATGCCCGACGGCACGGGCGCCGTGTGGCCGTTCATCCGCGACGGCGAAGACGCCGCCGCCGTCATCGACTGGATTGCCCAGCAGGCGTGGAGCGACGGCCGCGTCTGCATGCTCGGCGACGGCTACTCCGGCTACGCCGCCTGGGCCGCCGCCCGCTTGAGACCGGCCGCCCTCAAGGCCATCGCCACCATCGCGCCGATGGCGCCGGGCATCGACTTTCCGAAGGCCGGGCAAATCTTTCGCAACGCCATGGTCCGCTGGGCACAGGAGCATGCGAATGCCGAGCCGCTGCGGGCCGGCCCAGACGCCAACCCGGACGCGACATGGCAGGCACTCGACGCGCGGTGGTATCGAGGCAATCGCCCTTACTGGGACATCGACCGCGTCCTGATCGGCAAGCGCAGCAGGCTGATCCGCACCTGGCTGACGCACCCCAGCCACGATCGCTACTGGCAGAAGTTCCTGCCGTCGGCGCAGCAGTTTGCGCGCATCGACATCCCGGTGCTCAGCTTTGCCGGCTACTACGGCGCCGACGCCGGCGCGCTCTACTTCCACCAAGAGCATCTTCGCAACCGCCCGCAGGCCGACACGACGCTGCTGCTCGGCCCCTACGACGCGGCCTCGGTCCGGCTCGGCACGGCGCCGACGCTGCGTGGCTACACGCTGGACCCCGCCGCACGCGTCGACCTGCCCGAGCTGCGCTTGCAATGGTTCGACCACATCCTGAAGGGCGCGAACAAGCCTTCTCTGCTGATGGACCGCGTCAACTACCAGGTGATGGGCGCGGACCAGTGGCGCCATGTGCCGGCGCTGGACGCGCCGAAGCGCACCCCGCTACGCCTTTACCTCGACACCCGCGAGCGCGACGAACCGCACCGCCTGTTGCCGACGGCGTCCGAAGGCGGTGGCAACGCGCGGCTTTCGGTCGATCTGGCCGATCGGCGTGACGTGCGCATCCCGTGGCCGGACGCGCTGCGCGCAAACCAACTGCCGACGCGCAACCGCATCAGCTTTGCCAGTGATCCGCTCCTGGAGGACACCGAGATCGTCGGTAGCCTGCGCGGCGTGTTCGACATCACGCCCTCGCGCCAGGACGTGGACTTCAACGTCTCGGTGTACGAGCAGACGGCAAGCGGCGAATACCGGCTGCTGTTCGATCCCTACGACTTCCGCGCCAGCTACGCCGCCAATCGCGTGCGCCGCAGGCTTCTGCGGGCCGGCGAACGTCAGCTGCTTGCGTTCACCGCCGAACGCGTGACGGCGTGCAGGCTGGCGGCAGGCAGCCGCATCGTGCTGCTGATTGGCCTCAACAGGCGCGCCGACCGGCAGGTCAACTACGGCAGCGGCAAGGACGTGAATTCGGAAACCATCGCCGACGCGAAGTGGCCTGTGCGCGTGCGTTGGCACGCGCGCAGCTACGTCGAGATATAGACCGGCAAGCCTTGATTGCCCATCGTGTCGTCGGGGCCCTTGTCGCTCGCGGTGCCGATAACGACGCCTTCGCAAGGCGCCAGCACCAGAGGCCCCTGGATGAACCCGGCGCGCGCAGCATCGGTCGATGCCAGCACGATCGGCTGGCGCGGCGTCAACGCCGGCGAGATCGGCGCCGAGCTGGTACCGAAGTTGAGGAGCACCACCAGCCGCTGCCCTTCGCCGTTGCGCGCATAGGCGAGCACCTCGCCCTCGGTTTCAAGCGCTTCATAGTTGCCCCGGTTCAGCGCAGGCTGCCTGCGGCGCAACGCAATGAGGCGGCGGTAGAGCGTCAGCATCGACCCTGCGTCGCGTGATTGCGCTTCCACATTGTTCGTGGGCCAATCGGACGCCAGGCGCAGCCACGGCGTACCGGTCGTGAAGCCCGCGTGCCCTTCGGCGCTCCACTGCATGGGTGTTCGCTCCGGGTCGCGGCCCAGGCCCATGCCGGGCTTGTTCTTCTCGAACGGGTCCTGCACTTCATCGGTGGGAATGGGAACATCCGTCATGCCGATCTCGTCGCCGTAGTAGAGCGTTGGCGTGCCGCGCAGCGTGAGCAGCAGCATGGCCGCGAGGCGCGCCATCTGTGGCCCGACGCGGCTCGCAATGCGGGATCTGTCGTGGTTGCCCAGCACCCAGTTCGGCTGGGCACCCGCGGGCAGGGCGGCTTCGTAGTCGCGCACGAAGCGGTCGATGCGCGCCGCCTGCCACTCGGTCGCAATCAGCTGAAAGTTGAAGGGCAGCTGCACGCCTTCGAGCACACCTTCGGCGTTGAGTCCGTAGTAGGCGACCAGGCGCGCGAGCGGCAGGTAGAGCTCGCCAATCAGCACGCGCGACGAGCGTGTGTCGCTGAACGCGTCGACCACCCGGCGCATCTCGGCCACGATGGGCTGCACCTCCGGCAGGTCCGTGTTGTAGAGCATCAACCAGCGAAAGAACGGGTCTTGGCCCTCCACGAAGTCCGGATTCGGCGGGTTGTCGCGGAACTGCGCGTCCTTGATGATCTGAGAGAGCACGTCGACGCGGAATCCGTCGACGCCGCGCCGAAGCCAGAAGCGCAGCACCTCGTACATCGCGGCTCGCACTTCGGGGTTGCGCCAGTTGAGGTCGGGCTGCTCCTTCAGGAACGAATGGGCGTAGTACTGGCCGGTGGCCGGATCGAAAGCCCAGGCCGGCCCGCCAAAATTGCTGAGCCAGTTGTTGGGCGGCCCGCCGTCCGGTGCCGGGTCGCGCCAGATGTACCAGTCGCGTCGCGCATCGCTGCGCGCGCTGCGGCTCTGCACGAACCACGGATGACGGTCCGACGTGTGGTTGGGCACGAAGTCCAGGATGATCTTGAGCCCCCTCGCGTGCGCCTCCTGCACCAGCGCATCGAAGCCGTCCAGCGTCCCGAAGCGCGGATCGACGTCGCAAAAATCGGAGATGTCGTACCCGAAGTCAGCCATCGGCGAGGGATAGATCGGCGAGATCCAGACCGCATCGACGCCGAGCGAAACCAGATGATCCAGCCGGGCGCGAATTCCCCCCAAGTCTCCGACGCCATCGCCGTTGCTGTCCTGGAACGAACGCGGATAGACCTGATAGACGATTCCGCACTTCCACCAATCGTCGGCTGACATCTTGATCCCCTCATGTCGGTTTCGAGCGGGTTTATTGTCTCTACAAAGTGGGCTGGGGATCACGACGCTGTGACCCAGACCTTTCAGCGAACCACCGCAATCAAAGCCATCAGATCGGAATGGTGTTCGCGATCCCCTCACGCAGCCGCTGGCGAGATCGCCGAGCACACACGATTACGGCCACCCGCCTTGGCCGCGTACAGCGCCTTGTCCGCGGCTTGGATCAATTCCTTGGGCTGCTCTTTCTTGGCTGAGGGACTGAGCGCATCTACGCCGGCGCTCAACGTCACGAATCCATCCGTGGTGCCTGCATGTTCGATGTTCAGATCTCGCACGGCGCTGCGGATGCGCTCGGCCAGAACCGCGGCTCCGGCCACATCGGTGTTCGGCAGCAGCACCGCGAGCTCCTCTCCGCCATAGCGCGCCGCGAGGTCACCCGGACGGTGACCTGCGATCTTGGCGACTGTGCGGCCGATGGTCTGCAGGCACTCATCGCCTGCCGCGTGGCCGTAGATGTCGTTGTACTGCTTGAAGCAATCCACATCCATCATGATCAACGCGAGGGTGCTCGCATTGCGTGCAGCGCGGCTGAACTCGTTGTCCAGCGCCACGTCAAACTGCCTGCGGTTCGCGAGCCCCGTCAAGCCGTCTTCCATGGCAAGGGCGTTAAGCGTTTTGTTCAAGGTTTCCAGTGCATCGCGTGCCTGCCGCAACTCGGCCTCAGTACGGATCTGGAGCTGGAACTGCCTCACAAGCCGCCAGCCGATGAAGCCGATGATCAGGGTCAGCAGAAAGACGCCACCCGAATGCCAAAGCGTCTCGCGCCACCAGTTGGCAAGGATCTCGTCCTTGGACAGCGCTGCGACGACGAAGAGCGGATAGTTGTCCAGGCGCTGGAAGCTGTTCAATCGCGTGACCCCATCCTGCACCGACTTGATGTAGGCGATGCCAACCGGGCCTTGCGTGGTGTAGGTGCGGAAGAGTTCGGTTTCGCGCATGTCTCGGCCCACGGCGTCGGAGCTGTAGGGCCGCCGCGTCATCATGGTTCCGTTCTCATGCACCAGGGCAACAGCGCCGGCTTTCCCGATGTCGAGGCTGTCGTAGAACTTCGAAAAAAAGCCCACGTGGATCGTCGCGAGCGCCACGCCGGCAAAACTGCCGTCCGCATGGTTGATGCGCCTGGAAACCGGAAGCAGCAACCTGCCGGTGGTTCGGCTCTTTACCGGTATACCGATGTGGGGACCGCGGTACTCGTGCGTTCGATGGAAGACGAAATATTCCCTGTCCGCGTTGTTCAGGTTCTCTGGCGCGGTGCGACGCGAGTTCGCGACCCAGTCGCCATTCTTGTCGTAGATGTGTACGCCGTCGAGCTGCGGAAGTTCGGCGACACGCATGGCAAGCACCTTGCGAAACCGGGCCACATCTTCTGGATCGGTGCCATCGTGCTCCACGCGCTCGACCACGCCGACCAGCACCGTGTCGGCCTTCTTGATCGCGTCGTCTGCCTGCTGCGACATGGCCCGCGCAAGATTCGACGTGGCCACCCTCATCTGCTCAAGCTGATCGGAGCGCGACTGCCAGCTGTTCCAGCCGTCGATCGCCAGCAGGATGGCGCAGACGACGACCACGAAGGCGGTCGTGCGAAAGGCGATTGAAAGTGGATGGAGCATTCGTGCAGCGGCGTCGACCGCCGAGCCTTGGTCGCACTTTGACACATATGCACCAGAATTGAAACTGCTCCATTGCTTTCATCGTCCTTTCATTTTTTCAAGCAAAGTTGTTTGCGGCGGCAATGGTCTTGGGCTCCAGGAAGGCCTCCATGCCAAAGACGCCAAACTCCCTGCCGATGCCCGACTGCTTGACGCCGCCGAACGGTGCGCTCAACTCGGGGACGATGCGGTTGACCAGCACGGTGCCGGCGCGCAGTTGCGAAGCCACGCGCAGAGCGCGCTCCGGCTGCGACGAGAACACGTACGCCTGCAAGCCGTATGCGGAGTCATTCGCGATGGCAATGGCTTCGTCGTCGTCGCCGTAGCCGATCGCCGAGAGCACCGGGCCGAAGATCTCCTGGCGCGCGATGTCCATGTGGTTGTGCACACCGGCAAACACGGTGGGCTGCACGAACCAGCCTCTGCCAAGGCCGTTCGGGCGGCCTTCGCCGCCGGCCACGAGCATTGCGCCCTGCGCGAGCCCGCGGCGAATGAAATGCTGCACGCGCTCGAACTGCGCCTTGCTCGCGAGCGGCCCGATGGCCGTGGCAGGGTCGCGCGGGTCGCCCACGCGCATGGCGGCCACGGCTGCCTGCAAGTGTTCGATGGCCTCGGCCATGTGCACGTGCGGAACCAGCAGACGGGTGCCGGCCACGCAAGCCTGTCCGTTGTTCATGAAAGCGGCATTCAGCGCCATGGGCAGCACCGCCGCCAGGTCGGCGTCGTCGAGCACTACGGTGGCCGACTTGCCCGAAAGCGCGAGGCTCACGCGCTTCATGGTGTCTACCCCCGCGCGCGCAATCAGCTTTCCGGTCTGCGTGGACCCGGTGAACGAGATTTTCGCGATGTCCGGGCTGGTGGAAATCTCGTCGCCCACGTCGTTGCCGCGCCCGAGCAGCACGTTGAAGACGCCGGCCGGCAAGCCCGCGTCATGCAGCGCCTCGGTGACGACCTGCGCCTGCAACGGGCCCAGCTCGCTCGGCTTGATGACCGAGGCGCAGCCCGCGGCAACGGCCGATGCCAGCTTGCTGCAGATGCTTCCGGCGGCGGCGTTCCAGGGTGCGATGAGGCCGGCAACGCCGACCGGCTCCATCACCACAGTGGCCTCGCCCAGGCGGCGCTCGAAGGCGTAGTCGCGCAGCGCCTGCGCCGTGGTGGCAAAGCACTGCGACGCGTAGTTGCTCACCCACTGCGCACGGGCGAGCGGGCCGCCGTACTCCTCGATGGTGGCATCGCGGATCTGATCCGTGCGCGCCAGCACGGCGGCTTCGAGCTGCCTGAGCATCTCGATGCGCTGCGCCTTGGTGCTGGCCGCAAGCACGGGCTGCGCGCGGTTCGCGGCGGCAATCGCGCGCTTCGCATCCTCGCGGTTGGCGAGCGTCACGGTGCCGATGGTTTGCTCGGTTGCCGGGTTGGCGATCTCCAGCCGCTCGCTGCCCTGCACGGGCACGAAGGCGCCGTCGATGTATGCGCGGTCGATGCTCCACATGGGGTCCGCTCCTTCACCCGCGCGCCACGTCGATCACGGCCTTGGCAAAGGCTTCGGGCGCTTCCTGCGGCAAGTTGTGGCCGATGCCGCCGCTGACCAGCCGATGCTCGTAGCGGCCCGAGAACTTGCTCGCATAGGCGCTCGGCTGCGGATGCGGCGCGCCGTTGGCATCGCCTTCGAGTGTGATCGTCGGCACGCCGATCACCGGTGCCTTGGCCAGCCGGTCCTCGAGCGCTTGGTACTTGGCCTCGCCATCGGCCAGGCCAAGGCGCCAGCGGTAGTTATGGACGGTGATCGCCACGTGGTCGGGGTTCTCGAACGCCATGGCGCTGCGCTCGAACGTGGCCGCATCGAAGTTCCACTTGGGCGATGCAAGCTGCCAGATGAGCTTGGCGAAGTCGTGGCGGTTCTTCTCGTAGCCCGCGCGGCCGCGCTCGGTTGCAAAGTAGTACTGGTACCACCACTGCAGCTCGGCCTCGGGCGGCAGCGGGTTCTTGCCGGCCGCCTGGCTGCCGATGAGATAGCCGCTCACCGACACCAGCGCCTTCACGCGCTCGGGCCACAGCGCGGCCATGATGCACGCCGTGCGCGCGCCCCAGTCGCAACCCGCCACCGTGGCGGTCTTGATCTTCAGGGCGTCCATCAGCGCAATGATGTCGACGGCGACGACCGATTGCTGCCCGTTGCGCGGTGTGTCCGCCGAGAGAAAGCGCGTGGTGCCGTAGCCGCGCAGATACGGCACGATCACGCGGAAGCCCGCGGCGGCAAGCTGCGGTGCAACGTCCACGAACATGAGGATGTCGTAGGGCCAACCGTGCAGCAGGATCACCGGCGCTCCGTTGGCCGGCCCGGCTTCGTAGTAGCCGATGTTGAGGCTGCCGGCTTCGATGCTCTTGAGTGGCTCGAGCCGCCTGGCACTGCCTGCGCCCGTCGATTGAGCGAATGCGGGCACCATCGAAGTCAGCTGCACGGCGGCCATGCCGAACGCGGCCTTGGCAAGAAAAGAGCGGCGGGGCAGCTGGAGCGAAGCGGTCATTTGAAATTCCTTTCAGGGGTAGGTGATGGCAATCTGGAAGAGGGTTTGTCAGCCGGATCGATGCGCATCTCCCAACTGATGAAAGCGATTGTTCGGCGCTGAGGTCGCGGTGCGAGTGGCTTTCGTATGCCTCTGTATCCACGCCGGTTTTGCCAACAATAAATTTCAAACCGCCGCAACCGGGCGAGGAGTGATGCGCCACTCGTTCGCAAGGTAATGTCGCAAATCCCTCCGTAGACACACAGGCATACAGAGAACGCCTGCCGGGCTGCATGCGCTCCTAGACTCGACGCGGCCGGCTATCCAGCCGACCTTTTATTCAACGTCGAGCAAGGAAAAAATCGTCATGACAAAGTTCTCCCGCCGCATCGGCATGGCCCTGATCGCCGGCGCAGCAGGCCTGGCCGTACTCGTGCCACTTCAGTCCCTTGCGCAGCCGGCCGTGAGCGCGCAGCAGCAGGCAAAGCCCACGGTGGTGCTCGTGCATGGGGCGTTCGCCGATTCGTCCAGTTGGGACGGCGTAGTGCGCGGCCTGCAGGCGCGGCACTACCCGGTAATTGCCGCTGCGAACCCGCTGCGTGGCCCCAAGTTCGATGCAGCGGCCGTCGCGAGCGTGGTCGATTCGATCAAAGGGCCCGTCGTTCTCGTCGGCCATTCGTATGGCGGATCGGTCATCTCGGCGGCCGCCAGCGGAAAGACCAATGTGAAGGCGCTGGTCTTCGTCGCGGCGTTCGCGCCTGATGCGGGCGAGACGGCGCTCGGCCTCACCGGAAAATTTCCGGGCAGCACGCTCGGCCCGACGCTCGCACTGCCGGTGCCGCTGCCCGACGGCGGCAAGGACCTGTACATCCAGCAGGACAAGTTTCCCGCGCAGTTCGCAGCCGACGTGCCCGTTGGCAAAGCGCGCCTGATGGCCGTGGGGCAACGCCCCATTGCCGAGGCGGCACTGAACGAGCCTTCTTCCGAGGCACCGGCGTGGAAGTCGGTGCCCTCGTGGTCTGTCTACGGCAGCGGCGACAAGAACATTCCGCCCGCGGCCCTGGCCTTCATGGCCGAGCGCGCGAAGTCAGTGAAGACCGTCGTGGTCAAGGGTGCGTCGCATGTCGTGATGACGTCGCATCCCGATGCGGTGGCAAAGCTGATTGCCGAGGCGGCATCGGCGCGGTGAGGAAGGCGCCTGGTCCGCGTCCGGCGGCGTCATCGCCCCGATGCGGCCCGCACGCGCGCCACCTGCGCCTGCAGGTCGGTCCACGCCGGCTCCTGCGGTGCGAAGCGTGCGCGCATGTAGCCGGCAAGTTCGGCAATCTGACGGTCGTCGAGCGCGTCGCGAAACGCCGGCATGAAGCCGATGTCGCGGCTCGCGGGTTCGCGCACGCCATCGAGAATGGTGCGCAGCAGGTTGTCGGGCCGCGTGCTCGTGAGGTTGCTGTTCAGCGCAAGCGGCGTGTTCACGCCGAGCAGCGTCGGGCCGTCGCCATCGTGGTGGCACGACGCGCAGGCGCTGTCGAACATGCGCTGCGCGGGGCCGAGCAACTGACCCTGCGCGCGCGCCGCGGTGTCAACAACCCGTTGCGCCGCGGCTTGCGGTTGCGCCACGGGCTCCGGGTTGAACGACGCAAGGTAGGTGGCCATGGCGCGCACGTCGGCATCGGGCACCTGCGCCAGTTCCCGCACCACCTCCGCCATGGGTCCGCCCGCGATGCCGTGGCGCTGCGTGTGGCCCTGGCGCAAGTAACGATAGAGCTCGTCGGCGTCCCACGGCACGGCCGATTTTGAAAGGCCGGTGAGCGCGGGCGCTTCCCAGCCGTCGATCATTGCGCCCGAGAGGAATGCACTGCCGCCCTGCTCCGCACCGAGTGCGTTGCGCGGCGTGTGGCAGGCGCCGCAGTGGCCCAGGCCGTTGACCAGGTAGGCGCCGCGGTTCCACTCCGCGCTTTGCGTGGCCACCGGCTGCAGCGGCGCCGGGTCATGAAAGAGCGCGTTCCAGCCGGCCATCAACGGCCGCATGCTGAACGGGAACTTCAACTCGGCCTTCGGCGTTTCGGCGCGCACGGCCGGCATGGACATGAAGTACGCGTAGAGCGCCTGCAGGTCGTCGTCGCTCGTCTTGGCGAATGCCGTGTACGGAAAGGCCGGGTACAGGTGGTGGCCGTCGCGCGAGACGCCTTCGCGCATCGCACGCTGAAAAGCGCTGAACGACCAGCGGCCCAGGCCGGTGTCGGCATCGGGCGTGAGGTTGGTGGTGTAGAGCGTGCCGAACGGCGTTTCCATTGCGCGGCCGCCTGCGTTGGGCACGCCGCCCGGTGCGGTGTGGCACACGGCGCAATCGCCGAGGGCGGCGAGCACGCGGCCGCGTTCGATGGTGGCTTCGCTGTAGACCGGGGCGCTGAGCGAAACGGGGGCGATGGCGGAGCGCCAGCCGAGCAGGCCGGCGATGAGGCCGATGCCGCCGATGAAGAGGGCGGCGCCGGTGGCGAAGAGGCCCTTGCGCCGAGGCCAAGGTGCATTGCCCCTTCCCCCTCCGGGGGAAGGTTGGGATGGGGGCACGGCAGCGTCACCACTTGCACGCCGCTCGCCCCCACCCCCGCCCTCCCCCGGAGGGGGAGGGAGAAACTCCCGGCTCAACGCGGCCAGCACTTTCTCCGGCGTGAACGGCGGCTCGCGAAACCTTACCCCCGTCGCATCGAAAATCGCATTCGCAATGGCCGCAGTCCCCGGCACCGAAGACGATTCGCCCGCACCCAGAGAAGGCTCGCCGGGCCGCGGCATGTGCATGATCTCGATCACCGGCACTTCGCGGAAGTTGATGATCGGGTAGCTGCCCCACTCGCGGCTTGCGACCACGCCGGTGGGCAACACGCCCGGCAGCTGCGCGCCACCGCTAGAGCCTTCGCCTTGCTGCGGCGGTGCGAACTGCACCTCTTCCTTCAATGCGCGGCTGGTGGTCTGGATCACATTGCCATGCACCTGGTGCTCGACGCCCGCGGGGTTGATCATCAGCCCCGCGTCGTGCCCCACCACCACGCGGCGCACATGCACTTCGCCGGTCTTGCGATTGACCTCGACGTCGGCCACCCATGCAGCCCATGCGGCGCCGAAGCCGGGCCACTTGCTGTGGATGTAGCGTGCGTAGGCAAAGCCCTGACCAAAGAGAATGTCCCCCCCCGCGCCGAGCCCGCCGTCGGCGTTTTCCTGCGGGCCGGTGCGCATGCGCCAGCCGGCCTTCTGCGCGGTGGCCTGCACCAGCTCGACGGCACGCGGATCGCTCAGGTGGCGCAGGCGAAATTGCACCGGATCGACGCCCGCCGCGGTGGCAAGCTCGTCGATGTACGACTCGTGCGCGAACGAACTCGGCAGCGCCGACACGCCGCGCAGCCACGAGGCCCGCACGATCGGTGCCATGTCGTTGACCCTCACGCGCAGGTTGTCGTAGCCGTAGGGCGGGCGTGCCGTTCGGTCGCCCATTTCGAAGGCTTGCGCCACCGGCTCGATGGTGCGCGTGAGCAGCAGCGCGAGCGTGGGTGCGCCGTTCGATGGATACGAGGTCTCGAAGTCGTAGGCGGCGATGCGGCCGTCGGCCATCAGGCCGCCATCCACTTCCATGAGCTGCGCGGCGCCCTTGGGCTCCCAGGCATGCTCCTGTTCGCGCGTGAGCTGCACGCGCACGGGGGCGCCCACTGCACGCGCGAGCAGCGCCGCATCGGCGGCCACGTCGTCGGCACCGTTGCGGCCATAGCAGCCCGCGGCTTCCATGCGAACCAGGTCGACCTGCACGTCGTCGACGCCCATGAGCCTGGCGAGATCGGCGCGCAGCACATGCGGGTTCTGCGAACCGGCCCATACGCGAAGCTGCGTGCCGCTGCCATC
The DNA here is from genome assembly GCF_037203865.1 of Variovorax sp. CCNWLW186. Classification (NCBI taxonomy): domain Bacteria; kingdom Pseudomonadati; phylum Pseudomonadota; class Betaproteobacteria; order Burkholderiales; family Comamonadaceae; genus Variovorax; species Variovorax sp. CCNWLW186. Next base: position 36,085 of record NZ_JBBCBO010000021.1, on the reverse strand, counting down.
CCGCGGTTGCCAGTCGGCCAGCGCGCACGAAGGGCCGATGGACGCATGCATCTGGTACGGCCACACATAGGTGCGGTGCATCGGCTGCGCGGCGGCGGCAAGCGCACCGTCGACGTCGCCTTCGTCCACCAGCAGGCGCTGCGTCGACGGGTTGTCGCGCAAGGCCTGCGCCAGGTTGGAGAGGTCCGGCATGCCGGGCCACGGCTTCCACGCCACGCGCAGTTCGCGCAGTGCCTGCTCCGCGTGCTCTTCGCGCTCGGCCACGATGCCGACGAAATCGCGGATCACGACGACCGCGCGAATGCCCGGTATGTGCGCAATGGACGATTCGTCGACCGACTCGAGCGTGTTGCCGATGAAGTCGCCGTGGTCCGCGCCGGCGTACGGCGGACGCACCACGCGGCCATGCAGCATGCCCGGCACGCGCATGTCGTGCACGAAGATGCTCTCGCCCGCAAGCTTGGCGGGAATGTCCACGCGCGGCTGGCGCGTGCCGACGACGCGGTAGTCGGCCGGGTTCTTGGGCTGCGCACCGGGGTCGAGCCGCAGCACGGTACGCTGCCCTGCCAACAGGTCGGCATAGGTCACCCGGCGGTCGGTCTCTTCGATCACGCGCACCATGCCATTGCGAATCTGCAGTGCGTCGGCGGCCGTGCCAAGGCGCTCGGCGGCGCGCGCCAGCAGCCATGCGCGCGCCTGCGCGGCAGCCAGGCGCAGCGGCTGCGAATGGATCTGGATCGAGGCGCTTGCGATGGTCGCGCCCTGGTTGGGCGCGCGCGCGGTGTCGCCGAGCATCATGCGCACGCAGGGCATGCCCAGGTCGAGTTCTTCCGCCACGATCTGCGCGAGCGCGGTCTGTATGCCGGTGCCCAGGTCGACGTGGCCGTTGAGCGCCGAGGCGCTGCCGTCGTCCCATACCGCGAGCAGGATCTCGTCGCCTTCGATGGGGTTTCCCGCTACGGCTGTGGGCTGGCCCTTGGCGGGTGGGGGCGCGGGTGGGGTTTCGCGCACTACCAGCAGCACGCCGGTGGCGGCGAGAAACTCCGCGCGTGTCCGGGGCAGGTCGGCGCGCCGTGTCATGGTCTTTGCTCCCCGCATTGCCCCCTCTCCCACCCGGAGAGGGTTGGGGTGAGGGCCGGCGGCGGTGGCGAAGGCTGTGCTTGTGCGAAGGCCGATGCCCTCACCCTAGCCCTCTCCCAGAGGGAGAGGGGATAAGACGAGGCGTTCATGGACGGATCGCCTCTTGCATGCGCAGCGCAGCGCGCTGCACCGCATCCAGAATTTCAATATGCGTTCCGCAGCGGCACAGGTTGCCCGACAGTTCGCTGCGAATGCGCGCCTCGCTCGCATGCGGGTCGCGCGCAAGCAGCGCCGCAGCCTGCATCACCATGCCGTTGAGGCAATAGCCGCACTGCGCAGCCTGCGCATCTTCGAAAGCGGCCTGCACCGGATGCCAATGGCCGCGCGTGCCCAAGCCCTCGAGCGTGGTGACAGCACGGCCCGCCACGCCATGCGCGGGAATCACGCAGGCCCGTGCGGCCACACCGTCCACATGCACCGTGCAGGCGCCGCACTGGCCCAGGCCGCAGCCGTACTTGGGCCCATTCAGGCCCAGGTCGTTGCGCAGCAGGTGCAGCAGCGTGGCCTCGCGCGGCACGCCCGCAATCGAACAGGCCTGTCCGTTGACCTGCAGCTTCAGCGGCTCAGCGCCGCAAGTGGCCGTCACGGGTGTACATCTCCAGGTCGACGAACGTCGAGCCGTTGTGGTTCCTCGCGCTGTATTCGACCGGGAAATCGCCGAAGCGCGTGCTGCCGATGCTCTCCATCCCCGCGATGAAGCTGTCGCGCGTGAGTGTCTTGCCGCCGCGGCGCAGGCCCTCGACCATCACGCGTGAGGCGATGTAGCCCTCGAGCGTGGTGTAGCTGTCGATCTTCTCGCCGAACTCCGCGCGGTCGCGCTGGTAGTCGGCCACGATGGGCACGCGAACGGCTTCCGGCGGCGGCACGATGCTGGCCGTGACCAGCCCGGCCAGCTTGCCCTCGAGCCGCTTGGCGGAACCTGCCGCATCGGTAATGCCCACCGACAGCGTGTAGAGCGGCGCAGCCCCGCCGCTCGCGCGGTAGTCGCGTATGAAGACCTCGACCATGCGCCCCGCCATGATCATCAGCACCGCGCCGGGCTTGGCCTCGGCCAGGCCGGCGACCACCTGCTTGGCGTCTTCGGCGGTGATGGCAAGCGGCAGCGTCTTCACGACCTGCACCTTGTAGTCGGCCGCAAGCTGCTCGCAGGTGGCAAGGTTCGACTTGCCGAAGGCGCTGTCCTGGTAGACCACCGCAATCGACGAGAGGCTGATGGTCGAGAGATGGCTGATGATCTTGCGCAGCTCCAGGTCGTAGCCCGCGCGCACGTGGAACAGCAGGCGGTTGACCTTGGCGCGGAACGAGCTGGTGCCCACCAGCGGCGCAAACATGGGAACGCCGGCCTTCTCGGCCAGCGGCATTGCGGCCACCAGGTTGCCGGTGGCCACGTAGCCCGCCAGAGCGAACACCTTGTCCTCGTCGATCAGCTTGGCCGTGTTGACGGCCGTCTTCGCGGGGTCATAGGCATCGTCGTACGTCACCAGCTCGAGCTTGCGTCCGTTGATGCCGCCGGACTTGTTGACACGGTCGAAGTAGAGCTTGATGCCCGCGCGGTAGTCGATGCCGAAGTCCTTGGCCGGACCGCTGAAGACGGCCGACTGGCCGATGCGGATGATGCTGTCGGTGACGCCGTTTTCCGCCCGCGCCGGGCGCAGGAGCCCGGGTCCGATTGCCAGGGCTGCGCCGCCCGCCACGAGGGAGCGCCTCGAAATGGAAGTCTTCATGCGTCGTCGGTTTGTTGTGGTTGTTGTTGCCGTTGGAAGAATGAACGCGATGGCGGCACGTGCGTTCAGGCGGTCTGGATGTCGGCGGACTGGATGCGCTTGACGCCCTTGGCGGTCATCTGCTTCCATGCCGCGGCGAGCGAGCCGTTGAGGTCGATGGCGCGCGTGGCGTCTTCGATCACATACACCTCGAAGCCGGCCTTGCGCGCATCGAGCGCGGTCCAGGCCACGCAGAAGTCGGTGGCCAGGCCGGCCACATACACCGTCTTGATGCCGCGCTGCTTGAGATAGCCGCCCAGGCCCGTGGCGGTCTTGCGATCGGCCTCCTCGAAGGCCGAATAACTGTCCACGCCCTTGTGGAAGCCCTTGCGGATGATGACCTGCGCGGTCGGCAGCTTCAGGTCCTTGTGCAGGGCCGCGTCGTCGGTGCCCTGCACGCAGTGGTCGGGCCAGAGCACCTGCGTGCCGTAAGAAAGCTTGATGCTGCTGAACGGCTTCTGGCCCGCATGCGCGCTCGCGAAGGACGCATGGCCCTGCGTGTGCCAGTCTTGCGTGACGACGATGTTCTCGAACGACTCGGCCAGCTTGTTGATCACCGGCACCACCTCGGCGCCGCCCTTCACAGGCAGCGTGCCGCCGTCGACAAAGCAGTTCTGCACGTCGATGACGATCAGCGCGGACTTGTCGTTCGGCTTGATCTTCGGCGCCGCGAACAGCGCCCCGGCCGCACCCAGCATGCTCAATGCAGCCGTGGACTTGAGAAGGTATCTTCGCTGCGTGTCGTGCATGGTGTGTGCTCCGGTGGTTGATGACAAAAAAACGAAGGAGCCCGCGGGCTAGACGCTCAGGTAGGCGCGGCGCACTTCCTCGTTGGCCGCAAGCTCCGCCATGGTGGCGTGATAGCGGATCTGGCCCTTCTCGAGCACATAGGCGCGATCGGACACCAGCTCGGCAAAATGCATGTTCTGCTCCGACAGCAGGATGCTCACGCCCTGCGCCTTGAGCTCCAGGATCATGTTGGCCATCTGCTCGACGATGACCGGTGCCACGCCTTCCGAAGGCTCGTCGAGCAGCACCAGGTACGGGTTGCCCATGAGCGTGCGCGCCACGGTCAGCATCTGCTGCTCGCCGCCGCTCATGCGGCCGCCGGGGCGGTTGGGCATTTCGCCCAGGTTCGGAAAGAGCTTGAACAGCCGCTCTGGGGTCCACAGCGGCGCCTCGCTGCCGTCGGCCCAGCGGCGCGGCGCCTGCTTGCCGACCTCGAGGTTTTCCATCACCGTGAGGTCGGTGAACACGCGGCGGTCTTCGGGCACAAAGCCGAGGCCAAGCTTTGCCGCGTGATGGGGTTCGCTCTTCGAGATGTCGTTCCCCAGAAAGCTCACCTGCCCCTTGCGCTTGGGGAGCATGCCGATCAGCGTCTTCAGCGTGGTCGACTTGCCCGCGCCGTTGCGCCCCATGAGCGCGACGACCTCGCCCCGGCGCACTTCGAGATCGACGTCGTACAGGATCTGCGCGGCGCCGTACCAGGCGCACAGCGCGCTGGCCTTCAACAGTGTTTCATGCGTGCTCATTGAATACCTCCGCCCAGCAGGCTGCGGTGCCGAGCGCCTTCGGGCGGCCGTGCGGCGCTCATGCCGCGGCTCCCACCGCCGCGTTCACCTCGGCGGCTTTTTCTGCAATCTTCTCGAAGGTCTTGCCGCTGCCGAAGTACACCTCCTGCACTTTCGGATGGTCGCGGATCTCGAGCGGCTTGCCTTGCGCGATGAGGCGGCCGCGCGCCAGCACGATCATGCGGTCGGCGTACGCAAAGACCACGTCCATGCTGTGCTCGGTAAAGAGCACGGCCATGCCGCGGTCGATGACCAGCTGCTTGGTCAGCGCCATCAGCGAATTGCGCTCCTTGGGCGCCATGCCGGCCGTGGGTTCGTCCATCAGCAGCAGCTTGGGCGCATTGGCCATGGCGATTGCGAGCTCGACGCGCTTGACGTCGCCGTAGGCGAGCTCGCTACAGGGGCGATCGGCCTGCGCCTTCATGCCGACTTGCTCGAGCAGCGCCAGGGCCTCGTCGCGCCGGTGGTCGGCGGCGCGGCGCCACATCGAGAACAGCTTGCCGTCGTGCGAGAGCAGCGCCATCTGCACGTTCTCGACCACGGTGAGCGATGCGAAGGTTTCGGCAATCTGGAAGGTGCGGCCCACGCCCATGCGCCAGATGGCGCGCGGCTTGCGGCCTATCAGTTCCTCGCCGCCGAAGCGTATCGAGCCCTGGTCGGCCTTGAGTTGGCCGTTCACCATGTTGAAGGTGGTCGACTTGCCGGCGCCGTTGGGGCCGATCAACGCCAGCAGCTCGCCGGGCGCGAGATCGAAGCTGATGCCGTCTACAGCCTTGACGCCGCCGAAGGACTTGCCCAGGTTCTCGACCTTGAGCAGGGGAGCGTGCGCGCTCATGCTTTCACTTCCTCGAGTTTGGCTGTTTCGCGCGCGCCGCGGGTGCGGATGCGCTCGGACAGCTGCTTGGCGAAGCCCGCAATGCCTTGCGGGAACAGCAGCACCAGCAGCAGGATGATGGCGCCGAGCATGGCGCGCCAATAGTCGGTGTTGCGCGCGACCGTGTCGTGCAGCCACGTGAAGGTGACGGCACCGACCACCGGCCCCGCCAGCGTCTGGATGCCGCCGAGCAGCACCATCACCAGGCCGTCGACCGACTTGCCGACGCTCAGGGATTCCGGCGAGATGCTTCCCTTGGAGAAAGCGTAGAGCGCGCCGGCCAGGCCCGCGGCGGTGCCTGCGATCACGAAGGCGACCCACTGCATGCGCTTGACGTCGATGCCGATTGCGTCGGCGCGCAGCACCGAATCGCGCCCCGCCCGCAGCGCATAGCCGAACGGTGAAAACAGCACGCGGCGCAGCCCCAGCACGCCCAGCGCTACCAGTGCAAGCGTGAGCCAGTAGTACACGCGCTTGTCCGACAGCCACTCGGCCGGCCAGACGCCGGTGAGCCCGTTGCTGCCGCCGGTGAACGTGTCCCACTGGTAGGTGATGGCCCAGGTGATCTGCGCAAAGGCCAGCGTGAGCATGGCAAGGTACACGCCCGACAGCCGCACGGCGAACCAGCCGTAGACGAAGGCGCCGATGGCTGCGACCAGCGGCGCGACCACGAGCGCCAGCTCCATCGGCATGCCACTTGCGCGCACCAGCAGCGCCGCGCCGTACGCCCCCAGGCCGAAGTACGCCGCATGCCCGAACGAATGCATGCCGGCCGGCCCCATGATGAAGTGCAGGCTGGCCGCGAACAGCGCGGCGATGAGCAGGTCGATCATCAGCACCGTGGTGTAGGGCGAGTCCGCGGTGAGCAACGGTGCCGCCGCCAGCACCAGGCCGAACACCGCCGCGGCCACCACGTAGGTCTTGCTGGCGCGGCGCAGCGGTTCTTCCTGCATGCCGACGTACCGGCTGGGCGCCTGCGGCCGGCCGAAGAGGCCCCACGGCCGCCACACCAGCACCACCGCCATCACCAAAAAGTCCACCACCAGCGTGAGCTTGGAAAACGAAACGCTGATACCGAACACATCGACCACGCCCAGCCAGATGCAGATGGCCTTGATCTCGGCAATCAAGAGCGCTGCCGCATAGGCGCCCGGAATCGATCCCATGCCGCCGACCACCACGACCACGAAGGCCGCACCGATGGTGTTGAGGTCCATCTCGAGCGTGGCGGGCTCGCGCGGCAGCTGCAGCGCACCGCCAAGGCCCGCAAGCAATGCGCCGAGAGCGAACACCGCCGTGAACAGCCACGCCTGGTTGACGCCGAGCGCGCTGACCATCTCGCGGTCTTGCGTGGCGGCACGCACCAGCGTGCCGAAGCGGGTGCGCGTAAGCAGCATCCACACCAGGCCGAGCACCAGCGGCCCGACGACGATAAGGAACAGGTCATAGGACGGGAACTGCCGCCCCAGGATCATGACGGAGCCCGAGAGGCCCGGCGCGCGCGGCCCGAGCAGTTCGTCCGGGCCCCAGAGCCAGAGCACCGCATCCTTGATGACGAGGACGAGCGCAAAAGTGGCGAGCAGCTGGAACAGCTCGGGCGCCTTGTAGATGCGGCGCAGCAGCACCACCTCAATCACGGCGCCCAGAATGCCGACAGCCAGCGCCGCCAGCAGCAGCGCGGGCCAGAAGCCCAGGCTGCCGCCGAGCTTCTCGACCAGCGTGTAGGCGATGTAGATGCCCACCATGAAGAACGAGCCATGCGCGAAATTCACGATCCGCGTGACGCCGAAGATCAGCGACAGGCCGGCTGCCACGAGAAAGAGCGACGACGCGCTCGCAAGCCCGTTGAGCAGCTGGACGATGAAACCTGAAAAACTCATGACCCGTTCACCTTGCTGCCCGTTCAGTCCGCTGCGCGGGTTTTCTTGATTTCAGCCGGCGACGGCTGGTACTTGGCATCGGCGCCGTCGAGGTAGGTGTAGTTCACCATCACACCCTTGCCGCCCTCGTTCTTGGTGCGGCCCACGAAGGCGCCCATGGTCGACTGGTGGTCTTCGGGACGGAAGGTGATCTTGCCGAACGGCGAATCGACCTGCAGGCCCTTGAAGGCGGCCACCAGCTTCTCGGTGTCGGTGCTCTTGGCCTTCGCAATGCCCGCCGCGGCCGACTTGATCATGCTGTAGCCCACCACCGAGCCCAGGCGCGGATAGTCCTTGAACTTGGCCTGGTAGGCCTGCTCGAACTTCTTGTGCTCCGGCGTGGTGATGCCGTACCAGGGATAGCCGGTCACGATCCAGCCGTTGGGCGCTTCGTCCTTCAGCGGATCGAGGTACTCGGGCTCGCCCGTCAGCACGCTCACCACCTCGCGGTCCTTGAACAGGCCGCGCGTGTTGCCTTCGCGCACGAACTTGGAAAGGTCGGCGCCGAACAGCACGTTGAAGATCGCGTCGGGCTTGGCATCGGCCAGCGCCTGCGCCACGCTGCCCGCGTCGACCTTGCCCAGGGGCGTGGCCTGCTCGGCCACGAACTCCACGTCGGGCTGCGCGGCCTTGAGCAACTGCTTGAAGGCTGCCACGGCCGACTGGCCGTATTCGTAGTTGGGGTACACGATGGCCCAGCGCTTCTTCTTGAGCTTGGCGGCCTCGGGCACCAGCATGGCGGCCTGCATGTAGGTGCCGGGGCGCAGGCGGAAGGTGTACTGGTTGCCGCCCTGCCAGGTGATCTTGTCGGTCAGCGGTTCGCCGGCAAGGAAGAAGAACTTCTTCTGCTTGGCAAAGTCGGTCACGGCCAGGCCGGTGTTCGACAGGAAGGTGCCGGCGAGCATGTCGACCTTTTCGCGCGAGACGAGTTCTTCGGCCACGCGCACGGCGTCGCCGGGGTTGGCGTTGTCGTCGCGCGTGATCAGTTCGATCTTCTTGCCGTTGACGCCGCCCGCGGCATTGATTTCATCGACGGCGAGTTCCATCCCCTTCTTGTAGGGCTCGAGGAAGGCAGGCTGCGCCTTGTAGCTGTTGATCTCACCGATCTTGATGACGCCTTGCGCCTGCGCGACCGGAATCAGTGCGACGGTGAGCGCAGCGAGCGACACCACGTTGAAGGCAAAACGCATGGTCATGGGGAACTCCTCGTTGAAATGGTCAATGGAACCGAATAAATGCAATGGGCGCAAGCTGCAAGCCCTGGGATGAGCGTCATTTGAGGCCGTCTTCGCCCTTGATGTCGGCGACCTGCAGGCCTCCGATGCGAGGCAGCGGACGGCCGCTGTCGGTGACGGCCACCGCCACCACGATCTCGTTGGCGCGCGGTGCATCGGACACGCGGGCCTCGACGGCGTCGAAATGGCTGCGCACGAAGGCGGCGTCCTTGTGGCCGAGCGGCACGTCGATGGCGGTGCCCAGCGTGCCGCGCTTCTTGGCAGAAGGCACCAGCGCCGCGCCCTTTTCAACGGCCACGCGCAGCGGCGCGCCCAGCTTGGGATGCAGGATGGCGGCCGCATGCTCGAGCTCGCCGTTCTCGCCCACGATGGCGGCCTTGCCGTAGCTCTGCGCCTGGCCGGGCTCGATGCCGAGTGCCTTCACGGCCTTCTGGCCGAGCAGCGCGCCCAGCTCTTCGCCGATGGCGATCAGCTCGTCGAGGTTCTCGCTGAAGCGGCCCGCATAGGGGTTCTCGATCACGGCAATGGCCACCGCGCGGCGCGTGGGCGGCGTGATGTCGCGGCCCATTTCCTTGCGGGTTTCGTCGACCTGGACGACGAGCTTGCGGATGTTGGCGGTCATGTCTTGTGTTCCTTCTTGTCTCTTCTGGGGCGGCTCAGCGCAGGCCGTCCCACTTGCTGATGTCCTTGGCGAGCAGGCCGCCCACGCGCGCATGCACGCGGTAGCCCGTGCTCATGGCCAGGATGAAGACGATCTCGTCGGCCGCGGGCGCGCCGGGCACGCGCACTTCAATGGCGTCGAACTGGCCGCGCACATAGCTGGCGTTGATGTTGGTGAGCGGCACGTCGAGCGCCGCACCGGGCGGGCCGACCTTCTTGGTCGAGGGCACGATGGAAAGCGCGTTGCCGGGCTGGCCGGTTTTTTCTTCGGCCTTGCCCGCGGTGTAGGCGGCGCGGCTGCCCTTCCAGCCGAGCAGCTCGCGCATCGCGTAGCCGCCGGGCACATGCCAGAGCGCGCCGTGCTCAAGCTCGCCCGCGGCACCGACGATGGCGCCCTTTCCGTAGGTGGCAATCTGCTCCAGGGGCACGTCCATGGCGGCATGCAGCCGGTGCGCCATGTCGACGCCCACGGGGTCGAGCAGCGCCATCATCGGCAGGATGTCGGGCTCGTAGCGGCCCGCAAAAGGATTGGTCAGCACCGCGCCGATGGCACCGCGCACCAACGGGGTGTCGGCGCGCGGGCCGAACTCGTGGTGGATGTGCTCGACATGGGTGAAGACGCGGCGTATATCGATCATGAAAGGAACCTTGCTTTTCGTTAAGCAAATACTGAACCAACTGCCACGGAGGCCGCCGCCGGCAGCGCCTTCGAGCATAAGGGTTCGACAAGTCGCCACTGCCCCTGGCAAACGAGCAGAACGGCCCAGACGAGCCCGCCTTTTTGCAGCACCTTGGCGCAGACCGCCCCCGTATCGAGCGCGCTTTGTACCTGCGAAGGCGCCAGCGGCGGCACATCGACCGTGACCAGGATGTCGCCCAGGTCGCTATCGTCCTTGCATTCGTTCGCCGGGCGCCGTTGGATGGCTGCATCGTCCACGTCGACGGCATTGGCAATCACAGTGGCGGCCGCGTCGGCTTGCGCCGCCGTGGCGGCAAGCACCGTCACGCTGTCGGCAATGCCCAGCGAAAAACTGCGGCCGCGCCAGCCGCTGGTGGCCACGCCGCGCACCGGCTGATCGGCCTTGATCTCGAACTGGCCGTCGGTGGTGAGGATGCTGCTTTCACCATCGACATGCTTGCGCCAATCGAAGCGCGCCAGGTCGGAGTAGACGCCCACGCGCGCCGACTGGCCGGGCGCGAGGTGCAGCGCGATGTCGCCGCCGTTGTTGATCCACGCGCGCTCGATGCCTGGCCGGTCGTAGAACACGATGAGTTCCTGCGCCACGGAGCCGGCCACCGCCGCCATGGGCGTGACGAACATCGGCGAGAACGCGGCGCACGCATTCCACATGCGCTTGGCAATCACGCCGCGCGGGCGCATGTTGTCGCTTGCGGGCAGGCGCAAGAGCGGCAGCTCGCGCACCAATTCGTCGAGCACGTGGACGAAGCGCGCCCAGGCCGCGTCGTGCGCGGCCGCGACGGCGTACGGGTCGCCATGCGCCTCGGCCACGATGTCGATCGGGCCATGGTTGAAATGCCAGCGGTTCGCGTCGAGCGCGCTGCGTTGGGCGGTCATGGCAGCAAGCGCGCTGGGACGGCGCGGTGTTTCTCCCTCCCCTTCCGGGGGAGGGTCGGGGTGGGGGCACGCGGCGCATCCATCGGGCGCTCTGCCCGCCCCCATCCCAGCCTTCCCCCAGGGGGGGAAGGAGCAACGGTCACGGCGCACATCGACATGGGCATCGCTCAGCCCAGCATCGGGGCATGCCCCAGCGGCCACGGGTTGGCGTCGTCCATCACGAGCCACTGCCGCGCCAGCGGTGCGCCGTCTTCTTGCCACGCACCGCGGGCGAGCGCCTGCTCGAGCGAGAAGATGTGCTCCATGTGGCCGCCGAGCGCTGCGTAGTCGTCCTGCCGCATGCTGAACTCGATGGGCGCCACGATGGCCGGCGTGGGCACGGTGCCAAAGCTGTTGTCGGGCATGCGCATGACGTCCGCCATCACGGTGATGCCGCCACCGGGCCACACATAGGCCGGCGCGCCGCCGCAGGTCACGTTGACAAGCGCGCGCTTGATGGCGCGCGTGAGCAGCACCGGGTTTTCGGTGACGCCCGCACGCAGGCTACCGCCCGCACCGCCGAGGAACAGCACCGTGCACAGTGAGGGTTCGCAGTTCTCTCCGATGCGCTCGACGATGCGCTTCACTTCGGCGGGCATTTCCTGTTCGACGGGCTTCAGTGCCTCGTCGAGCACATACCACTGCGCGTGCTCGCCGGTGGTCGATGTCATCAGAAGGCGCAGGCCCGGGCGCGCCACGCCCTCTTCCCATCCTTCGATGATCGAGAGCGGATCGGCAATGTCGGTGCCGCCCCAGCCGTTGCCTGGGTTCGCCACCTGGAAGTAGCGCCCCGGCGTGGACTTGCGCCCCAGCATCTGGATGCCCGAAGGCGCCATGTCGAGGCAGCGCCCGGCCTGATGCTCGGTCAGCACGCCGGTGATGTGGTCGTCGACCACCACCACCTCGTCGGCCACGCCCGCGAACTGGCGCGCGAAGATACCGACCGCTGCCGAGCCGCAGCCCACGCGCATGCGTTGCTCTTCGACCCCGTTGACGATGGGCGCCTTGCCGGCCTGGATGACGAGCGTGGAGCCGCCGTCGATGGTGCACTCCACCGCCTTCTTGTTGCCCAGCAGCTGCATCAGCTCGGCCGTCATGCGGCCTTCCTTCTTGCTGCCGCCGGTGAGGTGGTGCACGCCGCCTAGCGAGAGCATCTGCGAGCCGTATTCGGCCGTGGTGACGTGGCCGACCACCTCGCCGCGGTAGCGCACGTTGGCCTGTTCGGAGCCCAGGAAACGGTCGGTGTCGATCTTCACCTTGAAGCTGCAGTAGCTGAAGATGCCTTCGGTAACGACCGTGACCATGTCGACGCCCTGGGCTTTCGAGGCCACGATGAAGGGGGCCGGCTTGTAGTCGGGGTAGGTGGTGGACGAGCCCACGCCGGTGACGAAGACCTCGTCGGCGTGCAGCAGGTTGCCGTTCCAGTCGGGGGCGTTTGATTCGGCCACTTCCGCTGTTTCCGGTTTGTCGGCGGCCGGCCGGTCGAAGGGCACCAGCTTGGGCGCCTCGCCGGCGATCTCGCGGCGCAGCAGCACCACGGGGTCGACGCGCACCAGCACACCTTCGCGGTTGGCATAGCGGTCGCAGGCGCCCGTGCGGCCGTCGGAAATCTGGCACAGCACGGGGCAGGCATTGCACTCGACCTTGGCGGTGCTCATGCGCTCGTTGCGCGGCGGCGCCTTGCCGAAGGCGCTGCTGCCGGCTTCTGCGACCACCGGCATGTCCATGCCGGGCATTCCGTCTGTCTTGGTGTGTTCGGTCATCGGGGCGATCTCGTGGGCAGTGTGTGTGGGGCAATCCGGTGTGGCGGGGTTTGCAACAAACGTGCCGTCTGCCCGCTTGTGCCCCGTCTGCCGTTTGTGTAGCATTCCCTACACTTTCATGTTGCGTTCACTACATTCGCGGTCAATGTAGCAAACAGGCCCGATGCTTGCAATGGTGTTTTCTCGCGGTGTTCATCGGGGTTTTTCCGACCAACGACAATGGAGAGTTCGCAGCCGGCCGACGGCTAGCGCCCCAAAGGCGTGCATTTCGGCTCAGCCACCTTCCCCAGTTACCAACCAACTCTTGAGTTCCGTATGAGTGCATTCAGCGAAGAACGCGTCCTGAGCGTCCACCACTGGACCGACCGCCTGTTCACCTTCACCACCACGCGCGACCCGGCGCTGCGTTTTTCGAACGGCCATTTCACGATGATCGGCCTGAAGGTGAACAACAAGCCCCTGCTGCGCGCGTACAGCATCGTGAGCCCGAACTACGAGGAACATCTCGAGTTCCTGAGCATCAAGGTGGAAGAAGGCCCGCTCACCTCGAAGCTGCAGCACATCCAGGTGGGCGACACCATCATCGTGGGCCGCAAGCCCACCGGCACGCTGCTCATCGACTACACGCTGCCGGGCAAGCGCCTGTACCTGTTCGGCACGGGCACGGGGCTCGCACCGTTCATGAGCATCATCCGCGACCCGGACACCTACGAGAAGTTCGAGCAGGTCATCCTGGTGCACGGCGTGCGCCAGGTCGACGAGCTGGCCTATCACGACCTCGTGACCGACCACCTGCCCAAGCATGAGTTCCTTGGCGAAATGGTGGAGAAGCAGCTGCTCTACTACCCCACGGTCACGCGCGAGGAGTTCCGCAACCAGGGCCGCATCACCGACCTGATCTCGAGCAACAAGCTCACCGACGACCTCGGCCTGCCCCCGATCAACCCCGCGGAGGACCGCGTAATGCTGTGCGGCAGCCCCGGCCTCCTGGTCGACCTGAAGCACATCCTCGAGGCACGCGGCTTCAAGGAAGGCAACACTTCGACCCCAGGCGACTTCGTGGTCGAGCGCGCGTTCGCTGAAAAATAAGCCAAGCCTCACGCGCACAATGGCCGACAGCCGCTCCGCCAGCACCAAGCCCCAGCGCCGCACCGGCGTGCGCGAGGCGGCGGCGCAGGCCACGCGCGACAGCATCCTGAAGGCGGCGACCAAGGTGTTCGCCAAGTACGGCTACGACGGCGGCAGCGTCGAGAAGATCTCGAAGGCCGCCAAGTCGTACGACCGGATGATCTACTACTACTTCGGCAGCAAGGAAGGCCTCTTCATTGCGGTGCTCGAGGGCATCTACCAGCGCATGGACGACGCCGAGGCCGCGATTGCGCTCGACGCCTCGCGGCCCGTGGAGGCGCTGACCGAAGTCATTCGCTTCGTGCTGGGCTACTACCGCAAGAACCCCGAGTTCGTGACGCTGCTGAACACCGAGAACCTGCACAAGGGCCGGCACATTTCCAAGTCGCTCAGGGCGCGCGAATACTCGTCGCGGGCGGTGGCGATCATTGCGGAGATCCTCGCGAGCGGCGCCGCGCAGGGGCTGTTCCGCAAAGACCTGATTGCGCGCGACATCTACCTGCTGATTGCATCAACCGGCTACTTCTACACCTCCAACCGGCACACGCTCACCGCGTTTCTGGGCGAGCCGCTGGAATCGGCCGAGGCGATCACGCACTGGGAAGACTTCGTGATCGAGACCCTGCTGCGCACCGTGCGCGCGGACGAGGCGCAAGACAACAACATCCCACCCCACGACCAGGACCACACGAAATGGCAGAAATCGCAGCCGGCGGCAAGTCGGGCAAAGTCGTCATAAAGAACATCGGGCTCTTGCTCTCGGGCGACATCGACAAGCCCATCCTCGACGCGGACACCATCGTGGTGAACGACGGCCTGATCGTTGCAGTGGGCAAGGAGAAAGACTGCGACCTCGAAGGCGCGAAGACCGTCATCGACGCGAAGAAGACCTGCGTGGCGCCCGGCCTGATCGACAGCCACGTGCACCCGGTGTTCGGCGACTGGACTCCGCGCCAGGGGCAGATCGGCTGGATCGATTCCACGATGAACGGCGGCGTGACCACCATGATTTCGGCCGGCGAGGTGCACCTGCCGGGCCGCCCGAAAGACATCGTGGGCCTGAAGGCGCTGGCCATCACGGCGCAGCGCGCGTTCGACAACTTCCGTCCCGGCGGCGTGAAGGTGCTGGCAGGAGCGCCCGTCATCGAGAAAGGCATGGTCGAGAGCGACTTCAAGGAGCTTGCCGAAGCGGGCGTGGGCCTGCTCGGCGAAGTGGGACTGGGCTCGGTGAAGGCCGGCTACGAAGCCAAGGAGATGGTGGCCTGGGCGCGCAAGTACGGCATCCAGAGCACCATTCACACGGGCGGCCCGTCCATTCCAGGCTCGGGCCTGATCGACAAGGACGTGGTGCTCGAGGCCGACGCCGACATCATCGGCCACATCAACGGCGGCCACACCTCATTGCCCGAGGCGCATGTGTGCGAGCTGTGCGAGAAAAGCTCGCGCGCCATCGAGATCGTGCACAACGGCAACGAGAAGGTGGCCATTGCGGCGGCCAAGGCGGCGCTCGAACTCAAGTGCCCGCACCGCGTGATCCTGGGCACCGACGGGCCGGCCGGCTCGGGCGTGCAGCCGCTGGGCATTCTGCGCATGGTGGCCATGCTCTCGTCCATTGCCAACATTCCGGCCGAGCTGGTGTTCTGCTTTGCCACGGGCAACACGGCGCGCATCCGCAAGCTCAACTGCGGGCTCATCGAAGTGGGCCGCGATGCCGACTTCGTCTTCATGGACCGCGCGCAGCATTCGCCCGCGCCCGGCCTGCTGGAGAGCGTGCAGCTCGGCGACATTCCGGGCGTGGGCATGGTGATGATCGACGGCATCGTGCGCTGCGGCCGCAGCCGCAACACGCCGCCCGCGACCGAGATTCCGGTCGTCGTCTCCGGCGCGCACTGAACAACGCTCTCTTGCTCCTTCCCCCGCTGGGGGAAGGTCGGGATGGGGGCAGGCAGAGCGCCCGATGGATGCGCCGCGAGCCCCCACCCCTGCCCTCCCCCAGAGGGGGAGGCAGCAACACCTCTACTTCGCGCGAAACACCAGATAGCGCGCGGACAGGAAGTTCACCACCAGCCCCGCGCAGCTGCCCAGCGCCACGCCGGCAGCCGGTGCCCAAGGGCCGGTGAACCAATGCAGCACAAGCACATACGCCCCATAGTTGACGACCGCACCGCCCAGCATCGTCACGAGGTAGCCGAGGTACTCGCGCAGCACGGACGCATTGGCGCTTCGGGCGCCGAAGGTATAGCGGCGGTTCAACGCCCACGTAGCGGTGGCAGCCGCAAGAAACGACAGCACCCGCGCCCCGTACCAACCCAGCAGCGGCGCCGCAAGGTACAGCACGGTCACGTCGACCACGAAGCCGATCGCCCCCACCACGGCGAACGACAGGAACTCCCGGCCGAGCTTCATCTGGGTGCGCAGTGGCGCACGCCCGGTGTGGCAAGGTAGCGCAGGCGCTTGGCCTCGCGGCGGCCGAGCCGGATGGCGTGCATCACCACGCCGCAGACCATCGACAGCATGGCGGCCAGCATGGCACCGGTGGCCAGCACCGCCGTGGGGAGCCGCGGCACCAGGCCGGTGTGCATGTAGGTGAGCAGCAGCGGAAAAGCCAGCGCGATGGCGCCCGCCGCCAGCAACGCCGCAATGATCGAGAAGAACTGCAGCGGCCGTTCGCTGATGAACAGCTTGCAGATGGTCTTCAAGATGCGCCAGCCGTCGCGGTACGTCGAGAGCTTGCTGTGCGAGCCTTCGGGCCGCGTGCTGTAGGCGGTGTCGAGTTCGGCATAGGGCATGCGCAGCTCCAGCGCGTGCACCGTGAGCTCGGTCTCGATCTCGAAGCCGTGCGAAAGCGCCGGAAACGACTTGGCGTAGCGGCGCGAGAACACGCGGTAGCCCGAGAGCATGTCGGTCAGGCCGCCGCCGAAGAGCTGCGACACGGCCCCGGTGAGCAGCCGGTTGCCGAAGCGGTGGCCGGCGCGGTAGGTGAGCGCGTTCTGCCCGTCGTCCACGCGGCAGCCCACCACCATGTCGAGGTTGCCTGCCACCAGCGCATTCACAAGTCGGGGCGCGCTGGCCACGTCGTAGGTGGCGTCTCCGTCGACGGTCACGTACACGTCGGCCTCGACATCGGCAAACATGCGCCGCACCACATTGCCCTTGCCCGGCGCGGCCACGTGCGTCACGAATGCGCCGCTCGCACGCGCGATGGCGGCCGTGTCGTCGGTCGAGTTGTTGTCGAAGACGTGGATCTCGGCCTCGGGCAGCGCCGCCTGGAACTGCGCGACCACCTGCGCAATGGACAGTGCCTCGTTGTAGCAGGGGATCACCGCCGCAATGCGCATCGGCGCGCGGGCTGCCGCGTGTTGGTCGAGATCGGTCATGGTGCGGGAGGAAGAATACGGTAGACCCGGCTGCCGTCTTTCTCGTACTGCAGGGCGAAATATTTGTCGAAGTCGGTTCGGCCGCTGAACACCGGCACCACCGAATTCGGAAGAACGACAGCCACGAAGCCCAGGCCGCCGAGCTTGCCCGCCAGGTCCTTGCCGGACAGGCGGCCGAAGTCGGTGTAGCGCCACGGCCCGAGGGTATCGCCCCAGATGGGGTTGGGGCCGTAGTAGATCGCCTCGTTGAGGTTGATCTGGTAGACGCGGCCGGTGGCGGTGCGGCGCAGGTAGTCCATGACCGCATAGCCCGGCACGTGCTGGCGCAGGAAGGCCTCGCGCTGCTCCTGGGTGGGCGAAATCATCGCAACCTTGCCCGCAGTCTGGCGCACGGACACCGCGGCCAGCACGGCCAGCAGCAGCACGGCCACCCAGTCGCCGACCAGGCCCGCGCGGCCCGAAGGAGCCCCCTCGACGGGGTTGACGACGGGGTTGGCGATTTGCCCGGCCTTGGGGCCGAACACGCGGCGCAAACCCGTGGCAATCCAGCCGAACAGCACCTGCCAGCCGATCGCCGCCGTGAACGCGAGCAACGGAAACGACGCTGTGAGGTAGCGGGGATAGCGCGAGGTCACAAGCCACACCGCCACGGAGTAGAAGCAGAACCAGCCCGCGGCGCGCACCGCGGCGGAGCGCTTCCACATGGCGCTGAAAGGCAGCAGCACCACGGACCAGATCAGCACGTTCGGCCGCGCGGCGTGATCGCGCACGTCGGCCAGCTGCTGCAGATAGTCGGCCGGAATCCAGTCGGTAAAGCCGAACACGCGCGCCCCGATCGGGTTGAACGGGTCGCCGGTCATGATGGCGTTGCGCGCATACCAGTACACGCACGGAATCAGAAAGCAAAGCAGCGCGAGCGCCCAGGCCTTGGGCCGGCGCTCATGCCACACGACGAACAGCGCCACCAGCGGCAGAAAGGTGAGCGCCTGGTACTTGGAGCCCGCGGCCACGCCAAGGCAGAACGCCGCCACGCCGAGCCACCGCATGCCGCTGTGCACCGGCTGCGATTCGCGCCACCACCACAGCGCCACGCACGCGCCCAGCACGAAGAGCGCCACGCCCATGTCGATGAGCGCATTCGAATAGTCGCCAATGCCGAGCCAGATGGCCGCGCCGACGCAGGCAGTGAGCCGGTTGGCATGCTGCATGCCAAGGCGGAAGACCATCACCACCGACAACGCACCGGCCAGCGCATTGAGGAAGTGCGGCAGCACGTCGTCGCCCACCTGCAGCGCGGCGGCATAGAGCAGGTTGTAGTTGTACGGAAACCAGGGGTAGCGCAGCCACTCGTGGATGCCCAATACGCCTTGCTCCGCCACCTGTCGTGCATAGGGCAGGTGGTACATCAGCTCGTCGAAGGCGGCGGGCGGTGCAAGCGGCGCAACCAGCGCGGGCAGCGCCACCAGCGCCAATGCCATCGCGGCGATCTTGTCGGCGCGGGTCCACGGCGCGGCGGGCGCGGTGCCGGCCCGAAGCGTGCGCAGTTCGCGCAGCCAGGGCCGCAACTGCAAGGCAGCTGCGAGCACGCCGGCGGCAATCAGCGCGACGGTGGCGCCCACCTTGAAGGCACCGAAGATGGCCAGTGCCTGGAAACCGCAGATGAAGATGCCCACGCCCAGGGCCGCGGCCATCGAGGCTTCGAGCCAGGCGTCCCGACGCGTCGGCGGCGCAAGGCGCGCCAGCACTGCGCGCCCAAAGCCCCAGCAGCCGACGACAAAGACGGCCAGCGCCGCGTAGTGCGCGGCAGCAAATATCAACTTCTGAATAACAACTCCCGGCGCCGGTCGGCCATGCCGGCCGGCAGGTTCAAAGGTTCGGCGCCAGCAGGCGCTCGAGATCGGATTCGCTTTCCTTGCGCCGTGCGGCCTGGTCCTGCAGCTGGTCGTGCCCGATCTTGCCGACGTTGAAGTACGTCGAGTCGGGGTGGCTCAGGTAGAAACCACTGACGCTGGCGGCGGGCATCATAGCGAGGCTTTCCGTCAGGGTCATGCCAATGTCCGCGCAGTTCAGAAGGTCGAACATCGGGCGCTTCACGCTGTGGTCCGGGCAGGCCGGGTAGCCGGGCGCGGGGCGAATGCCGCGGTATTTCTCCGCGATCATGTCTTCGTTGCTCAGTCCCTCGTCGGGCGCATAGCCCCAGAGGTCGGTGCGCACGCGGTGGTGCAGCGACTCGGCAAAGGCCTCGGCCAGCCGGTCGGCCAGCGCCTTCAGCATGATGGCGGAGTAGTCGTCGAGGTCGTCGATGAAATACTTTTCTTTCTTTTCGACACCCAGGCCCGCGGTCACCGCGAACACGCCCACGTAGTCCTTCAGGCCGCTGTCTTTCGGCGCGACGAAGTCGGCCAGGCAGCGGCTCGGCCGGGTGACGCCGTCGATCACCTGCTTCTCGGTCTGCTGGCGCATGCCGTACCAGGTCATGGCAACTTCGCTGCGCGTCTCGTCGGTGTAGAGCTCGATGTCGTCGTCGTTCACCGTGTTGGCCGGCCAGAAGCCGACCACGCCGCTTGCGCTGAGCCAGCGGCCCTCGATCAGGCGCTTGAGCATGCGCTGGCCGTCGGCGTACACGCGCACGGCTTCGGTGCCCACGATCTCGTCTTTCAGGATGGCCGGAAACGGGCCGGCCAGGTCCCAGGTCTGGAAGAAGGGGCCCCAGTCGATGTACTTCGCGAGCTCGGTGAGGTCGAAGTTCTTGAACACGCGGCGGCCGATGAACTTGGGCACGGGCGGCGTGTAGTGGGTCCAGTCGACGGGCGTCTTGTTGGCGCGCGCCTTGGCCAGCGGCCACATCGGCACCTGCTTCTTGTTGGCGTGCTGCGTGCGCACCTTCTCGTAGTCGGCGTTGATCTCGTCGATGTACGCGGTGGCCTGGTCGCTCAAGAGGCTCTGCGCCACGCTCACGCTGCGCGAGGCGTCGGGCACGTAGACCACCGGGCCTTCGTAGTGCGGCGCAATCTTGACGGCCGTGTGCACGCGGCTGGTGGTGGCGCCGCCGATGAGCAGCGGAATCTTCTTGATGCGGAAGTGGTCGTCCTTCTGCATCTCGCCGGCCACGTACTGCATTTCTTCGAGGCTGGGCGTGATGAGGCCCGAGAGGCCGACGATGTCCGCGCCCTCGACCTTGGCCTTGGCCAGAATCTCGTGGCACGGGACCATCACGCCCATGTTCACCACTTCGAAGTTGTTGCACTGGAGCACCACGGTCACGATGTTCTTGCCGATGTCGTGCACGTCGCCCTTCACCGTGGCAATGATGATCTTGCCCTTGGTGCGCACGTCGCGGCCCGCGGCCTCGTCCTGGCGCTTTTCTTCCTCGATATAGGGAATGAGGTGGGCCACGGCCGACTTCATCACGCGCGCCGAC
Organism: Variovorax sp. CCNWLW186; assembly: GCF_037203865.1. NCBI lineage: Bacteria > Pseudomonadati > Pseudomonadota > Betaproteobacteria > Burkholderiales > Comamonadaceae > Variovorax > Variovorax sp. CCNWLW186. The sequence goes on along the minus strand of NZ_JBBCBO010000021.1, from coordinate 15,619 downwards.
TTCACCACCTGCGGCAGGAACATCTTGCCCTGGCCGAACAGGTCCCCCACGATGTTCATGCCGTCCATGAGCGGCCCTTCGATCACGTGCAGCGGGCGCCCGCCCTTGGCAAGGATCTGCTGGTAGGCCTCTTCGGTGTCTTCGACGATGAAGTCGGTGATGCCGTGCACCATGGCGTGCGAGAGGCGCTGGTTCACGTGCACCGGGTTCTCTGGCGTGCCGCGCCACTCGAGCTTCTTGCTGTCGTCCTTGGCGCCGCTCTTGGCGGTCTCGGCCACTTCGACGAGCCGTTCCCCCGCATCGGATCGCCGATTGAGCACCACGTCTTCCACGCGCTCGCGCAAGGTCGGCTCCAGGTCGTCGTACACGCCCACCATGCCGGCATTGACGATGCCCATGTCCATGCCCGCCTTGATGGCGTGGTACAGGAACACCGTGTGAATCGCTTCGCGCACCGGGTCGTTCCCGCGAAAGCTGAAGCTCACGTTGCTCACGCCGCCCGACACTTTGGCGCCCGGCAGGTTGGCCTTGATCCAGCGCACGGCATTGATGAAGTCGACCGCGTAGTTGTCGTGCTCCTCGATGCCGGTGGCAATCGCGAAGATGTTGGGGTCGAAGATGATGTCCTCGGGCGGAAAGCCCACCTCGTCCACCAGGATGCGGTAGGCCCGCTCGCAGATCTCGATCTTGCGCTCGTAGGTGTCGGCCTGGCCCTTCTCGTCGAAGGCCATCACCACCGCGGCGGCGCCGTAGCGCTTCACCAGCTTGGCCTCGTGCTTGAACTTGTCGACGCCCTCCTTCATGGAGATGGAGTTGACGATGCCCTTGCCCTGGATGCAGCGCAGGCCCGCCTCGATCACTTCCCACTTGGAGCTGTCGACCATCACCGGCACGCGCGCGATGTCGGGCTCGCTCGCAATCAGGTTCAAGAAGCGGACCATCGCGGCCTTGCTGTCGAGCATGGCCTCGTCCATGTTGATGTCGATCACCTGGGCGCCGTTCTCGACCTGCTGGCGCGCAACGGCCAGGGCGTCTTCGAACTGGCCGTTCAGGATCATCCGCGCGAAAGCCTTGGAGCCGGTGACGTTGGTGCGCTCGCCGATGTTGACGAACAGCGACCCCGAATCGATGGCGACCGGTTCGAGGCCGGACAACTTCATCGGGGGAACGGAGGGCGCGGGAACATCGCTCATGGGGGGCTCACCTGTGCAGGAAAAAACGTCAGGTGAGCGTCGTTTGCGGCTTGCGCCCCGGCCAACGGGGCGCCTTCCAAGCCTGACGGCGGGCCGATTGATCGTGGGCCGCCGCTGCAACGCTCCTTGGAAGGGAGCGCAATTTTACCGGCTGCGGCAAGGGCCGCGGCCATGGGGGATGTTCAGGCCCCTTGCCCGGCCGCGGCGGCTGCGGCAGTGCTGACGGGCGCGGCCGAGGCCGGCAAGCCGAACACCCGGTCGAAGGCCCAGTTGAAGACGAAGGTGTAGACCAGGAAGAACACCACCAGCCCCAGGTCCATCACCAGCGCCTGCCAGAGCGAGACGCCCAGGCCCCAGGCAAAGAGCGGCACCAGGAAGGCGATCAGCCCGCCCTCGAAGCCGATGGCATGCGCAATGCGCCGGCGCACGCTGCGCCCGCGAACCGCCTGGCGCGACTCCCAGCGCTCGAACAACGCGTTGAAAGCCAGGTTCCAGACTACCGCGATGACCGAGGCCGCCACCGCCAGCACGCCGGAATGGCCCAGGCCGGCGTCCGTCATCAGCGCCAGGCCGGCACTGGCGGCCACGATGGCGATTCCCTCGTAGAGAGTGATGTAGACAACGCGGCGCTGAAACCCCTGCATGAACGTTTCCTCTGGCAAATGAAGGTGATGGCTGGACTTTATTTGCCCCGTGCTGATATAAAAAGTTAAGTTATTTCAATTTAATTGATAGATCGGAGCGGCTGAATGGCCTTTTCCAGCGACACCGTGGAAGTCTTCCTGTCCGTGATCGACCACGGCTCTTTCTCGGCGGCGGCGCGCGCGTTGCACAAGGTGCCCTCCGCCGTGAGCATGGCCATTGCCAACCTGGAGGCCGAGCTCGCGCTGCCGCTGTTCGACCGCAGCGGCCGCGAGCCTCAGCCGACCGCGGCGGCCTGCTCGCTGGAGCCTCAGGCGCGGCTGTTGGCGGCCCAGTTGAAGCAGCTGCAGGTGCAGGCCCTGGCGCTCACGCAGGGGCTGGAGAACCGCCTCACGCTGGCCATTGCGCCCGAGCTGCTGGCCGCGCCATGGAGTGCGCCGCTGGCTGCGCTGGCCGAGGAATATCCGCTGCTGCAGGTCGAGGTGCTGGCTGCTCCGCAGGCGGACGCGCTGGCGCTGCTGCACAGCGGGCGCGCGCAGCTGGCGCTGGTGTTCGAGCGCCCCAGCCTCGACGGCCGGGAGGGTTTTCAGGAAGTGGGCAGCGACACCATGGTGGCCGTGATGGCGCCCCACCATCCCGTGCTGCTTGCGGCCGCCGGCGAGCGCCTGCGCGAAGAACACCTCACCAACACCCGGCAGATCGTGGTGGCCGGGCGCGACCTGGCGACCAGCGACCCGCGCTTCGTGTTCGCGCGCCACGTCTGGCGCACCGACAACGCGCTGGCCGCGCTCAGCCTGATCACCGCCGGGCTCGGCTGGGGCTGGCTGCCGCGCAACTTTGCCAAGCCCCACGTGGCCGCCGGCGCGCTGGTCGAGATTCCGTTCGAAAACCTGAGCAACGGGCTCGACCTGTGGGTCGACGTGGTGTGGTCGCGCGAGCGGCCGCTGGGGCTGGGCGCGCAGCGCTTCGTGGCGCTGATTGCGCGTGACCGGCAGGCCGCGGCGGGGATTCCGTCCGCGGGCTAGCTAGTCGCGGTGGCCGTGTCCGCCGCCCTTGCCGCCGCCTCCGCCGTGGCCTCCACCCTTGCCGCCGCCGTCGCCTCCGTGGCGACCGCCCCCTCCGCCACCACCGCCCCCGTCACCACGGCCATGCCGGCCACCGCCTCCGCCCGGATGCATTTGCGGCTGGCCGGGCGGCGGTCCGGGTCGGAAGGCCGGCTGCGGCCGCGGCGGCTTGAAGCCGGGGTCCGACGGTGGGCGGAAGTCCGGCCGGGGCTGCGGTGGCCGGTGGCCCTGTGCGTGCTGCGGGCGAACGCCCGGCCCCGGCGCGGGCTTGAAGCCCGGGCCCGGCCACGGCTTGGGTTGCCAAGCCGGCCGCACCGGCGGCGGCGGACGCCAGCCGGGCATCGGCGGAGGCGGCGGCCGGCTGCCCCACCAGCGCCGCTCGCCGTACCAGGGCCGGTCGCGGTAGTAGTTGGACCAGTAGTTGCCGATCACGAAGGTCACGACCGGCACGCCGATCACGGCCGCGTAGGTCGAGAGCGGCACGCGCTGCTCCTGGTAGGCGTAGTCGAGGCTGCGCGCCCAGACCCAGCCGCGCCCGCCGTCGGGCAGCACCACGTCGCACCAGCTGTAGCCGCCGGTACAACCCATCACATCGAGCGGCTGGCCCGGCGCGAGGCGTGCCACCAGCGGGTAGTCGCCTGAGGGGCCCGCGCGCATGTTGACGGTGCCGCGCGTGAAGGCCTGCTGCGCCGAGGCCGCCAGGGGCAGCGCCAGGGCAAGCGCGCCGATGCCGACCCAGCGCATGGAAAGTTTGTTGTTCATGAATGGCTTCCTTTGCGCCGCCAGCCTAGGCGGCGGCCCGGATGCCGTCAATCAGCCGGGGGCGCGAAGCCCCGGGCGCCTGGTCAGGCCGCTTCGCGGTAGAAGCGGGCGTTGCTGTTCAACAAGCGGCCGGGCACTGGCGCCACGGCCTGGCCGATGGCCGCAATGTGGTCCGGCGTGGTGCCGCAGCAGCCGCCGACGATGTTCACCAGCCCCTCGGCCGCAAACTCGTGCAGCAGCCGCGAGGTGACGTCCGGCGTCTCGTCGAAGCCGGTTTCGCTCATCGGGTTGGGCAGGCCCGCGTTCGGGTAGCAGCTGATGAAAGTGTCGCCCGCCACCTTGGCCAGTTCCTGGATATAGGGGCGCATCAGCGCCGCACCCAGCGCGCAGTTCAGCCCCACGGCCAGCGGCTGCGCATGGCGCACGCTGTGCCAGAAGGCGGTCACGGTCTGGCCGCTCAGGATGCGGCCCGAGGCGTCGGTCACGGTACCGCTGATGATGAGCGGCAGGCGTTGGCCGCTGTTGTCGAAGTACTCGTCCACCGCGAACAGCGCGGCCTTGGCGTTGAGCGTGTCGAAGATCGTCTCGACCAGGATCACGTCGGCGCCGCCCTCGACCAGCGCCTCGGTCTGTTCGTAGTAGGCCGCGCGCAGCTGCTCGAAGTCGACATTGCGCGCACCCGGGTCGTTCACGTCGGGGCTGATGCTCGCGGTCTTGGGCGTCGGGCCCAGGGCGCCGGCCACGAAGCGGGGCTTGTCGGGCGTGCTGAACTTGTCGCAGGCCGCGCGCGCGAGCTTGGCGGATTCGAGGTTCATCTCGCGCGCCAGGTGCGCCATCTTGTAGTCCTCCTGCGCGATGGTGGTCGCGCCGAAGGTGTTGGTCTCGATGAGGTCGGCGCCCGCCGCAAGGTAGCCCTCGTGGATGTCGCGGATCACGTCGGGCCGCGTCAGCGAGAGCAGCTCGTTGTTGCCCTTCACGTCGCGCTCGAAGTCCTTGAAGCGCTCGCCGCGGTACTGCTCTTCGGTGAGCTTGAAGCGCTGGATCATCGTGCCCATGGCGCCGTCGAGGATGGCGATGCGCTTTTCGAGGATGCCGGCGAGTGCCTGGCCGCGGGTGTAGATGACGGGCTTCATAGACCCCGATTGTAGGAAGCGGGGCTGCCCCTCGCGGCCGTCGGTGCTTTAGCGGCTTTCGACGAAAGCCAGCACCGCCTCGATCATCCGCCGCACATGCGGCTTCACGCCCGCCGCCACCTCGGGCAGGTAGTCGAAGGGCAGCTTCTCCTGCATGTAGCTCGACTGCGTCATTTCCAGTTGCACCGCATGCACGCCCGCCGCGGGGTTGCCGTACTGGCGCGTGATGTGGCCGCCCTTGAAGCGGCCGTTGAGCACGCCGGAATAGCCGGGGGCCGATTCGGCGATGCCAAGCAGCGTGGCTGCGAGCGCCGGGTCGCAGCTGGTGCCGTTGCCGGTGCCCAGGTTCAGGTCGGGCAGCTTGCCTTCGAAGAAGCGCGGCAGCACCGAGCGGATCGAATGGGCGTCCCACAGTGCGATGGTGCCGTGCGCCGCCTTCAGGCGGTCGAGCTCGGCTTGCAGCTGCTGGTGGTACGGGCGCCAGATTGCCTCGCGCCGCGCGGCGACTTCCTCGTCGTCCGGTAGATCGTCGCTGGACGCGTAGAGGGGCGTGTCGTCGAAGGTGTCGACGGGGCACAGGCCAGTGACGCTCTGGCCCGGGTACAGGCTCGCGCCGTCCGGCGGACGATTCAGGTCGATCACGTAGCGCGAATGCGTGGCAACGAGCACCGAGGCGCCGAGTTCGTCGGCAAAGTCGTAGAGCCGCTCGAGGTGCCAGTCGGTGTCGGGCACATGGCGCGCCTCTTCGGTAAAGCGGGCGGCCAGCGCGGGCGGCACGTAGGTGCCGACGTGCGGCATGGAGATGAGCAAGGGACGCGTGCCCTGGCGAAAGCGGAATGCGGGTTCGGTGGTGGTGAAACTCATGGGCTCAATTGTCCGAAAGAAGTTGACTGCGCGCCGCGACGAAAGCGGCGGCGGCCTCGTTGTGCAATGAATGGCGGCCCGCCTCCACGCGCGGCCGGCCCGCCACCCACACGGTATCAATGGCCGACGTGCGGTGGCTGGCAAAGACGTGCGACGACAGCATGTCGGGCGCTGGCAAGCCCTGCAGCGCGAGCTGCGCGGCATCGAGCACGACGACGTCGGCTTGCTGCCCCACCGCCAGCCCGCCGATGGGCCGGCCCGAGGCCTGCGCGCCGCCGCGCACCGCTTCGAGCGTGAGCGCGGTAGCCACGTGCGGCTGCGCGGCACTGGCGCCGACGTTGCGCTGCCGCTTGCCCAGGCGCTGGCTGTATTCGAGCATCAGCAGTTCCTCGGCCGCGTTCACGGTGGCATGGCTGTCGGAGCCCACGCCCCAGGCGCCGCCATGGTGCCGCCATGCCGAAAAGTCGAAGATGCCATCGCCGAGGTTGGCTTCGGTGGTGGGACACAGGCCGGCCACCGCGCCGCTCTTTGCGCCGCGCTCGTATTCGGCCATGTCCATGTGCGTGGCATGCACCAGGCACCAGCGCGCATCGACCGGTGCATGGTCGAGCAGCCAGGCCACCGGGCGCTGGCCGCTCCAGGCCATGCAATCGTCGACTTCCTTGGTCTGCTCGGCAATGTGGATGTGGATCGGGGCGGCGGGCTCGATGGCTTCGAGGCCCGCCACGGCTTCGCGCAGGGCATCAGGCGGCACGGCGCGCAGCGAGTGCGGCGCAAGGCCCAGCCGAGCGCCCTGTGCGTCGCACACGGGCTTGAGCGCATCGAGCAGGCGCAGCATCGAGTCGGTCGAGCGGATGAAGCGGCGCTGCCCTTCGTTGGGCGGCAGGCCGCCAAAGCCGCTGGTCTGGTAGAGCACGGGCAGCAGCGTGAAGCCGATGCCCACCTTTTGCGCGGCGCGCAGCAGCGCGAGGCTCAGCGTTGCGTCGTTCGCATAAGGGCGGCCGTCGGCATCGTGATGCACGTATTGAAACTCGCACACGCTGGTGTAGCCGGCCTCGAGCATTTCGGCATAGAGCCAGGTGGCAATGGCTTCCATGTGCTGCGGACCAAGGCGCGCGGCAAAGCGGTACATCAGCGTGCGCCAGCTCCAGAAGCTGTCGTGCTGCTCGGCGCGGTGTTCGGTGAGGCCCGCGAAGGCGCGCTGGAAGGCGTGCGAATGCAGGTTGGGCATGCCGGGGATCACGGGGCCGTTTGCCACCTGCGCGCCGGCTGCCGGCTGAGCTGCGGACTGCACCTGCGTGAGCTGGCCGGCATCGTTCCACGACAAGAGAACGTTGCTGGCCCATCCGCCGGGCAGCAATGCATCGGCCGCGAACAGTGTGCGCGTCATGCGGCCGCTCCCACGGCAATGCGGCCTTGCCGCACGACGGTGCGCACCGGGCGCTGGCCGAACCAGTAGGCCAGCTCGGCCGCTTCGCGCACATTCCACAGCACGAAGTTGGCAGGCATGCCTGCGGCGATGGCGCCGTGCGTGTCCTGCAGGCCCAGCGCGCGCGCCGCGTGCACCGTAACGCCGGCCAACGCCTCGGGCACGGTCAGGCGGAACAGCGTGCACGCCATGTTCATCATCAACAGCAGGCTCAGCGCCGGCGATGTGCCGGGGTTGTGGTCCGTCGACACGGCCATCGGCACGCCGGCGGCGCGCAGCGCCTCGATGGGCGGCAGGTGCGTGTCGCGCAGCGTGTAGTAGGCGCCGGGCAACAGCACGGCCACGGTGCCTGACCGGCGCATGGCCTCGATGCCTTCGGCCGACAGGTGCTCGATGTGGTCGCACGAGAGCGCGCCGTAGCGCGCGGCCAGCGCCGCACCGCCCATGTCGGAAAGCTGCTCAGCATGCAGCTTGACCGGCAGGCCCAGCGCTTGCGCGGCCTTGAAGACCTGCTCGGTTTCAGCCAGCGAAAACGCGATGCGTTCGCAGAACACGTCCACCGCATCGACCAGCCCTTCGGCGGCAAGCGCGGGCAGCATCTGGCTGCAGACGAGGTCGATGTAGTCGCCGCTGCGGCCTGCGTATTCGGGCGGCAGCGCATGCGCGCCGAGAAAGGTGGTGCGCACGGTCACGCCGTAAACCTCGCCAAGGCGCCGCGCCACGCGCAGCTGCTTGCGCTCATGCTCGAGCGAAAGGCCGTAGCCCGACTTGATCTCGATGGCGCAGACGCCGTCGGCCAGCAATTGCTCGAGTCGCTGCGCGGCCTGCGCAAAGAGCGTGTCTTCATCGGCTTCGCGCGTGGCGCGCACGGACGAGACGATGCCGCCGCCCGCCTTGGCCACCTCTTCGTAGCTCGCGCCTGCAAGCCGCATCGCGAACTCGTTGGCACGCTGGCCGCCGTAGACCAGATGGGTGTGGCAATCGACCAGCCCCGGCGTGACGAGCGCGCCGCCGCCGTCGTGCGGTGCAAGGCCGGCAAATTCGGCGGGCAGCGCCTGGCGTGCGCCTACCCAGCGGACCATGCCCCCGGCCACCGCAATGGCGGCATCGGCAGCCGCTTCGGGTGCGGTGCCCGGCGCCGCATCGGGCGCGAGGCGAAGGCCAGTCCAGAGGCCATCGGCCGAGGGGAACGAGGTTGCGGATGTCATGGGTCTCTTTCGGTATTCCAGAGCTTACGCCGGCACGATGCGAACCGCTGCCAACCGCGCGCCTTCGTCCTCCGGCACGGCTTGCCACGCCTGCGCGTCTTCGGCCCAGTACACGCCCTCGCCCTCGGCGCGCGCCTCGCCGTTCAGGCGCCATGTGCCGCGCAGCGCAAGCAGCACGCCGTGCGGCGCGGGCTCCACCACCGAGGGCTCGGCAAGCACCTGCACTTCAGCGCGCCACCGGCCGCGCCGCGCCATGATGTTGAAGTCGTTCGATGCGCCGCCGAGCAGCGCGCAATCGATCGCCTCGTCGCCGCTGAAAGTGAACGGCCGGTGCGGCGCGTCGAGCCGGTGGTCCGTTCTTCCGTCGGGCGTGAAGAGCCGCACGCCGTCGCCTTCGAGCAGCATGATGCTGCGGTCGACGCCTTCGAACACCGAGAACGGCCCGGGTGCCGCAATGGTGGCGATGCTCGCGCGCCAGCTGAAGTCGTCGAGCCCCGCGCCCTCGGGCCAGCTGATGATTTCCTGCGTGGTGCCGCCGCCGTTCTTCCATGGTTTGGCTGGGAGCGATGCGCGGGAGAAGCGCTGCACGCGATTCATGGCCGGCCCTCTTGCTCCTTCCCCTTCCGGCGGAAGGCCGGGATGGGGGCGGTGCCCGGCGAGCGCCGAGCGCGGGTCGAGGCCGTCGTGCCCCCACCCCAACCCTCCCCCGACAGGGGAGGGAGAAAGACGAAATGCAGGTTCATCGCGTCAGCCCGCCCTGCCGCAGCTTCTGCTCGAAGTGCCTGAGAACCAGCGTCATCGTGCCCGTGAGCACGAAGTACACGAGCGCGATGGCAAGGTACACCTCGAGCGAGCGGTACGACACGCTGATGATCTTCTGCCCCTCATGCATCACGTCGTGAATGGTGAGCAGCGACACCAGCGCCGAGTTCTTGATGAGCGCGATGAACTCGTTGCCCAACGGCGGGATCATGCGCACCACCGCCTGCGGCAGCACGATCTCGCGCATGGCCGTGGCGGGTGTCATGCCCAGCGACTGGGCCGCGAGGGTCTGGCCCTTGTCGATCGACTGGATGGCACCGCGCACGATCTCCGACACATACGCGCCCGAATACATGCCCAGCCCCAGCACGCCGCACAGGAAGGCCGGCAGCAAGATGCCGAAGTGCGGCAGGCCGAAGAACAAGATGAACAGCTGCACCAGCAGCGGCGTGCCGCGAATCGCCGCCACATACGCCGTGCATAGGCCGTAGAGCCAGCGCCGCTTCGGGTTGAGCCGCCCTATGCCGACCACGAGGCCCAGCACGCAGCCGAGGGCGAGCGCGCAGGCGGTAATTTCCACCGTGACGAGCGCGCCGCGCAGCAGGTCGGGCCAGCCTTGCCAGATCGGCGAGAAATCGAGATCCATGAGCCGACCGGGTTACTTCGCGTTCGCGCTGAACCACTTCGCGACGATTTGCGCATAGGTGCCATCAGCCTTGAGCTTCTCGATGGCGCCGTTCACTGCCTTGGTGAGCTCGGGCGTGTCCTTGCGGATGGCCATGCCGTATTCCTCGGTGGTGATCTGCTCGGGCAGCACCTTCAGGCCGCCGCGCGTGCGCACGTACTGGTAGGCGGCGGGCTTGCCGGTCACGGCCGCATCGGCACGGCCGATGTCCACCAGGTTGAACATTTCCTGGTTCTTCTCTACTTCCATCAGCTGCACCTGCGGATACTTTTCCTTGGTGTAGGAGACCGACTTGGTGCCCACCTGCACGCTGACCTTCTTGCCGTTGATGTCGGCCGGCGTCTTGATGGCGGTGTTGCCGTCCTTCACCATCACCACCAGGCCGCCCGCGTAGTAGGGCACCGTGAAGTCGACGACCTTCTTGCGCTCGTCGGTGATGTAGATGGCCGAGACGGCCATGTCGAAGCGCTTGGAGATGAGGCCCGGCACCAGGCCCTTGAAGTCGATGTCGATCCATTCGATCTTGCGGCCCAGCGTCTTGCCGATGGCCTCGACCAGCTCCACGTCGAAGCCCGTGCGCTTGCCGTTCTCGACGAACTCCATCGGCGGAAAGGTGGCATCGGTGGCCACGCGCAGGGGCTCGCCCTGCGCTTGCGCGGTGGCGGCAAAGCCGAAGAAGGCAAGGCTGGAGAGTGCGGCGGCAATGAGGGTGCGGCGGGTGTTCATGTGAAAGCTTCCGTGGGTTGAAAAAGAAAAGAAAACCGTGCGCAATGGCTGGCTACTGCAGCGCGCGTGAAATGCGCGCCGCCGTGACGACGGTCATGTGCAGCAATGCAGCTTCCATGCCTTCGACACGCGTGAGCGGGGCCATGAGCGTGATCGCGCCGCGCAGGCGACGGCCCGATGCGAGCACCGGTGCGCTCGCGCCCCACACGCCGGCGTCGACCTCGCCATGCGTCACGGCATGGCCGGCTTCGCGGATGGCGTCGAGCTCTGCGGCGCGCTGTGCGCGGCGCTCGGCGCTTTCGCCGAATGCGTCGAGCAATGCATCGCGCTGGTCGGTCGGCAAGTGGGCCAGCAGGCACTTGGCACTGGCGCCGTCACGGGCCGGCACGCTGCGGCCCCGGTCGAACGAACAGCGCAGCGACTGTTCGCTGTCGATCATCTCGAGGCACACCACGCGATCGTTCACGGCCGTGACCAGCGCCACGCTTTCGCGGCTCTGCTGTGCGAGCGCGCGCATGTCGGCGCGCGCCGCCATCACGAGGTCGGAGTTGCCGTCGAAGCCGGTTGCAAGCTGCACGCTCACGGGCCCGGGCGAGTAGCGCCCTTCGGCCTCCATGACGAAGCCCCAGCGCCGCAGCGTTGCGATCTGCCGGTACAGCGTGCTCTGCGAAAGGCCGGTGGCCTGCATCAGCTCAGCTGCCGACATGGCCGCCTTGCTTTGCGCCAGCACCGACAGCACCAGCAGGGCTCGGTCGTTGTGGGCGGAAGCTTCGGGCGGCGTCATCGGGAGCGGCGGCGAGAGGTCGAAAAGTGGGTGCGGCGTGCAGTATCTTGTTGGCCGTTCCCACGTCCAAGCCTTCATTCCCACTGAGTGGGAATCGGCGCGTTTTTTCTTTTTACCTTCGTCTTACTGCTTCGCTCCGGGTCAGCGCACCATCGGCAACTTGAGGCCCTGCTTCTTTGCCGTGGCCACGGCAATGTCGTAGCCCGCATCGGCATGGCGCATGACGCCGGTGGCCGGGTCGTTCCACAGCACGCGCTCGATGCGCTTGGCGGCTGCATCGGTGCCGTCGCACACGATGACCACGCCCGAGTGCTGCGAATAGCCCATGCCCACGCCGCCGCCGTGATGCAGGCTGACCCAGGTGGCGCCGCCCGCTGTGTTGAGCAGTGCGTTGAGCAGCGGCCAGTCGCTCACGGCATCGGTGCCGTCCTTCATTGCCTCGGTCTCGCGGTTGGGGCTGGCCACGGAGCCGGTGTCCAGGTGGTCGCGGCCGATGACGATGGGCGCCTTGAGTTCGCCGTTCTTCACCATCTCGTTGAAGGCCAGGCCGGCGATGTGGCGCTCGCCCAGGCCCAGCCAGCAGATGCGCGCCGGCAGGCCCTGGAATGCGATGCGCTCGCGCGCCATGTCGAGCCAGCGATGCGTGTGGGTGTTCTCGGGGAACAGCTCCTTGATCTTGGCGTCGGTCTTGTAGATGTCTTCGGGGTCGCCCGACAGCGCCACCCAGCGGAACGGGCCCTTGCCTTCGCAGAACAGCGGGCGGATGTAGGCCGGCACGAAGCCCGGAAAGTCGAACGCATTCTTCACGCCTTCGTCGAAAGCGACCTGGCGGATGTTGTTGCCGTAGTCGACCGTGGGAATGCCCATGGCCTGGAAGTCGAGCATGGCCTGCACATGCACGGCGGACGACTTCGCAGCGGCTTTCTTGAGCGCGTCATGCTGCGAGGCGTCCTTCATCGCGGCCTGCCATTGCGGCACGGTCCAGCCCGAAGGCAGGTAGCCGTTGATGAGGTCGTGCGCCGAGGTCTGGTCCGTGACGAGGTCGGGCTTGATACCGCCGGCCTTCGCGCGCTTGACCAGCTCGGGCAACACGTCGGCCGCGTTGCCGAGCAGCGCGATCGACACGGCTTCCTTTGCGTCGCAATGCTGCTTGATGAGCTCGAGCGCATGGTCGATGTCGCGCGCCTGCTTGTCGACGTAGCGCGTGCGCAGGCGAAAGTCGATGCTGGTCTGCTGGCACTCGATGTTGAGCGACACGGCACCCGCCAGCGTGGCCGCGAGCGGCTGTGCGCCGCCCATGCCGCCGAGGCCGGCCGTGAGGATCCACTTGCCCGCGAGGCTGTTGTTGTAGTGCTGGCGGCCGGCTTCGACAAAGGTTTCGAAGGTGCCCTGCACGATGCCCTGGCTGCCGATGTAGATCCAGCTGCCCGCGGTCATCTGGCCGTACATGAAGAGGCCCTGGCGATCGAGCTCGTTGAAGTGCTCCCAGTTGGCCCACTTGGGCACCAGGTTCGAATTGGCGAGCAGCACGCGCGGTGCGTTCTCGTGCGTCTTGAACACGCCGACCGGCTTGCCCGATTGAATGAGCAGCGTCTCGTCGTCGTTCAGTTCCTTCAGCGAAGCGAGGATCTGGTCGTAGCAGGCCCAGTTGCGCGCGGCGCGGCCGATGCCGCCGTACACCACAAGATCTTGCGGGCGCTCGGCCACCTCGGCGTCGAGGTTGTTCTGCAGCATGCGAAACGGGGCTTCGGTGAGCCAGCTCTTGCAGTTCAGCTCACTGCCGCGCGGCGCGCGGATCACGCGCGTGGGGTCATGGCGCGGGTCGGTGTTTTGCAGCGGGAGCTTTTCGGGTGCGTTCATGGCGAGGTTCTCCTTGATCGGTGTTCAGGCGTGGCTGGGCAGGATGTTCAAAAGCGCGGCGGGCAACTCGGCCTTGAGCGCCCACTGGCGCATGGCTTCGATGTCGGGCGCGAGGTAGCGGTCGGTTTCAAGAAACGCGACCTTCTTGCGGATGTTGGCGAACTCGGCTTCGACCAGCGGCGAGCTCTTGAGGTTTCGGTTCAGTTCGATGCCTTGCGCGGCCGCCATGGCTTCAATGCCGACGACGACCGCGGTGTTGTTGACCATGTCGCCGAGGCGCCGCGCCGCGAACGTGGCCATGGACACATGGTCTTCCTGGTTGGCCGAAGTGGGCAGGCTGTCGACGCTGGCGGGATGCGCGAGCGACTTGTTCTCCGATGCCAGCGCGGCCGCCGTGACCTGCGCGATCATGAAGCCGGAGTTCAGGCCGCCGTCGCGCACCAGGAACGGCGGCAGGCCCGAAATTCCGGTGTCGAGCAAGAGCGCGAGGCGCCGCTCGGAAATGGCGCCGACCTCGCTCACGGCCAGCGCAATGATGTCGGCCGCAAAGGCGACCGGCTCGGCGTGGAAGTTGCCGCCCGAGATCACTTCGCCGGTGTCGGTGAAGACCAGCGGGTTGTCCGATGCAGCATTGGCCTCGATCACCAGCACGCGCGCGGCATGCGCGAGGTTGTCGAGGCAGGCACCCATGACCTGCGGAATGCAGCGCACCGAATACGGGTCTTGCACGCGGCCGCACGCTGCATGCGACGGCACGATCTCGCTGCCTTCGAGCAGCGCGCGCACCGCGCCCGCCACGGCAATCTGCCCCGGCTGGCCGCGTGCGGCGTGAATGCGCGCATCGAACGGCTTGATCGAACCCTGGATGGCCTCGAGCGAGAGCGCACCCGACATCAATGCCGAGGCGAACACGTCTTCCGCGCCGAACAGCCCGGCCAGCGCGAGCGCGGTCGACACCTGCGTGCCGTTGAGCAGCGCCAGGCCTTCCTTGGGGCCGAGCACGAAGGGCTCGAGGCCGACGAGGCGCATGGCCTCGGCACCGCTGACCACGGCACCGTCCGCAGTGGTCGCCTCGCCCTCGCCGATCAGCACGCAGGCCATGTGCGCGAGCGGCGCAAGATCACCCGAGGCGCCGACCGAGCCCTTGCACGGAATGCGCGGCATCACGCCCGCATTGAACAGGGCCAGCAAGGCGTCGACCAGCGCGGGCCGCACACCCGAGTGGCCACGCGCCAGGCTCACGGCCTTGGTGGCCAGCACCATGCGCACGACAGGCGCGGCCAGCGGCTCGCCGGTGCCCACGCTGTGCGAAAGCACGAGGTTGCGCTGCAGCTCGGCCAAGTGGTCGTTGCCGATGCGCGTGCTCGCGAGCTTGCCGAAGCCGGTGTTGATGCCGTAGACCACCTGGTCGTTCTCGACGATGTGGCGCACCGCCGCTTCGGCGCGCGCCATGCCGTCCTGCACCGACGGATCGAGCGCCAGCCGCACGCCGCCGGCCTGGATGCGGCGCAGCATGGCGAGATCCACCTTGCCGGGCGTGAGAGTCAGGGTGGCGGGAGTGTGATTGTTTGTTGGCATATGAACCTGTCTATACAAGTGGTTGCAAGAGAAGACCTGCGGTTTCCGCGACACAAAAATCAGCCGAACGAGGGGTTGCCGTCGGCTTTGAAACGGCTGCCCAGGCTGTAGCGCGAGGCGGGATGGAGGCACCGCACCCAGGTAACGGGCGTGTTGCGCGTCCAGGTGCGGCGCGTGAGCAACAGGCAGGGGTCGGTGGGTTCCATCGCCAGCCGGCCGGCCTGCTCGGCAGTGGGCAGCACGGCATCGACGACATGCTCGATCTGGTCGAAGGGCACGTTGCGCACCAGGTATTCGCTGGGCGCAACGGCGGCAAAGTCCTGCTCGAGAAAGTCGGGCACGACCTGCGGATTGACGTACCGTTCCTCGAGCTGCACCGGCGTGTCGTTCTCCAGGTGCAGGCACACGCTGTGGAACACCGAGGTGCCCGCGCGCATGTCGAGCCAGGCCGCCACGTCGGGTGAGGCGGCAATGCGTTCTACGGCCAGCATTTCGCAGCGGTAGTCGTGGCCCCGCTGGCGGATTTCACTGGCGATGTTGGCAATCTGCAGCAACGTGGACTGGGGTTTGTTCTCGGCCACGAAGCTGCCGACACCGGCCATGCGCACGATGCGACCCTGCTCCATCAACTCGCGCAACGCGCGGTTCACGGTCATGCGAGAAATGCCGAACTGAGCAACCAATTCACTCTCGGAGGGCAGGCGGTGGCCGGCCGGCCAAGTGCCGTCCTGGATCTTGCGGGAGATGTGATCCTTGACTTGCGCATAGAGCGCGAGGGAGGGGAGGTCGCGCTTCATGTCGGCGCTCCAACCACGCTGTTGTTCTTGGCGCTGTTTTTGGCGCTGTTGTTCAGGGCGCGTGCAAAGGCCACCGGGTACTCCCCTCCGCGAATGTCCCCCGGGCTTCGCCCTCCTCCTTTATTTCGCTGC